>DATKMF010000103.1:0-64654 GCA_035542015.1 Candidatus Cybelea sp.
CCGCCGGCGTGAGCCGGCCAGCAACAACAACCGGGCCCTTGACCCGATCGAACCGAATAACGCGGGATGGAGCAGCCCGGTAGCTCGTCAGGCTCATAACCTGAAGGTCGCAGGTTCAAATCCTGCTCCCGCAACCAATCTCCTCGTCCGAACCACGCAAGCAAACCGCCCAGAACTCATACCCTGGGCGCTCTTGCTTTTTCGACCAACGCCGTCTGGCGCTGCTGCGGCGATCGGTGCCATCCTGCGCCACATGAGCGAGAGGACCAGCAATCCGGCGGATGAGGTGCGCGATGCGGTCACGCTTACGCGGCGCGGCGCGCAGCTCCGGCGCGAGCGTCGCTATGACGAGGCGATGCAATGCCATCGCGAGGCGATCGCGGTGGATCCCCGCTACGCCGAGGCGCACAACAATCTCGCCAACTGCCTGCGCGACGTCGGCCGTCGGCAGGAAGCCGCGGCGGAGTATCAACAGGCGATCGCGCTGAAGCCGGACTTCGTAGAGGCGATCCACAATCTCGGCCATGTCGAGATCGAGCTCGGCGAGAAGGATCGCGGCCTGGCGAGCTTCCGTCGCGCAGTGACACTCCAACCCGGCTTCGCCGACGCGCATAACAGCATCGGCGTCGAGCTCTGCAAGCGGAAGGCCTATGCGGAAGCAGAGACGGCGCTCCGCGAATCGATCCGGCTCAATCCGAAGGCGGCGCGGCCCCATAACAATCTCGGCATCGCCCTCAAGGAGCAGAAGCGTCTCGCCGAAGCCGAGCAGAGCCTGCGCGCCGCTCTCAAGCTGAAGCCGGAATACCCCGAAGCCCTGACCAATCTCGGACAGGTTCTGCGCCTCGCCGGCAAGAGCGATGAGGCGATCGCCTGCTGCCGCAAGGCCTTGGCGCTCGATCCGAAATCGGCGACCGTGAACTACAATCTCGGCGTCGTCCTGAAGCAGACCGTGCATCTCGCCGAAGCGGAGGCCTGCTTCCGCAAGGCGGTCGCGTTGAAGCCGGACTACCATGTGGCGCGCTTCGACTTGGCACTCGTGCTGCTGTTGCGCGGCGCCTTCGCTGAGGGTTGGCGCGAATACGAGGCACGTTGGCTGCTCGAGGACGAGCCCGGCAACCGCCGCCCCACGCGGCCGTGTCTCGATCTCCCAGAATGGAAAGGCGAGCCGCTCGCCGGCAAGACCATCCTGCTGCATTCCGAGCAGGGGCTCGGCGACACGATCCAGTTCTCGCGCTACGTGCCGGTGATCGCCGGCATGGGCGCCAGAGTCATCCTGATGGTGCCGCGCAACCTCAAGCGGCTTTTGGCCGGGCTCGGCGAATTCGCCACCACCGTCGTCTCGAACGCCGGCTTGCCGCCCATCGACTTCCGCTGCTCGCTGATGAGCCTGCCGCGTCTGCTCGGCACCGACCTCGCCGCCGCGCCGCCGCCTTTGCCAACGCCGATCGTCGTCGAAGCGGCGCGGATCGAGCGGTGGCGAAGCCGGATCGGCGAAGCGGGGTTCAAGATCGGGCTCTGCTGGCAGGGCAATCCGACCTCGCGGATCGACGAAGGCCGCTCAATTCCGTTGCGCGCCTTCGCGCCTTTGGCCCGCGTGCCCGGCGCGCGGTTGATCGCACTGCAGAAGCACCACGGCCTCGAGCAGATCGATGATCTCCCCGCGGGGATGATGGTGGAAACCCTGGGCGACGATTTCGATTCCGGACCCGACGCCTTTCTCGACGCCGCCGCGGTGATCCACAGCCTTGACCTCGTGGTGACGTCGGATACGGCGATCGCGCATCTCGCCGGTTCGATCGCCGCACCTGTCTGCCTCGTGCTGGGCGCGCTGCCTGACTGGCGCTGGCAGCTCGTGCGCACCGACAGTCCCTGGTATCCGAGCGTCACGCTGTTCCGGCAACGTGAGCGCGGCGACTGGTCGGACGCAGTTGGAAGGCTCACCGTGCATCTGCTGGAGCGGACGGTGGCGCATCCGCCGGCGGGCTCACCGCCGCGCGTCCCGGTCTCCTGGGGCGAGCTCATCGATAAAATGACGATTCTTGAAATCAAGTCGGCGCGATTGACGGGCGACACGGCGCGCGCGCACGTGCGCACCGAGCTCGCGGCGCTCGAGCCGATTGCAGCGGCGGCGCTGCGGCGGGGCCCGGATCTCGCCGGCCTCAAACAGGCGCTGCGCGAGATCAACGAGACGCTCTGGCAGATCGAGGACGATATCCGACTGAAGGAGGCGGCGCAGGAATTCGACGACGGCTTCGTCGCGCTGGCGCGGGCGGTCTATCGCACCAACGACGAGCGTGGGCGCCTGAAGCGCGCGATCGACACGCTCTTGGGCTCGACTCTGGTTGAGGAGAAGCAGTACGCGCGCTACTGACGCGCCGCGGCTTCAGAGGTGCTCGGCTTCCTCTTCTTCGCAGGAATAGCCGAGCTCGTTCAGTCCGTTCTCGAGATAGTCGCCGAGCAGCGGCGTGCCGAGGAGGTATTCCGCCGTGGTCTTCGACGAGTTGGAGCGCGCCTCTTCCTTGGCCTCCGCCCAATCGTCCTTGGTGTAATCTCCGCGGCCGATCCAGGTCAGCGCCACCAGGTCGGAAAGCTCGTCCTCATTCAGGGCCTCAAGCGTTCCCATGATTTCGGCATAGGTCGGATCGCTCCGGCGATTCTCGAGAATGTCGATCTGGTTGTCATCGCTGGGGTTCGAACCGGAATCGGGGTCGTCGGGATCGACCTTCACGTCGAACTCCCGCGCCTTGATGATGAGAAAGCAGACCGTTTCCACATCGACCGTCAGCTCCGGCCGGTCCTCCTCGTCGTCCGCAGTCCTACCCGCAGCCATCCCCGTCTCCTTTCCGGACCCACTGTTCAAGGCTAGGCGCCAGGCCGCAGTCTAGCAGCGCGCCCTGATCGCTGTAACGTCGATCGGGCCGGTTCGATCCCGCACCCCGCCCGCAAAACCCAAGCGGCACCGAAGACAACTCACCGGCCGGCGTCAATGCGCAGGTGGTCCTCAATCTGGCGGCGGGCGGCGTCGAAGGCGTCGCGCACGGCGACCTGAATGTCTTCATGCGCCTGATGTTCGTCCGGCTCGCGGCTGACCACGATCTCGTGACCCGGCACGGTTACGTCCACTCGGATATGGTAGAGCCGGCCCTTGTGATGGTGGCGATGGTGCGCCTCGACGACCACCCGGCAGGCGGTGATGCGGTCGTTGAACTTGTCCAGTTTCGCGGCTCGCTCGCGGATCTGGGCTTCGATGACGGGGGAGCTGTCCATGCCGCGGAAGGAGATTTGCAGAGGGAGTTCCATGATTCTTGTTTGGCTCCTGGTGGATGTCGCCCCGTGCCCCTTAGACGGCGTCACCTTGAAGCGCGCCACCGGAAGGGCCGGGCTGTTCGCAGCTTGACGCCGGCTGAGGGCGTCGTCGTTGATGCAGGTCAACCGCAGCGCGCCACCTCATCTTGAATTGTCACAATCCGGCTATACACTTGTCGCAAAGCGGTTCTCCGCGGAGGGGGTCATGCAAATCCAGGTTCCAAACTTGAAGCCCGAGGCGACATCCATGCCGGTGCTGCCGATCGTGGACATGCCGCTGGTGGAGGGCACGCCGGCGACGCTCGCAGGCTATGGCGAGATCGTGGACGACCCCGAGAGGCAGAAGATCGAGATCGTGCGCTGGCCGGCCCAAGGCTGGCGGCCGGTCGACCCCAACAGCGGCGATGAGGGGGGCACGACCGAAGGCGTGTTTGCCTGCCAATGGGTCGGCGACATCCTCAGAGCGCAAAACGCCGCGGTCGCCGGGGACTACGTGCTGGGCTGGAGCCGGCTACCGAGCGAGGCATCGGACCGCGGCGCCTCGATCGAGCGTCGCCGCGCATTGATGTGGCGTGCCAACTATCACCCGGACGGCGGCCAGATGTTCTTCCCTCTGGAGAAGGCGCCCTTCGTCGTGCCGCTGGCGCTGCCCGGCGACGACGTGGCGCCGCAGGACTTCAAGTCCTTCTGGTTCGACGGCTCGAAGGGTCTCTACATCCACCCCAACGTCTGGCATGACGGCGTCTTCCCGGCGACCGATCATGGCCGCTATTTTGACCGCCAGGGTCGGGTCCATGCCCGGGTCAGCGTCCACTTCCCGAATGAGTTCGGCTGCTACCTAGGCGCCCCGCTGCTGAAGTGAGCCCCGGCTTGAATTCCACGGCTCAGCGGTCGAAATCGACCGCCGTCGTGTTGCCGCCGCTGACCACGATGCCGACGCGCTCGCCCGGCTTCGCGCGGTAGCGGCCCGAGAGCAGCGCGGCGGTCGCCGCGGCGCCGCCCGGTTCGGCGACGATCCGGATCGTGTCCCACAGGGCCTTCTGCGCGGCGCGGATCGCATCATCGGTGACGAGCACGACTGAAGCGACGTGGTCGCGCGCGATCGGGTAGACCAACGCGCCGATCTGTTTGGGCGCGAGAGAGTCTGCGGCGATACCGCCGGCCTCGGCATCGATCGGCCGGCCGGCCTGGAGCGCCCGCGTGAGCGTCGGGGCGGCCTCCGGCTCGACGCCGACCACTTTGACCTTGCCCCGATACCAGGCGGCGATGCCGCCGATCAGCCCGCCGCCGCCGACCGCCACCAGCAGCGTGTCCAGATCCGGCGCCTGGGCTTCGAGCTCAAGCGCCAAGGTGCCCTGGCCGAGCAGGGTCTCGCGCTGGTCGAAGGCATGGACCTGCAGCGCCCCGGACTTGGCGGCGAAGGCTTGGCTCGCCGCCAATGCCTCGGCATAGCGCGCGCCGCCGACCACGAGATCCGCGCCGTAGCTCTTGATGCGCGTGATCTTGGCCGGCGAGGAGATCTCCGGCACGAAGATATGCGCCGGCAGGCCGAGGCGCTTCGCGGCGAAAGCAACCGCCGCACCGTGGTTGCCGCCGGAGGCGGCGACCACGCCCGCCGGCGGCACCTTCCGCGTCAGGAGATTGGCGAAAGCGCCGCGTGCCTTGAACGAGCCCGCATGCTGCAGCAATTCCAGCTTCAACGCGATTGGCCGGCCGGTGAGGTCGAAGTCCGCCGCCTCGACGTCGATGACCGGCGTCCGTCGGATGTGGGGACGGATCACGCCTTCGACCCGCGCGATGGTCTCGCGGTCAACTTCGGCTTCGCTCATGACTTCGCCCATGCCGACCGACCTCCCCCTTGCCGTAGTTGACTTCTATTCGGCAATTAGCAAAATGGCAATATGCCAAATCACGACCAGAACCTGAAAGCTCCCGGCCTCAGGGCCCTGCGCGCGCTGGCCAATCCGCGCCGCCTGCAGGTGCTGGAATGGCTGAAGGACCCGGTCGCCAATTTCCCGAAGCAGCAGGACGGCGACCTCGCGAAGGACGGAGTCTGCGGCGTCTCGATCGCCGCCAAGCTGGGGGTCTCGCAGCCGACCGCGAGCGAGCATCTGAAGGTGCTGGCCGGAGCCGACCTGATCCGCGGCAAGCGCATCAAGCAGTGGACGTTCTACAAGCGGAACGAGCCGGCGATCGCCGCGACGAAGCGGGCGATCGCGAAAGCGTTCTGATGCCTACCGCTGGTTCCGCCAGCGGTTGACCACGTTCTGCAGGAACTGGTCGGAGCTGACCTCCGACGTCCATGCGGTGGAGAAGGGCGCGGTCTTGCTGCGCGGCCGGAGATCCGACGGCAGCTCGTCGAAGCAGATGCGGGTCGGGATCGGCACGCCTTCGCCGACCGCGATCGCCTCGGCGTTGCGCAGCGAGGGGAGCTCGTCCAAGAGGCCGATGCCGGATTCCGGCATGGCGGCGCGCAGGAACTCCTGGTCCTTCTGGTTGCTCATGCGGAGCGCGAAGATCGTGTTGCACTGGGAGAGCACCGTGGAGGCGAGCTCCGAGGGACGCTGGCTGACCAAGCAGAGCGAGACGCCGTATTTCCGTCCCTCCTTGGCGATCCTGGAAAGCGCGCGCTTGGTCGGCTCGAAGATGGTCTTGTCCTCGGCCGGCGCATAGCGATGCGCCTCCTCGCAGACCAGCAGGATCGGTACGGTCTGATCGCTCCAGAGCGCGAAGTCGAAGGTCATCCGGCAGAGCAGGGAGACGACGACGTTCAGCACTTCGGAGGGAATGCCGGAGGTGTCGATCACGGTCACCGGCTTGTTGCGGACCGGGATGCGGAACAGGCGCGAGAGGATCGCCGCCATGTTGTCGCGCACGGTGACACCGGGGAACATGAAGGAGAAGCGCCGGTCGGCCTGCAGGCTGAGGAACTGCTCGCGAATCCTCAGGTACGGCGCGGAATCGACCGGCCGGTCGAGCTTACCCATCGCTTCGTCGAGAAGCTGTGTCACCTCGGAGAGGCGATACGGCACCGGCGTGTCGATCGTGACGGTCGACGTGTTGTCCTTGATGGCGAGCAGGTTGCGCTTCGCCTGTACGATCACCTGATGGAGAATGACGGAATCGATCTCGGGTGTCTGGCTGGAATCGCCGATGATCAGCTGCTTCATCTCCTCGAAATTGAGCAGCCAGTAGGGCAGTTGCAAATCGGAAGGCGTTATCTGCTCCGCGGAATCGCCGAACGCGGTCGAGAACTCGTTGTGCTGGTCGAGGATGACGATGTGCGCCTTGGTGTGCTGGGCGAGGATCGCGCGCAAGACCACGGCGACCGCGCAGGACTTGCCGGTGCCGGTCGTCCCCAACACGGCGAAATGCTTGCCGAGCAGCTCGTCCACCATGATGCAGGCGGGGATCGACTTGTCCTGATTGACGACGCCGATCCTCACGCCGTTCTCGCCGGCCCGCATGAAGACGCGCCGCAGGTCCTCGCGCGAGGTGTGGAAGACCTCGTCGCCCAGCCCCGGAAAGACCGAGACACCGCGGCGGAAGATGCCATCGCTCTCGATCTCGCCGATCAGCTCCAGCTCCATGATGCGGAGCTCCGCCTTGCCCTCGAGCTGTTCGGGGATGGGGATGCTCAAACCTGTCACCAGGCCGAAGGCGATGGTCGTGGCGGTGCGCACGTTTACCACCTCGCCGATGTCCGGCCGGCGCAGCGGGCCATCCTGGTCGTCGTCCAAAGACCGGTCGAGCAGGCTGATGAGCTGGCTGCCGGAGACCGAGACCACGCGGCCGATGCGCGTTGCCTGCCGCTCGGCGGAGAGTGGTGCGGTCTCGTTCATTGGGTAGTCCCCTTGGAAGCCGAATTGCCATCGGCCGCTTCGGCAAGCGTGTCGATCGGCCTGAGGCGCCCTGGCGGGAAACGCACCGTGACGGTAGTGCCTCGTCCCTGCTCGCTCTCGATCTCCAAAGTGCCTCCGTGGAGCTCGACGAAACCCTTGCTGAGCGGGAGGCCGAGCCCGGTCCCTTCATACTTTCGGCTGAGCTCGCTCGAGACCTGGGCAAAGGGCATCAGCGCTTTCCACATGTCTTCCTCGGCGATACCGATGCCGGTGTCTGAAACCGAGACGCGAAGCCAGCCATCAGGGTCGACGCCCGCGCGGAGCGTCACAGTACCGTAGCCTGGCGTGAACTTAACGGCATTGGACAGGAGGTTGATCAGGATCTGCCTGAAATAGTGCGCATCGCCGTAAAGCAGGGGCAGATCCTCAGGTATCTCCGTCCGCAAAGCGAGCTGGTTCACCTCGGCCTGGGGCCGGACGAAGGATAGCGAAGTGATCGCGCCCTCACGTGCGTCGAACCATTCCTCCTGGAGCTCAGCGCGTCCGGCTTCGATGCGGGCGAGGTTCAAGACCTTGTTCACCTCTTCCAGCAGATGCTCGCCGGCCTTGTGAATGTCTTGAGCATAGCCGCTGACTTGGCTCGGCTTCAGATCCCGACTGCGCTCCCGCATGAGCTGCGAGAAGCCGATGATTGCATTCAAAGGCGTGCGCAGCTCATGGCTCATATTGGCGAGGAACTCGGTCTTGGCGCGGTTTGCTGCTTCAGCCCCGAGCATCGCCGCATGCATGATCTCGGCGTTGCGCTCGGCTTCCTGACGCGCCGCGATCAAGCCCATCTCGGCATGGCGCCTGCGCACCAGAATGCCGAGCTGGCTCGAATATTCGGCGAGCAGCGAGCGACGTCCGGAGAGTGGTCGAAAGTAAGGTCGCATCAGCTGGCCTCCGCTCCCCCCGCTCGGATTCGCACTGCCCGGATGCGACGGCACAACCGCGCCTGATCCGAAGAAACCCCCATGCCATTTCCGCCCGGAATGGTTAACGTTTGGTTACTTTCGCGTATCGGTGGGATCAGTCTACGCCGGAACGCCGGATCGTGCGACCTCGCGAAACCAGTCGAAGCTTGTTTTCGGCGTGCGTTCACGATTTCCCGCGAAGTTTACATAGACGAGGCCGAAGCGCATGCGGTAGCCCATCTGCCATTCGAAATTGTCGAGCAGCGACCAGGCGCAATAGCCCTTCACATTGCAGCCGTCCGCGATTGCCTTCTGCATCACGCGCACGTGATCGCGCAGGAAAGCGATGCGGTCCTGATCGTCGATCCGGCCGCCGCCCTTCGAAACGTCTCCGGTCGGCACATCCGCATATGCGGCGCCGTTTTCGGTGATGAGCACCGGCGGATTGCCGTAGAGCTCCTTCAGCTCTCGCAGCACCTCGCCGATGCCCTCGGGCTCGACGGGCCATCCATAGGCGGTGAACCGATCGGTGCGAGCCTTGCCCCAACCAATGCCGAACAGCCAGCCGGGCTGGGCGCGGACGGTGAAGCGGCTGTAATAGTTCATGCCGAGAATATCGACCGGCGCCTTGATGATTGCGAGGTCGTCGCCCTCGACGAGATCCGCCATCTGCGGCGCCAGGATCTCCGGCAAGGCGCCGCGCATGAGGCCGTCGAGCGTCACGCGGTTCCACACCGCATCCCAGCGGATCGCTGCTTGCCGGTCCTCGTCGCGGTCGCTATCCGGCACGACCGGTTGCAGGCTCAAGACGGTGCCGAGCGTCAGGCCGGCGCGCTCGGTGCGCATGGCACGGAGCGCGGATCCTTGCGCGAGGTTCTGGTGATGCAGCGCCTTCAGGACGCCGGCATCTCCGCCGGTGACCCCCGGCGCGTGCTCGCCGCTGCCATGGCCGAACACAGCATGCACCGCTGCCTCGTTCAAGACGAACCAATGGTTCACCCGGTCGCCGAGGCGCCTGACTGCCGCTTGGGCATATTCCGTTAACCAGGCGGCGCTGTCGCGGTTGAACCAGCCGCCCTTCTCCTGCAGCACCTGCGGCAGGTCCCAGTGGTAGAGGCAGGGCATCGGGCGGATGTCGGCTTTCAAGAGTGCATCGACGAGGCGCGCGTAGAAATCCCAGCCCTTGTCGTTCTGCGCGCCGATCCCTTCGGGCAGCACGCGCGGCCAGGCGATCGAGAAGCGGTAGGCGCCGATGCCGAGCCGCTGCATCAGTGCGACGTCTTCCTCCCAGCGGTGATAGTGATCGCAGGCGACCGCCGGCGTCGCACCGTCGGCAACGCGGCCGGGCTGCCGCGCATAGACGTCCCAGATGCTCTCGCTGCGACCGTCCTCGGTGACCGCGCCTTCGATCTGCGCCGCCGAGGTGGAGACACCCCAGATGAACCGGTCCGAAGCCGGTGCCGTATCCGCCAGCGAGAGACGCGGCAGGAAAGGCAGCATGGCCGAGCCGGCAAGCACGGCGCGGCGAGCGATCGGCATTGCGACGGGTTTCTGCGTCATGGTGCTCCCATTCTGCCGTGAGGACTCCGGGAGCGCCAGCAGCACCATGCCGTTCCCTCGAGCCAAGGTCCCTTGGGCGCCGCTCCACATCCGTTGCGCTTCAAGAGGGACGCGAAGCTCAATGCGCCGGTGGTCCCGAAGGCTATGTCGACTACCCGGCGCCGGATCGCGCCGCCGCGCAGCAGGCCGACATCAGCTGCGGTGGATCGGGTCGATCCACTTCACGTCGTCGGGCTGCTCGACCGGCTCGATGTCGAGATTGACGACGACCGCCTCACCGTCACTCCGGACGAGGACGCATTCCAGCACCTCGTCGCGCGACGCGTTGATCTCCTGATGCGGCACGTAGGGCGGCACGTAGATGAAGTCGCCGGGCCCGGCTTCGGCGGTGAACTCCAGCGCCTCGCCCCAGCGCATACGCGCCTTGCCGCGCACCACATAGATAACGCTCTCCAGGTGCCCGTGGTGATGGGCGCCGGTCTTGGCATTGGGATGGATCGCGACCGTGCCGGCCCAGAGCTTCTGTGCCCCGACCCTGGCCTCGGTGATCGCAGCGCGGCGATCCATGCCCGGGGTCTGCGCCGTGTTGCCGTCGAGCGAACCTGCGGGGATCACACTGACGCCGTCATGCTTCCATTTCGGCTCATGGTCGTGCGGCATCGCGAAGAACCTCCGGCGCTTGCGGAACAAGGCGGCAAGCATAGGCCAGAGGCACCCGCCATGTCTCCGGTCCGGCGCCGTCAGTGCGGGCGCTCGAGATTGAGCTCGGCGAACAGCCACTGCCGGAACGACTTGACCGCGCTGCGCTCGCTGCGATCCGAGGGATAGACCAGATAATACGAGAAGGGCTCGCGGAGCTCCGCGCCGTCGAGCCGCACCAGCCGGCCGCTGGCGATGTCGTCTTCGACCAGGACCGCCGGCGCTAGCGCGACGCCGAGGCCGCTCGCCGCCGCTTCGATGGCGAATGCGCTCTGGTCGAAATGCGGACCCTTGCGCCAGTCGACGGTTTCGATCCCCGCCGCACGCAGCCACATCTTCCAGCCCGGCAGCGCGTCGCTCTGGGTGGCGCTGTCGTCATGCAGCAGGGTCGCGGCATTCAGGAACTCAGCGGTCGAGCGTCCAGCTGCCTTGCCGGCGAGCAGATCCGGACTGCAGATCGGGAACATCATCTCCCGCATCAGCAGCTCCGTCACCAGGCCTGGATAGTTGCCGCGACCGTAGCGGATGCCGAGATCGGCCTCGCTGCGCTCGAAATCCGCGAGCTCGACCGTTGCCTTGAGGCTGACCTCGATCTCCGGGTGAGCCGCCAGGAATCGGTTGAGGCGCGGCAACAGCCATTTGGTCGCAAAGGACGGTGCGGCCGAAACCGTGAGCGTGGAGCCCACCTGGTCGGCGTCATTGAAGGCCGCGAAGGATTGCTGCAGCCGCTCGAAGGCCGAGGCGACGTCGGGCAGCACGCGCTGGCCGGAAGCCGTCAGCGCCAATCCGCGGGCGGTGCGTTCGAAGAGCTTGGTGCCGAGCTCGTCCTCGAGCTGGCGCACCTGCAGGCTCACCGCCGACGCGGTGACGTGAAGCTCGCCGGCGGCCTTCACGAAGCTGCCATGCCGGGCCGCCGCCCAGAAGACCTTGAGGCCGTTGAGAGAGGGGAGTCGCTGGGTTCGTGTCCTCATAAGAAAACCTCGCGCCTGTCATGAGTAACCCTTGTTTGTCTATCATTCTAGTAGAGATAAAGCTGTGGGGCAAGTCAAGTGGAGCTTGAATTCACCTGGGCGGAACCATGACGGAGGATAAGATGTTGAAAATGGCTCACAAAATTGTCTATGGCGCGGTTCTCTTTGTCGCCGCGGTGATCGTTGGGGCAGGGCTGGCGGGCGCCGACAGCAAGCTCCTGAACGTCTCCTATGATCCGACTCGCGAGCTTTATAAGGCCTATGACGCGGCTTTCGCCAAGCATTGGAAGGAGACGACCGGTGAGGATCTTTCGATCGAGGTTTCCAACGGCGGCTCCGGCAGCCAGGCCCGCAAGGTGATCGAAGGGCTCGAGGCCGACGTCGTCACGCTCGCGCTTGCTTATGACATCGACGCGATCGCCGCCTCGGGCAGCATCGATTCCAAATGGCAGGCCAGACTCCCCAACAATTCGACGCCCTACACCTCGACCATCGTGTTCCTGGTCCGCAAGGGCAACCCGAAGGGCATCCACGACTGGGGCGACCTGGTGAAGGAAGGCGTGCAGGTGATCACGCCCAATCCGAAGACCTCGGGCGGCGCACGCTGGGCCTATCTCGCGGCCTGGGGCTGGGCATTGAAGCAGCCGGGTGGCAGCGACGACACGGCGAAGGCCTTCGTCGCCAGTCTCTACAAGCACGTGCCGGTGCTCGACACCGGCGCCCGTGGGTCGACCACGACCTTCGTGCAGCGCGGCATCGGCGACGTGCTGCTCGCCTGGGAGAACGAGGCCTTCCTCGCGGTGAAAGAGCTCGGCCCAGACCAGTTCGAGATCGTGACGCCCTCGGCCTCGATCCTCGCCGAGCCGCCGGTCGCGGTCGTCGACAAGGTGGTCGATGCCCATGGCACGCGGAAGCAGGCGGAGGAGTATCTGAAGTATCTCTACTCACCGGAAGGCCAGGAACTCGCCGCCCAGAACTTCTACCGGCCGACGGATCCCGCGGTCGCCGAAAAGTACAAGGCGAGCTTCCCGCAGATCCCGCTCTTCACCTTGGCCGACCTCTTCGGCAGCTGGGCCGATGCGCAGAAGAAGCACTTCGCCGACGGCGGCGTGTTCGACCAGATCTACCAGCCGCAGTAGGCCGGCAGCGATTCCGCGGCGCCTGATCCTTCGCGCGATCGGGCGCCGCGCCCCGACAACTTCAGATGGGAGAGACACATGGCCGACATCGCGATCATCCTTGCTCTCGTCATCCTGAATGCGCTGATCATGGGCGCCTTCCAGCGCTGGCGCGGCCCGCGCGCCAAGCGCGGCACTCGGCGGCAGGCCAGCCGGCGTCCCCTCATGCACTATCCGATCCATCCGAGCCCCGGGACCGGTGCGTGGTCCCTCGTTCCAGAGAGCAAGGACTGCGCCGAGATCCGTCCCGCCGGAATCGACTGGTAGCCGCGATGCCGGAACGCATGCCAGCGCAGCCGCCGCGGACGATCGGCGTCGTCGGCGCGGGCTTCACCGGCGCGCTGCTGGCGCTGCATCTCCTGCGGCGCTGTGATGAGCGGGACCGCATCCTGCTGATTGAGAAGAGTCGGCGCTTCGGCGCCGGCCTCGCCTATGGCACTGGCAATCCGCATCATCTCTTGAACGTGCGTGCCGGCAACATGAGCGCCTTTTCGGCCGATCCAGACCACTTCGTGCGTTGGCTCCTCCGGGTGCAGCCGCCGATGCGCGCGCTGATCGGCGACGATCCGCCGGATCCGACCAGCTTCGTGTCGCGCGGCCTCTATGGCGCCTATATCCAACAGGCACTGGCCGAAGAAATTTGGCGCGGCCGGCGCGGGGATCGGCTCACCATCGTGAACGATGAGGCCGTGGCCGTCGATCGAAATGCCACCGGTGGGTTCGTCGTGACGCTCGCGGTCGGGCGCAAGCTCCCGGTCGATCTTGCGGTGCTCGCGATCGGTAACTTCCCACCCAGCCGCAGCACGGCGCCGGTATTCGGCGACCCGTGGGACGAACGGGCGACATCCGGCCTCGATGCGGACGCGCCGGTGGTCATCCTCGGCACCGGCCTCACCATGGTCGACACCGTCGTCTCACTGTTGGACGCCGGCCATCAGGGCAAGATCCGCGCGATCTCCCGCCGCGGACTGCTGCCGCGCCAGCATTTGGGCGCCGTTCCGGACGAGACCGGCGAGATCCGTCTGCCGCCGCCGTGGCGTTTCGAGACGCCGCCCTCGGGGCGCAGCCTGGTCGCGCTGATGCAGCTTGTCCGGCGCACGATCGACCGCGCCGAGCGCGCAGGCCACGGCTGGCGCGGCGTGATCGATGGGCTGCGCCCGCACACCCAGCGTCTGTGGCACGAACTCTCCCTCGAGGATCGCAAGCGTTTCCTCCGCCATCTCCGCCCCTGGTGGGACGTGCACCGGCATCGCGGCGCGCCGCAGGTGATGGCACGCATCGCGGAGGCGCGCGAGCGCGGCCAGCTCGAGATCGTCGCCGGCCGTGTCCAGTCCATCGCGAGCGACGGGCAGGGTGTCGTAGTCGACGTGCAACCGCGCGGCCGCGCGGAGACGGTCGCGATCGCCGGCGCGCGCCTGATCGACTGCACCGGTCTCAACGGCGACTGCACCAGGATCGATCAACCGCTCCTGAAGCAGCTGCTGGATGCCGGTCTGGCGCGTCCCGATCCCTTGCGTCTCGGCCTCGACGTGACCGAGGCCGGCGCGCTGATCGATCGCTCCGGTCATCCCGCCGCGGATCTCTTCGCCATCGGTCCCATCACCAAAGGCACGTTCTGGGAGATCGTCGCTGTCCCCGACCTGCGCATCGCCTGCGAGGCGATGGCCGAACGCTTGCTCAGCGCCGAGAGCCGCTTGCGTGCTTCGGCTTGACGGTCTTCGCCACGACCCAGCGGTCCTTGCCGATGCGGCGGTCGCGGGTGAAGCCCGCGCGCTCGAACATGGCGAGCGTGCCGTTGTGGAGGAAGGCGGAGGAGGTCTTGCGGCCTTCGACATCCTCGGGATAGCTCTCGACCGTGCCCCCGCCCAGCTTCGCGATCTCGCCGAGCGCGCCTTCGAGCGCCACATCGGCGACTCCTTGCCCGCGATAGGCCCGGTCTACGAAGAAGCAGGTGATGCGCCAATCGGGCAGATCCCTCAGTCCTTCACGATAAACCTTGAGGCTCTTGATGCGCGGCAGTTCCTCGGGCGATCCAAACTGGCACCATCCAATGCAGGTGTCGCCGTCATAGACCAGGGCCGCATGCGCCCGGTCCTCGCAGACCCGCGCGCGCTTCTCGGCACGGTTTTGTTCATAGCTCTTGTGGCGGCCGATGCCCTCCGGATGAAAGGACATGCACCAGCAGCCGCTCCAGATGCCGTTGTGCCGCGCGACCAGCGCCTCGAAAGCCGGCCACGTGGTCTCGTTCAGGGGTTGCACCAGGAAACTGGCCATCGCTCTCTGATCCTCCGGTAGCGACGTCCTATTCTGAACCAACGCGGCGTCTCGCGCGACATATTCACCAGTGTTGTTGCGCATTCTTGCCCAGGCGCCATTATTTTGACACGTTCAACGTGTAATCGATCATCTCGGCCGGTTCGCGTGGGATCGGCCGGGCGGGAGTACGTCGGTCGCATGGCGTGGCGGGGCGGGGTGGTTGCGTCGGTGGCGCTCGTGGTGGCGCTGGCGACCGGAGGGCGTGCGGCTCAGGCTGACGCGCCAAAGGCAAGCTTCAATTGCGCCGATGCCAAGGCGCCCGTCGAAAAGCTGATCTGTAGTGACGCTTCGTTGGCAAAGGCGGATGCCGACCTCGCTGCGCTCTATGCGCAGCTGCAAGGATCACTCCAGGGCAGCGCCCATGACGATCTGCTCGCGGAGCAACGCGCCTGGCTGAAGGCAAGGCTCTCAGCCTGCGGTGTCCCGGCAACGGGATCGACGCCGCCTGCAGATTCGACGAAAGCCGTGACTTGCCTCACCGGCCTTTACCGTGACCGCATCGGTGCGCTGCAGCAACTGGCGAGTGCGCAGCCTGCGGCCAATCCCGCCGTGCCGTCAGCGCAGCCGATCCGCGAGAGCCTACCGACAGTGCTCGGAATCGCCGATGAGACGCTGCCGGCCAAGGGTGAGCAGCAGACTATATTATCCATCGCGCAGTTCGGCCGCTATTCGGTGTCGGTGAAGAGCCAGCAGGGCGTCGCGATTCAGCTGGTCGATCGGATGACCGGGCCGGGCGAGACCCAAGGCGAGGCGGGAAACAGCGACGGACGGGTCGACGCCTTTCTCGACCGCGGCCACTACAAGATCTTGCTCCATGCGAGTGACCAGGGTTCGGGCGATGCGGCGCTCACCGTGCATCCGTTCGCGGAGCTGAACGGTCCCGATATCCCGCGCCTGCCCGACATCAAGCAGATCGATACAACCCTCGCCGACTACCAGCAGCGTTCCTACTGGCTGCAGATCGACGAGCGCCGCGCGGTGGCGATCGAGGCCGCCGGGCGCAACCTCGCCGACATGCGGCTCTGGCGCGACGGCAACTGGCTGGTGGATGCGGCTCCGGCGGAGGCGGAGGTCGAGCCCGAACCCGGCAAGCCGCTGGCGGTGCGGCGCATCGTGACCACGCTCGAGCCTGGCCTCTATCTGCTCTCGACCTATGGCGGGCCCGGCGCGGTCTGGGCCAAGACCTCGGACGAGCATCCGCTGCATCTGCGCATGGGCGTGCCGAAGATCGCCGATGCCGGCCGCCAGGCGTTCACCGCCAGCCCCTTCGGCATCGACCGCTATCTCGTCCCCGCCAATGCCAACTACTTCCGCCTGGAACTGCCGGAAGCCGAGGACGCCTCGATCGCGGTCGATGACTATGACGGGCAGAGCCCCTACAGCCCCGGCACGCGCCGGATCATCACCAAGCAGAGCCTGCCGCCGGTCGCCGAGATCACCGACGGCAGGGGCGACGAGGAGAAGTGGAAGCTCGTCACCATCACCCGCGAGGCCGGCAAACCTTACGTCCTGCAGCATTTCGAATCCGTCAGCACCTACTACTTCAAGGGCGGCGGCGATTATTGGATCGAGACGCTGCATTCCGGCTATGGCGAGGACAGCGTCGATGCAACCGTGCTCCTCAGCAAGTCCGGCATCGACTATCCGGAGCGCATCATCGCCGGCAACGCACCCGAGCTCGACGCCAACGCGGTCTGGACCCGGCGCTTCAACCTGCTGGAGCCGGTCACCGTCTACTTCCATGTGACCGAGGCGGGGAATTATGTGATCGATAGCGGCGGGGGCGCCAAGGCGGAATACCGTTTCGAGCCGATGATTCACATCGGCATCAATTACAAGGCGCCGGACTACCAGCCTTCCGGCTACATCTGGGCGCTCGATCCCGGCTACTACATCATGACCGGCCGGCCGAAGGACGACGGCAAGGGCATTCTCACCCTCACCGTGCGCGGCGCCGGCGCGCAACCGGATGGCGAAAGCCAGGCCAAGGAGACGGCGCTGCTGCTGCAGTCGCAGCATCTCGACGGCGGCTTCGACTACAGGCTCTATCTCAACCAGCAGCCCGGCGTCTCCGCCGGTGTGATACTGCGGCGCTTGCCGATCGGGCTCGGGGCCGGCCTCCCGGTCGTACTGAAAGCGGGGCAGAGTCTGAACATCCCGGTGATTGCACCGCGGGACGGCGTGGTCACGGCCGTCGCCGAGGATGCGAAGCCGCTGAGCTTCGCCGTCGATCACGGCGCGCCGGTCACCACCTGGCGCAGCGGCGGCGGCGAACACGTGCTGAGCCTCAGCAACACGACGGACAAGGCGTTCTTCTGCGCCCTCAAGTTCACGCCGGATTCCCTGGCGCCGGAGACGCCGCTGCCCGCGGTCTCGGCCGAAGCGCTGCAGGCGATCCCGAAATTCCCGGCTCTCATTCCAGATCAGCCGCAATACTTCGACATCGTGAAGGACGAGCATCGCACCTTCAGCTTCGAGATTGCGCAGCCCGGACTCTATCGCGTCGAGTCGAGCGGCCTGCTGCAGACCGAGGCCGCGATACGCACCCGCACTGTCGTCTCGCTCGACAGCGAGGCCAATAACGGCACCGGGCGCAACTTCCTGCTGCAACAATATCTCGGCCAGGGCTCCTATCAGATAACCGTCGCCGCCCAGGGCGAGACCCGCGGCCATATGGGCGTCGCCGCCAGCCAGACCGTGCTGATGGATGGCGGCGCGCTTTCGCCCGGCGTGCCGGCGCGCAACACCATCGCCGCCGGCAACGGCCTCGTCTACACCTTCTCGATCCCGACGGCCGGCCATTACCATCTGCGCGCGCTCGGCCTTGGCCGCACGTTCAAGATGCGGCTCGAGGACCAGGACGGCTGGCCGGTCATCGCGCCCAATGCCGACGCGGATCTCGACCAGGACTTCGCCGCCGGCACCTATCGCCTGGTGATCCTGCCGCAACCCGTCGCGGCGCGGATCGTCACCCTGCTGGAGCCGATCGCCGCGCCGGCGCCGGTCGAAGGCCATGGGCCGCATGACTTGGCGCTCAACATGACGCAGAAGTTCCAGTGGATGGAGCCGGAGGAGGGCGTCGCGCGCTCGCCCGACCAGTGGCGCATCCGCCTGACCGCGCCCACCCATCTCGCCATCGATCTCTCCCGCGGCATGATGGCAGATATCGTCGGCGAGACGGATGGCAAGGGCTTCGGCCAGGTAAATGGCGGCGAGACCTGGAAGGGCCTGCTGCCCATGGGCAGCTATCTCCTGAAGGCCACCACGCGCGAGCCCAACAACCGCTTCGACTACGAGATCACGGCGACCGCGACCGAGCTGCTGCCCGGCGGCAGCCGCGACCTGACCCCGCCCGCCGACATCCCGCTCTCGATCGGCAGCGATGCCGTCGCCGAGATCGGCTCCTTCGGCACGAGGGATGTCCGTGCCTGGCTCTACGACGCCAAAGGCGCGCTGGTCGCCACCAACGACGACCGGCCGAACGACTGGAACTTCGCCATCGCCGGCCGCATCAAGCCGGGGTCCTACCGGCTGCATGTGGAGGATGTCACCTCCAGCGGCAACGCTTCGCCTCCGGCGGCTCCCGCGGACAACACGGTCGAGGATGGCGAGAACGACCAGACCAGCGAGCAGAGCACCGATCAGAGCACGGCCGAGCCAGCACCGGCGACGGCGAATACCGGAACCGGCGCGACCACCATCTCGATCTACCAGGCCGCCGAGCAGCAGGAGCCAGCGCTCGCCGTCGGCAACGACATGCAGCTCTCCGGTCCCAACGTGCATATCGTGCCTCTGACGCCCGCCGACGGTGTCGTGCTGGTCGCCGGCGCCGACGCCAACGGCCCCGCGGTCGGGCTCGGCCTCGAGATGGCGGAGGACAACGGCTGGCAGACCCTCGTCGAGAGCACCGGTCGCTCGCCTTGGGTCGCGCTGCCGGTCGATGGCGCAAAGGGGCCGTATCGCCTGCGCATCTGGTCGCTCGACCGCAGCACCGCGCCGATCCGCCTGCAGACGCGGATGGTCTCGCCTGCCGCGCAACAGGCGTCGCGCTTCACCGGTGCCGGCATCGCGCTCCAGCCCGTGCCCGGCGTTGTGCCGTCGCTGGGCCTCGCCGCTGTCACCGTCAACGAGGCCGGTGCCTATCGGCTGGAGCAGCCGTTGCCTGGCATCGCGTGGTCCACGGAGTCAGGCAAGGCCTTCGCAAGTGACTTCACCAACGTCGCCTTCGGCAAGGCCGGTACCTTCTGGTTCGGCGCGCGGGCCGGAGTTGCCGCGTCGGTCAAGGCATCGAAGCTGCTGCCCGGCGACGACGCGATCGCGCTCACCGTACGCGGATCCGCAGCAGACCCGACCGTGATCGCCGATCCTGCGGTCTCGAACGGTGCGCCGCTGCTCTGGATCGCCGATTCGAGGCTGGGCCAGCCCGGTGCCGCGGTTGCCGGCGGCGGTCTCGCCGTGGCGCTGGGCTCGGCGGTCGCCATCATGCCGGGTTCGGGGCAAGAAGGCTTCGTGCTCGACCTCTGGAACGCCGGCGACGCCGCTTCGCCTCTGCCGCTGCGGCTGCGCCGGACCGGCTTTGCGAAACCGACGGCCGCCGCCCTCGACTGGGGCACCGCCGACTGGCGCATCGCCGGTCATCAGGCGCTCACCCTGGCGCTTCCGAAGGGAACGAAACGGCTGCAGCTCGCGCTGCCGCCCGAGACTGCGGTGCTACCGCTCACCAACGGCGCGCCGGAACATGCGATCTGGTCGGGTGACGCGGCGCTGGCTCTCACCGCGGAGACGGGCGCCGACCAGCTGCTGGTTCTCTCCGCCGCGTCGAGCGACGCGCAGCTCGGCATCTCCATCACCCCGCTCACCGATACCGCACCGAATCTTGGGGCGGGACATCTGTTCAAGCAGTACTTCGCCGCGGATGGCGTGGTGCGCATCGCTGTCTCGCTGTCCGACAGCGAGAAGAAGGCCATCGGGAACGGCACGTTACCGACCTTGCGCCTGGCCGGCGCGATCATAGGTGTTACGACGTTGAGCAACGGCGGAACGGTATCGCGCGATGCGGCACCGAAGGTCACTGGGGATGCGCTCATCGACATCGCTCACGGCGCCGGTCCGGTCGTCGCCTGGCTTGACGGGGGCGATCCGCTGACCTCGCTCGGCGTCGCCGCGAATGCGATCCAGGTGAAAGCCACCTCGTCGCTAGCACTGCAGGGCGATACACAGCAGCTGGTGTTCACGGTCGATGCGCCGAAGTTCCTGCGTCTTGGCACGTCGACGCCGGTCATCACCCAGCTCAATCCCGCGGAGGGTGCACAGAACCTGCGCCTGTTCGAGAACGGCGCCGATTTGAGCCTTTACCTCCCGCAGGGCACGACCCCCGTCGTGCTGCGCGCCGCGGGCGACGGCGCGCTGGCCGGCACTGCCGAGGCAGTGCTGATGGACGTGGCGCCGATCGGCGAGGGGCTGGGGCCGAAGGTGCGGCTGGCGCCGGGCGAATCGCGGCTGTTCTCCTTCGCCGTGAAGGATGAGCGCGCGATCGGCGTCGGCGTGCGCGGCGCGACCGACTCCGCGCATGTCCGCGTGCTCGACGCGGGCGGTACGGAAGTCGGCGGCGGCGTCATCGAGATGCTGCATTTGAAAGCTGGCACCTATCTCCTCGCGGTCGATGCGCCCGGCGATGGTACTGCGATCGAGGTGCAGCCGGCTTTGGTTGGCATCGCCGCACCCGACGGCAGTCCGCCCGACGAGGTCAAGCGCGGCTATCTCGAGCTCGCCGGTCTGAAACCCAAAGACAAACCCTAGGAGCAATTCGTGGCATCCGCCCGGTTCCTTCCGCTCGCCGGCATCCGACTGACCGTCGCTGCCGCGCTCGTCGCCGCATCCTTGCTCGGCGCGCCGTCTTCGCAGGCCGACAACGAAGTCCCGGCGACCACTCAGGACGTGGTGCGCCCCGCGGGCGCGGTCGTCGTGCCGGAGAAGTTCCTGCGGCGTTGGGATCCGATCACCGTGTTCTTCGACCAGGACACGGGCCCCGCTTCCGGCGGCCCCGAGGACCATCCGGAGAAATACTTCACCCTGGCGCCGTCGCAGCCCGGCGCTGCGACCTGGATCAATGCCCGCACCTTGCAGTTCAAGCCGGCCGAGCCGTGGCCGCCGCTGACGCGCTACAATCTCACCGTCGGCTCCCGCAGCGCGACCTTGGCGACGCTCATGTCGGCGCCGACCGCGACCACGCCCGCCGACGGGGCGACCGGGCTCGATCCGGTGCGGGCCATTGCACTCACCCTGCCGGAGCCGCTCGATGCCGACGCGCTGGCCAAGCTGATCACCATCGAGCTCCGCCCGTTGCCCGGCGTCGATGCCGCGACCGCGCGCACGTTGACCGATGCGGATTTCGACGTGAAGGTGATGGAGCGCGCCGACCGTTCGGCGCCCGGGCAATATGTCATCGACCTGCACGATCCCATCCCCGGCGGCACGCGGGCGCTGCTGCATTTGAAGCTCTCGCTGGAGAGCGGCCTCTCCGCGGGCTTCCAGGACATCAGCTTCTCGACCGCCGAACCGTTCCGCGTGACCGCGCTCGGTTGCCCCAAGGAGAGCTTCCCGATCCCACCGACCGGCGCCGCTTACGGCCGCGAGGACGCGATCAAATGCCCTGCCGGCGACCGCAGCATCACCGTCGACTTCTCGGCCAACCTGGCACCCATCGGCCCGATCGCCGCGCGCAATCTCATCCGCATCTCGCCCGCGGTGGACGACGTCACCTATGCGGTGGTCAACAACGTGCTCTCGGTCTCCGGCAAGTTCGCCTCGGGCACGCTCTACCAGGTGTCGCTGGAACCGACCGCGCTCACGGACACGCAAGGGCGCGCTTTGCAGATGCCGAGCGGCAGCACCGCCTTCCTTTCCTTCGCCGAGCGCGAGAGCTTCCTGAACTGGCTCGCCAGCAGCGCCATCGTCGAGCGCTATGGGCCGCAGATGCTGCCCTTGAAGGGTCGCGGCTTCGACCAGGTCGATATCCGCATTCACAAGATCGACCCCTTGAATCGCTCGTTCTGGCCGTTCCCGAACGAGCCGGTCGCGGTCGATGAGTCCGCGCGGCCGCCGGCACCGGGTGAGGAACCCGAGCCCTTCACCGCGCCCGGCAGCTACATCTCTGATAGCGAACTGTCGGACCAGATCAAGGCCTTGGGCTCGCCCAGCGTCTCCGATCTCGTCACGCTGCCGCTGCAGAACGGCGGCGCGGCCGCCAAGTTCGGCATCGATCTCAGGTCCTATTTCACGCATATCAGCGGCGCCGACAAGCCCGGCACCTATCTGGTGGGCCTCCGGCGCATCGACAGTTCCAGCACCCGCGCCTGGATCCGCGTCCAGGTGACCGATCTCAGTCTCTCCGCCGTGGATGAGGCAGACCGCGTGCGTTTCGTCGTGACCTCGCTTTCCACCGGCAAGCCGGTCGAAGGTGCCAAGGTGAAGATCGAAGGCGCGCGCAGCGACAAATGGGTCGAAGCCTTCAGCGGCACGACCGACGACGAGGGCGAGGTCGACTACCAGGCGCCCGGCGACACGCCGGCTTCGATCGACGTCCGGCGCATCGTGGTCAGCAAGGACGACGACATGCTGGTCATGGATCCGACCCGCGGTCCCGACACCTATGCCGACAACACCTGGCGCGCCAGCGATGCGACCTGGCTGCAGTGGACCCAGGAGGGCCTCGGCGGCCGCGCCCAGCCGGATGCTGACCTCGTCCACATCTTCACCGAGCGGCCGATCTACCGCCCGGAGGAGCCGGTCCATATCAAGGGCTATCTCCGGCATTATTCCGCGGGCGAGCTCGGCTTTGAGCATCCCAAGGCGGTGCTCGTCATAACCGCCCCGGACAACACCGAATGGCGCCACGACGTCACCATCAATGACAACGGCAGCTTCTACGAATTCTTCCAGGAGAAGACGACGGCGACCGGCATCTACAAGGTGACGCTGGAGCTCGACACCGAGGATGGGCCGGAGCAGGTCGGACTGGTGACTTTCAAGAAGGAGGCGTATCGTCTGCCGACCTTCGAGGTGCATCTCAACGGCCCCGACAAGACGCCGTCCGACAAGCCCTTCACCGTGAAGCTCGCCGCCACCTACTACGCCGGCGGCGTGGTCTCGAAGCGGCCGATTCACTGGCGCGTCACCCAGTTCCCTTATGACTGGCAGATCAACAAGCGCGACGGTTTCTACTACTCGACCGACGCGCGTTTCTCCGGCATCGGCGAGTTCGCCTCGACCCCCGTGCTGGAGAAGGACGGCACCACCGATGACCAGGGCGCGGCGACACTCGATCTCAACCCAGCGATCGAGCCGTCCGCGCAACCGCGGAGCTATGTGATCGAGGCGACGGTCACCGGCGACGACGACCAGACCGTCACCAGCACGCAGCAGGTTGCGGCGTTGCCGCCCTTCGCCATCGGCGTCAAGGTGCCGCGCTATCTCAAAGTCGCGGATTCGGTCGCTGCCGAAGTGCTGCTGCAAGGGATCGACGACAAGCCGGTCGCCGACAAGACCGTCACGGTGAAGCTGCTGAAGCGGCGCTGGATCTCCGAGCTCCAGGCCAGCGACTTCACCGAAGGCTCGGCGAAATACGTGACCGAGACCGTAGACGAACCGGTCTCCGAGCAGCCCCTGACCAGCGGCACCGATCCCTCGAAGCTCGACCTGAAGCTCACCGGCGCCGGGGTCTATATCCTCAAGGTGGAATCCCGCGACGCGTTGGGCCGCGGCCAGAGCGTCGCTGTCGACTTCTTCGCCGACGGCGGGCAGCCCGTCACCTGGTCCCGCCCGCCCGCGCAGGTCTTCAAGGTCACGACCGAGAAGCCGGACTACAGGGGCGGCGATACCGCGGTCCTCATCCTGGAGAGCCCGTTCCAGAACGCGGAAGCCTTGGCCATCGTCGAGGAGCCCGATGCCCGCATGCGCTATGAATGGGTCCATGTCCGCAACGGCGTCGGCCGGTTCGAGCTGCCGATCAAGGCGAGCTACATGCCGCGCATCCCGGTGCATTTCCTGCTGATGCGCGGCCGTCTGCCAGGCGCGCAGCCGACGCCGGATCAGCTCGATCTCGGCAAGCCGCAGACCCTGGCCGCCACCAACTGGGTCGTGGTGAAGCCTGCGAAGAACCTGGTCAACGTGAAGCTGGACTTCCCGGACAAGGCGCTCCCCGGCCAGGAGATCACCATGAAGATCGCCCTCAGCGACGACACCGGTGCGCCGCTGGCGGGCGAGGTGACGCTCTGGCTGGTCGATCAGGCGGTGCTGGCGCTCGCCGACGAGCAGCGCCTCGATCCCTTGCCGGACTTCATCGTCGATCGTGCCAGTCGCATGCAACTGCGCGACACGCGCAATCTCGTGCTCGGCGCACTGCCGCTCGAAGAGGAGCCGGGCGGCGACCAGGGCTTGGCCGAGAAGAAGTCGCTGTTCGACAACGTCACCGTGCGCAAGAATTTCACGCCGGTGCCGTATTTCAACCCGTCGATCATGGTGGGTCCCGACGGCAAGGCCGAGGTCAAGATCAAGCTCGCGGACTCGCTCTCGATCTTCAAGGTTCGCGCCAAAGCCGTGAGTGGCAGCGAGCGCTTTGGCTATGCCACAGGAAGCCTCCGCGTGCGCCTACCGGTGATGATACAGCCCAACTTCCCGCGCTTCGTGCGGCCCGGCGACCAGTTCACGCTTGCCGGTCTCGGGCGCATCATCGAGGGCGACGGCGGTCCCGGCCGCGCCGAGCTCCGCGCCGACGGCCTGACACTCTCCGGCCAACCGAAGCAGGGTTTCACCTGGACCACCGACACGCCGGTGCATCTCGATTTCCCGGTCTCGGTGCCGACCCCGCAATACACGCCGGAAGGCGAGCTGGCGCGGCGGTCGGTCAACGTGATGCTCGGAGTCGAGCGCAGCAACGACCAGTCGCGCGACGCGGTCTCGATCGATCTCCCGATCCAGCCCGATCGCCGCCCGGTCGACCTCCGGACGCTCGCCGATCTTACGGCGGACCAGCCGGTCACCATTCCCGAGATCACCGAGCCGGTCCGCGCCGGCACGCTCCGCCGCAACGTGCTGCTCTCGAGCCAGCCGGCGCTGCTCCGCATGGCGGCGGCGCTCGACTATCTGCAGGCCTATCCCTATGGCTGCACCGAGCAGCGTATCAGCCTCACGCGCGCGGAGCTCGCCTTGAAGAAGTTCCGCGACACGCTGATGCTCGGCGGCAAGCTCGACCGCATCGACCGCGACGTCGCGGACACGATGACATACATCACCAAGGCGACCAACGACGACGGGTTGGTCTCGTTCTGGCCGGGATCCAAGGGCTACGTCTTCCTCACCGCCTGGTCGGTGCAGTTCTTGGTCGAGGCGCGCGACGCCGGCTATACGGTCGACGACGCGCTGCTCTCGAAGCAGATCGACGCGCTGACGCAGGCGCTGCGCTCCGACTACAGCAACTTCATCTCCGGCATCGAATATGCCGAGCGGGTCTGGGCGCTGACCGCGCTCGCCGAGGCCGGCAAGGCCGATGACGCCTACGCTGCCGAGCTCGCGCACAAGACCCGGTGGCTGGACCTCGAGGCTTTGGCCCAGGTGACCGAAGCTTTGAGGCAGTCCTCCTCGACCGATCCCGCGACGCTTGCCGATCTCACCACCAAGACCTGGGCCGGCATCGTGACAAGGCTCTATCAGGGCAAGGAGATCTATGGCGGACTGCAGACCAACGCCATGGCCGGGAACGCGCTGATCCTGCCTTCGGAGAGCCGCACGGTCGCGCAGGTGCTGCAGGCGGTCGCCACCTCCGACGACGAGCCGAAGAAGCAGCTGCTGGTGAACGCGCTGGTTACCTTGGGCCGCGGCGATGGCTGGGGCACCACCAACGCCAATGCGGAGGCGCTGCTGGCGCTGTCGAAGTTCATCGCTACCCAGCCCGCTTCCAATCCGATGATCGGAGTCGGGTCGAGCATCGGCGGCGCCGCCGGCACGATCGAGGTCGGCGGCGAAAAGCCGATCGTGCATCTGCCCGACCCAGGGGCGGGGAAGCTGATCTTCACCGTGTCGCCCGGCGTCACCCAGCCGATCGGCGTGCTCGCCGAGGCGACCTATGTGCCGCTGGCCGATGGCAGCCAGGAGGCGCCGCATGCGGAAGGTCTCGTCGTCAGCCGCGAGGTCCAGCAGGTTCAGTCGGGCGATGCGCCGCCGTTGAAGACTCCGCTCGACGCGGCGGGCAAGACCGTCGCCTTCAAGATCGGTGAGATCGATGAGGATCACGTCGAGATCGTCAACCCGAAGGACCGCAACCACGTTGCCATCGTGATCCCGCTCGCGGCCGGCATGGAGCCTCTGAATCCTGCGCTCGCGACCGCGCCGCCCGAAGCGAAACCGAGCGGCACGCTCACCCTGACGCCGTCTTACGTCGCCTTCCTCGACGACCAGGTGGAGTATTTCTACGACACGCTGCCCAAGGGCACGTATGAGTTCTACTTCCGCACCCGCGCGCATATCGTCGGCCACTTCATCCAGCCGGCGGCCTATGCCGAGATGATGTATGACGGCAGCGTCAACGGCAATTCCAGCGGCGCGATGATCGAGATCGCCCCCGCGGATGCGCAGTAGGCTCCGCCTATCGCGTCGAAAGACCGCGGCGGCGATCGCCGTTGCCGCGCTCGCGTGGTTCGTCTGGGGCTGGTCCGAGGCAGCACTCGTGGCGCCGAAGCCGACGCCGATCCTGCTCGACCGCAACGGCGGCTTCCTGGCGCAGCTCCCGGCACCCGACGACGCCGGGTATGGCTATTGGGAGATCGGCGATCTCCCGCCGCGCGTGGTCGCGGCGACGGTGGCGCTGGAGGATCGGCGCTTCTGGCTGCATCTCGGCGTCGATCCCGTCGCCATGACGCGGGCGCTCTGGCAGAATCTCTCCAGCGGCGAGCGCGTCTCCGGCGCCTCGACCCTCGCCATGCAGGTCGCGCGCATGCAGGACCCGGCGCCCCGCACATACTTGAACAAGCTGCGCGAGGCCGATGCCGGCCTCTTCCTAACCTTGCGCTACGGCCGCGACGCGGTGTTGCGGCAATATCTGAAGCTTGCCCCTTATGGCAACGGCAGCCACGGCATCGCCCACGCCGCGCGATTCTATTTCGACAAGCCGGTTGCGGACCTGAGCTGGGCGGAGATCGCGTTCCTGGCCGCAATCCCGCAGGCGCCGAGCCGGATGAATCCGCTCTCGACCAGCGGCCGAGAATATGCGATCGAGCGCGGCCATCGCATCCTCGACGCGCTCGCCGCCGACCATGTGATCACCGACAAGGAGCACGTGCTGGCCTCGTCACAGCTCGACGACCTGCCGCTGCTCGATCGCCCGACGCGGCCGGAGAATGCGCTGCACGCGATCCTCAACTTGCAGCACATGATGGGATCGGATGAAGCGCCGGCGTTCTCTCCTTCCGACCCCCGTATCGTCACCACCATTGCGCCTGCGATCCAGCAACAGGTCGAGGACGAGGCGAACCGCTATCTCCCGCAGTGGCGGGATGATGGCGCCGAGCAGGCGGCGGCGGTCGTGATCAAGGTCGATACTGGCGAGATCCTTGCCTGGGTCGGCTCCTCGGGCTATTTCCACCCCGACTCCGGCGCCATCGATTTCGCTTCGACCGAGCGCTCGCCCGGGAGCACGTTGAAGCCCTTCATCTACGCTCTGGCGCTCGACCGGGGCGCCATCGCGCCCGAATCGCGCCTGCTGGACACGGCCTTCAGCGCCGGGACCATCGCCAACGCCGACCGCGGCTTCCTCGGCGTGCTGACGCCACGACGTGCCCTCGCCAATTCGCGCAACGTGCCCGCCGCCAATCTGACCAAGGCGATCGGACTCGACGAGACTTTCCTCTATCTGCGCCTGCTCGGCATCCACGACGAAGACCGGCCGGCGGAATACTACGGCCTCTCGCTCTCGGTCGGTGCGTTACCGACCACGCTGGAGAGGCTCACGCGGGCTTATCTCGCCTTGGCCAACGATGGCGTGCTGCGCGATCTCGTCTGGGTGCGCAACCAGCCGGCGGAGAAGGGCAGCCGCGTGATGTCGGTCGATGCGGCGCGTCTGGTGACGCTGTTTCTCGCCGATCCCTCCGCACGCCTGCCGAGCTTCCCGCGCATGGGCTCGACGGAATATCCGTTTCCGGTCGCGGTCAAGACCGGCACGTCGCAGGGCTATCGCGACGCCTGGACCGTCGCCTGGTCGCGCGACTACCTGGTCGGCGTCTGGGTCGGGCGCTCGGATGCCGGGCCGATGCGCGACGTGACCGGCGGCGGCAGCGCTGCAGAGCTCGCCCGCTCGATCATGCTCGATATCCACGGCGATCCGGCGGGGGCCGCTTCGCTCGCTTTTCCATATCCGCCCGGCTATCGCCTCGGCGCGGTCTGCTCGGATGAAGACAACGCGGCGGATTGTAGCGACACGTTGCCCGAATGGACCCGCGCCGTCCCGTCGCCGGTTGCCATACCGAAACCCGCCGCCGCGAGTGACGCCGTACTCTCGCCGCAGGAGGACGCCGGCGCGATCACCATTCTTTCGCCGCGCGACAGGATGCATGTGATCCGCAACCCCGAGCTCCCCGCCGATCTCGCAAGCCTGCCGCTTCGAGTCTCGGCGCCACCCGATGCAGCGCAGGTCGCCTGGTATGTCGACGGCAAGCCCTTCCTCCTCGCCAAGCCGGGCGAGACGGCGCGCTGGCCGCTCGCGCCCGGCACCCACACGTTCGAAGCCCGCGTTCCTTACCGCGATCTCGCCGCGAAGCCGGTCACCATCGAGGTGCAGTAGCGCGTCCCTCGCCCTTCGCGCGCTGTCCGTCCCGCACTCGCACGGCGCCTGGTAGCGCCGCGATCGGTTGGCAAGTGCAACCTGTGCCGAAGGTAGTCCTTGGCGTCTTCAAAACGAAAACATCTAGTTCATCAAATGGTCATGTCGCACTCCTAGAGTGCTGCGCCGATGAAGCCCCCGGCTAGACTCCGGGAGCGCTTCAGCGTCGGACTCGGCACAACGCAACGCACGAAAACGGGCAGGAGAGCGGCATGTTCAATCGCTGGGGAACTCTTTTCGCAACCACGAGCGCGGTGATCTGCTTGGGCGCGGCGGCCTCGCCGTCCTTCGCGGACAATGCCGCGGACTGCCCGAACGGCGGCGTGGTCCGGTTCGGTGTCGAACCCTATGACACGGCCCCGAAGCTGGCACCGATCTACGAGCACATCGGCAAGCTGATCGCCGACAAGGTGGGTTGCGAGGTGAAGGTCTTCGTCACCACCAACTACAATGCCGAGATCGAGGCGATGCGCAGCGGCAAGCTCGAGTTGGGCGAGTTCGGCCCGCTCGGCTATGTGCTGGCGCATCAGGTGGCCAAGGCCGATGCGGTCGCCACCTTCGCCGACAAGGACGGCAAGCCTTCCACCTATTGGGCCAGCATCGTCACCTGGCAGGGCTCGGACCTGAAGACGCTTGCGGATGTGAAGGGCAAGTCCTTTGCCTATTCCGATCCGGCTTCGACTTCGGGCCATCTCTTCCCGGCCTATGCGCTGCGCAAGAACGGGATCGATCCCGACAATGACGTGAAGGCGCTCTTCGCCGGCAGCCACACCGCGTCCTTCGAGGCCATCCACAACCACAAGGTCGATGCCGGCGAGCTCAACAGCCAGCAGATCGAAGCCGCCACCCAGCGTGGCGCCTACAAGGACGGCGACGTGGTCTTCCTGTGGAAGTCCGACCCGATTCCGATCGATCCAATCGCGATCCGCGGCGACATCGACGCCGGCTTCAAGAAGCGCCTCTCCGACGCCGTGCTCAGCATCGACCTGTCGCAGCTTTCCGCCGACGACCGCAAGATCATCGGCGACGGGGCCGGCAAGCTCGTGCCGCAGACCGACAGCGCTTACGACAACATCCGCGACCTGGTGAAGACGCTGAACATCGATCTCGCGAAGCTGGATTGATCCGCCTCTAGGACTCGAACGGTCATCCACCGGCGCGGAGAAGCGCAATGCTCGAGGTTCGCGGCCTCAGCCTGAGATACCCAAACGGTAAGCAGGCTCTCACCAGCGTGGATCTGACCGTTCAGCCCGGGGAGCTGGTCATCCTTCTGGGCGGCAACGGCAGCGGCAAGACCACGCTGCTGCGTTGCCTGACCCGCACCCTCACTCCGACGGCCGGCCAGGTCTCGGTCGCCGGCCGCGACATCACCGCGCTCTCCGGCGAGGAGCTGCGCCAGGCACGCACCAGCCTGGCGCTCATCTCCCAGCATGCGAGCCTGGTGCGGCGGCGCAGCGTCTGCGCCAATGTGGCCTCGGGGGCGCTCGGTCACTATTCGAGCATCATGACCTCGCTCGGTCGGTTGCCGCGCGCGGAGATGGCGTCCGCCCTCCACCATCTCGACGCCGTCGGTCTCGTGCATCTCGCGGGGCAGCGCGCGAGCACGCTCTCGGGCGGTCAGGCCCAGCGCGTGGCGATCGCCCGCGCTCTGGCACAGCGCCCGCGCGCCGTCCTGGCCGACGAGCCGGTGGCCAGCCTCGATCCGGAGGCGGCCGAGGAGATCATGCGTCTGCTGAAGCGGCTGGCGAGGACCGACAACCTTGCCGTCCTCTGCGTGCTGCATCAGGTCGACCTCGCCTATGGCCACGCCGACCGGGTGGTCGGCATCCGCGACGGCAGAGTCGCCTTCGACCTGCCGAAGGACGATCTGGCGCGCGAGCGGGTCCGCGACCTCTATATAAGCGAAGCGGCCTGAGCCTGATGACGACGGTGGAGGAGCGGATCCGCGCCAGCGGAGCACCGAGCAGGCTCGGCGGCAAGGGCATCAGCGGCGCCATCCAGTTCACGGTCTTTCTGGTCGTGATCGCGGTCATCGTGCAGTCGCTCTATGTGGTCGAGGCGCGGCCGCAGGACCTGATCACCGGCGCCCATGGCATGGCCGACATCATCAGCCGCGCCCTGCCGCCCGATTTCTCCAAATTCCACAGCGAGCTGTGGCCCACGCTCGAGACCATCGACATCGCGATCTTCGGCACCGTTGCCGGCGTCATCATGGCGCTGCCGCTCGCCGTGCTGGCCGCCGCCAACGTGACGCCGGCGCGCTGGGTCTATTATCTCGCCCGCGGCCTCATCAGCCTCTGCCGCGTGGTGCCCGATCTCGTCTGGGCTCTCATCTTCGTCGCAGCGGTCGGCCTCGGTCCCTTCCCGGGCGCGCTGGCGATCTCGGTGCATTCGATCGGCATGCTGGGCCGCCTGTTCGCCGAGACGATCGAGCAGATGGACATGGCCCCGGTGGAGGCACTGGCGTTGACCGGCGCGCGCCGCTCCCAGGTCTTCACCCATGCGGTCCTGCCGTCGGTCATCCCCTCGCTGCTCGGCATCACGCTCTATCGGCTCGATGAGAACATCCGCTCGTCGCTGGTGCTCGGTTTCGTCGGCGCCGGCGGGATCGGCTTCCAGCTGCTGAGCGCGATGAACCTCTTCCAATACCAGGAAGTGTCGCTGCTGCTGATCATCGTCTTCATCGTGGTGCTGGTTGCGGAGCGCGGCTCGGCGGTGCTGCGCGCCAAGCTCAGCTAGAGTGACAGCACCCCGGACACCTGGTTCATTCGGCGCGCCATTGCCAGTCGAGCCCGGCAATCAAGATCACGGTGAAACGCCGAACTCAGTTTTACCGCCACCCTCCTTTGGTCGGCCCATCCGGCGCGATAACCCTCTGACCAAGCTTGCAAAAATCACGTTTCGACAGGGGAGCGGGAGTCGTCATTCCGTCTGGGTCCTGTCTGGGTTGGAGCCTGATGCACGCGGCGAGCCGCAGCGGAAGCACACTGGAGCATTGTACTCGTTTCGTTCCAAGAACGCAATTCTCCCGGCCATTACACACTAAACGCAGGAATGAGCCTCAGCTTCCAGCGAGGGGATGGACGCGCACGGAGGTTCAACCACCGCGTCATGCCAGCGCTATTTCATGCTTCCCGGTCGCCAGTACATCAGCGAGACCAAGCCCGGATCTCCGTTGCCTTTGCGCATCAGACCGAAAGTGATCCAATCGTCCTTCCGCTGCCAGAACTCCCCGGTCCCGATGGGGCCACTCTGGCTAGACGGCGACCGGCCCCACTTGCTGGTCAACCAAGCGTAGAGCGCGTCGCCCTCACTCGCGTCGTTGAGCATCAGGTTGACGGCCTGCAATCCTGTCTGGTCGAAGTAGAAGAGTGCGGTGAACCCGAACTCATCGACCCTGTGGAAGGCTACCAGATCCGGCTCGGGACCCCCACTCCCGGCAAAGCGGGGCAGGATTTTCTCGGTCGGCACTGCGGCAATGCGGGCAGGATTGCGATCGTGCTCTGCTTCAGCCGCGGCCTTGGAGGCGGCGATGACCTCCTCCTTGGTCATGCCCCACTTCGTGTATTCCCAATCGGCGCGGGCCGACAGCGCCACGACCGACGTGCAGCAGGCGATGGCGACCAGCGCCACGATTGCTCGGAACCGCATAACACGCCTCCCCCAACGGTCGGTTGCGCGAACGATTGTAAGCGAGACTCGCGCTAATTTTGGTCATTTTGTGGACGGTTTCGTGGCGACGCCTTGATCGGTGATCATTCCACGAGCCGAGGTTGGATCAGAAGAGTCGGCTGATTCGCTGGTCGTGATCAAGTCGCATTGACGGGACCGGCTCAGGCGACTATGGGCGTCATCGAGGGGAAGGTTCTGAAGCCGTATCGCGGTGTCCGGCTGATGCGGCGCCCAAGCCCGGCCCTGACGAGCTCGGCGAACTGCTTCTCGACCGGGACCAGAAGAATGACCTTCCGGATCTTTCCCGTCTTCGACTTCGTCTTCTTCCGGAGGCGGTTCGACCAGCGGAAGGCGGTCTCATCGACATAGCGCTGCACGTGCTTCTCGCTGAACCGGTGCCAGACACCGAACTTGGCCCGCTCCAGAATGGAGCCGAAGCCGTCGGCGGTGCTGGCGTATACGCCGTCCCGCGCATACTCGCCGGCGCTGTGGTTGACGGTCTCGTACATGTCGGCGATCGGTTGGAAAGCGGTCCTGAGGGAGCTCTGGGAATCGCTCATGATCCAGCTGCCGCACTCGATGGTCCCGGCCGTCGCCGCAGCGATGTCCTTTGCGGATTCCGATGGAATGACAGTGCCCTTGACCGAGCCATCACGTTCCGCGGCAACTAGAATCTTGGCCTTGGACGTGCCCTTGCCGCGCGGGTTCGGCGTACCGTCCTTGCGCTTCCTTGGCGCCCCGCCGAGATACTTGATGTCGACCTCGACGATGCCCCTGAGTTGCGGTCCCTTGCCGTCTCGGTCGTGCATCATCTCCCTGATCGAATGCCCCAGTCGCCAGGCCGTCGCCTGGGTCGTCCCCAGGATCCGGCACATCACGACCGAGGAGATCCCCTTGCTCGAGGTGACGATGAGATAGAGCGCCTGGACCCAGGTCCAGAGCGGGAGCTTGCTCGAATGCATTGGCGTGCCCGAGGTCACCGTGTATTGATACCGACACTTCTGGCATTGCCTGAGCCCGGGCCGGCATTTCATGCCCTCCAGCCGCCAGAAAACGTCATGGGCGCACCTGGGACACCTCGGCCCGTGAGGCCAGCGCAAGCTCTCGAAGAACGCGCGGCATGCCGCCTCGCTCGGGTATCGTCGGCGAAGCTGCTTCAACGACGTGACGCGTGACGCCGCGATCGGTTCTGAGCGATTGGCCATGTCCAAACCCAACTGATCGGAGAACACTTGGGATATTGGATCATCAGCGGAACTCGTTACCTCGCGGTAAACGCCGCAGGTTTCCTAGGCTTTTCGCGGGTGGTCCTGCGTTTAGTGTGTAATGGCCATTCTCCCCGGGCCAAGCCCACATGACGATTCAAGACGAAACCCGGTCGCTCAACAGAAGCCCCAGGAGCGCCTGCCCCGCGGCAGCGAGCGTGGTGCTGTTGTCGATCTCGACGATGCGATCGTCCGCGCCCATGAGTTCGACCGTGCGGTCGAGACGCCGCCGCAAGTCGCCGTCGGAGGCGCGGGCGCGGGCTTGCAGCCGCGCTTCCAGCACCGCGACCGGCGCCGTGACGAGGACCGGCAAGAGAGAGGGATAGCGCCGCATGGCGTCGGGCAGATAAGCGCGAGAGCCGTTGACCACGACGGTCCGGCCGCTCGCGATCCAGGAATCGACCTCGCAGCCGATCCCGTAGCGGAGGCCGTGGCTTTCCCAATGCAACGCGAACCAGCCGGCCGCGACCCGCGCGGTGAATTCCCGCTCCGTCAGGGCGATGTGGTTCTCGGCATCCGCGACGACCGGCCGCGTGATGTAGCGGTGGGCGAAGACGACGCGCTCGGGATCGCAGGCGTCGCGGGCAAAGCCGATCACGCTGTCCTTCCCGGCTCCCGACGGACCCATGACATAGACGAGGCGGCCCGCATCCATCGCGATGTCACGCCGGAAGGGCGGCCCGCTCGGCGTATTTGCGCGCGAAGGCGGCGGCGTCCAGCGCGCGGAAGTCGGCCATCGCGGCCTTGAGTTGCGCCGGGCTCCAGTCCCACCAGGCGATACGCTTCAGCAGCGCCTCGGTCGCCTCGTCGCAGCGCCGCCTAATGATGCGCGCCGGGTTGCCGGCGACAATCGCGTAGTCCGGCACGTCCTTGGTGACGACCGCGCCGGCGCCGACCGCGGCGCCCGTGCCGATCGAGCGGCCAGGCAGGACGACGGCGTTGTGCCCGATCCAGACGTCATGGCCGACCGTCACCCGGTGGCTGCGCCGCCAGGCGAAGACCTCGGCATCGTCTGCCTCGGCCAGGTGGTGCGAACGGCTGCGATAGGTGAAGTGATGCTGGCTCGCGCGCCCAGTCGGATGATTGGTGGGGTTGAGCCTGACGCCGGCCGCGATGTTGCAGAACTTGCCGATGACGCAGTTGAAGAGATCGGCGCAGTGCACGGTATAGGACCATTCGCCGAGCTCGGCTTCCAGCAGCCGCGAATGCGGGCCGATCACGGTCCAGGCGCCGAGGCGGCTCGACTTGACCAGCGCCGTCGGGTGGATCATCGGCCGTTCGGTCATGTGGCGGCCGTCGGCCCAGGGATGATCGGGCTCGCCCTGATCGATTGCGTACATGTGCCGAACTCCGCTTACGCGACGCGCGCGCCGCCGCGCCACACCATGGCGACCACCGGCAGGGAGCCGCGTTGCGACACGCGCACCAGATCGGCGCGCCGGCCGATCTCGATCCGCCCGCGGTCGTCAAAGCCCATCGCTGCGGCAGGATTGGCGGTCGAAAGCCGCACCGCGTCGGGGAGCGCGTAGTCCAGCTCCTCGACCAGGCGGAAGGTCGCCGGCAACAGGCTCGCCGGCACGTAGTCCGACGAGAGGATGTCGACCAGCGCGCGTTCCGCCAGCGCGAGTGCGGAGACGTTGCCGGAATGGGATTCGCCGCGCACCACGTTGGGCGCGCCGGACAGGATGTCGATGTCGTGTTCGCGCAGAGCCGCCGCGGCCTCGAAGGTGGTCGGGAACTCGCCCACCACGGCACCGGCTTTCGCGGCTTCGTCCGCATGCGCGGCGGTGGCGTCGTCGTGGCTCGCGAGCTTGATATCGCGGGCGCGGGCTAGCGCGATCACCGCCGCACGGTTGGCGTCGCCATGCCGGTCGCGATCGGCGCGGCAGCGTTCGATAAAGGCCTCGAGCGCGCCGTCGCTCAGGTGATACTTGTTCTTGTAGTAGTTCTCGTATTGCCGCATGTCGGCGAATTGCCGCTGGCCGGGCGTGTGGTCCATCAGCGACAGCAGATGCAGGCTGGGATGGTCGGAGATCTGGTCGAGATAGTCCTGCAGCCCGCCATGGGAGATCTCGCAGCGGAGGTGGAGGTAATGCTCGACCCGCAGCATCTCCTGGCGCTGGCAGGCGGTCAGTCCCTCGACCATGTCGGTCAGCGTCTTGATGCGGTCGCTGCTCTGCTCGATGTCGCCGACGGCGATCGAGTCGAAGACGGTGGTGATCCCGGCGGTCGCGATCTGCGCATCGTGGGCGATTACCGCCGATGCGGCCGGCCAATGTACCTTCGGCCGCGGCGCGATGTGCTTGTCGAGATTGTCGGTGTGCAGCTCGATCATGCCGGGGATGATCACGTCGCCGTCGCAGTCGATCGCACCCGGTCCGGCGCTTCGCCCGTGGTCGATCGAAACGATGGTGCCGTCGCGCAGCAGCAGACTGCCCCTGATCACCTCGTCATGGGTGACGATCCGGCATCCGGTGAGGACGGTTTCGCGCATCACGTAGCCTGTACTCTCAATGGGATCTTGTAATAGCGGGTCGCCAGCGCGGCGCGTGTGACGTCATCGTGACAGATGGCCACGATCGCAGCGCCGGCGTCGCGCGCCTCCTGCAGCAGCGCGAGAACGGTCTGGCGATTGACGGAGTCGAGCGAGGCGGTCGGCTCGTCGACCAGGAGGACCGGATGGCCGGCGATCAGCCCGCGGGCGATATTGACCCGCTGCTGCTCGCCGCCGGAGAAGGTCACCGGCGGCAAGGCCCAGAACCGCTCCGGGATCGCCATGCGCGCAAGCAGACTTGCTGCGCGCTTCCTCGCCTCTTCCCGGTCGATGCCAAGGGCGGTGAGCGGCTCCGCCACGATCTCGATCGTCGGTACCCGCGGGATCACGCGCAGGAACTGGCTGATATAGCCGATAGTGTCGCGGCGGAGCGCCAGGATCTCCCGCGGCGTGGCGCGAACCAGGTCCCTGGTCTCACCGTCGCGCTGGACCAGGATGGCGCCGCCATCGGCGCGATAGTTCCCATAGAGCGTCCGCATCAGCGTGCTCTTGCCGGCACCGGATGGCCCATCGAGCACCACGCATTCTCCGGGACGAACCGCGAGGTCGATCTCCGAGAGCACGGCGAGACGCAGGCGATCGCGGGCATGCAGGGTGAAGCTCTTGCTGACGCCCTTGGCCTCGAGCAGGGGCGTGGTCGATGGCATGGTCATAGCTGCAGCACCGAGGAGACGAGCAGCTGGGTATAGGGCTGATGCGGATCGTCCAGCACCTGGTCGGTCAGTCCGGATTCGACGATCCGTCCCGCCTGCATCACCATCAGCCGGTCGGCCAGCAGCCGCGCGACGCCGAGATCGTGGGTCACCAGGATGATCGCGAGATCGAGATCGGCCGCCAGCCGACGCAGGAGATCGAGCAGCTTCGCCTGGACCGAGACATCGAGCCCGCCGGTCGGCTCGTCCATCAACACAAGGCGGGGATTGGTCACCAGGTTGCGCGCGATCTGCAGCCGCTGCTGCATGCCGCCGGAGAAATGCTTCGGCAGGTCGTCGATCCGGCCGGGATCGATCTCGACCTTGGCGAGCCAGCTCTCGGCGGTCGCGCGGATCCGTCCGTAGTGCCGATGCCCCGCCTGCAGCAGCGGTTCGCCGATATTGGCGCCGGCGCTCAGCTCGAGGCGCAGGCCGTCGCGCGGATTCTGGTGCACATAGCCGAGATCGTTGCCGAGCAGGCGCCGCCGCCGGGCCTCGTTGAGCAGGGTGAGATCGACCATGCCTTGCGCGCGCGTGTCGAACCGGATCGCGCCGCGCTCCGGTGCCACCTGACCGTCGATACAGCGGAGCAGGGTGGTCTTCCCGGAGCCGGATTCGCCGACGATCGCCAGCACCTCGCCCGGCCAGAGGTCGAGCGCGACGTCGATCAGGGCGGGGCGGCCGTTATATGCCTTGCAGAGGCCGTCGATCTCGAGCAGGGGACCGCTCATCGCGCGCCTCCTGTCCCGGCAAGACGCGTGTCGCAGTAGTCCGTGTCGGAGCAGACGAAGCGGCGGGTGCCCCGGTCGTCGATCACCAGCTCGTCGAGATAGCTGTCGCCGGCGCCGCAGCGCGCGCAGTGCTGTGCCCAGCGCTCCGTCGTGAAAGGATGATCCTCGAAGTCGAGGCTCTTCACCGTCGTGTGCGGCGGCACGGCATAGATCCGCTTCTCGCGGCCGGCGCCGAACAGCTGCAGCGCCGGCGAGCGATCGAGCTTCGGATTGTCGAGCCGCGGGATCGGCGAAGGCGACATCAAATAGCGGCCGTTGACCAGCGTCGGGAAGTCATAGGCGGTGGTCACGCGGCCATAGCGCGCGATGTCCTCGTAGAGCTTCAGATGCATGGCGCCATAGTCGCCGAGCGCATGCATCCGTCGCGTCGCCGTCTCCCGCGGTTCCAGCCAGCGCAAAGGCTCCGGGATCGGCACCTGGAAGACGATGATCTGGCCCGCCTTGAGCTGCGTCTCCGGGATGCGGTGGCGGGTTTGAATGAGGCTCGCCTCCGGCGTGCGCGTCGTGGTCCGCACGCCGGCGGTCCTGGCGAAGAATTTGCGGATGCTGACGGCGTTGGTCGTGTCGTCCGCGCCCTGGTCGATCACCTTGAGCACTTCGTCGCGGCCGATGATCGAGGCGGTCACCTGGATGCCGCCCGTACCCCAGCCGTAGGGCAGGGGCATCTCGCGACCGGCGAAGGGGACCTGGTAGCCGGGCACGGCGACCGCCTTCAGGACGGCGCGGCGGATCATCCGCTTCGACTGCTCGTCGAGATAGGCGAAATTGTACCCCTTGCTCATTCTGCGGCCTTCTTTGCCTCGATCTCGTCGCGGAGCCGGCGCACGACATCGAGCTCGGCCTGAAAATCGACGTAATGTGGCAGCTTCAGATGCTGCACGAAGCCGGAAGCCTCGACATTGTCGGCATGGCTCAGCACGAACTCCTCGTCCTGCGCCGGCGCGGTCACGGCTTCGTCGAGCTCGCGGGCGCGCAGCGCGCGCTCTACCAGCGCCATCGCCATTGCCTTCCGCTCGCCGCGGCCGAAGGCAAGGCCGTAGCCGCGGGTGAATTGCGGGGGTTGCTCGGCGGACCCCTTGAACTGATTGACCATCTGGCACTCGGTCAATTCAACCTCGCCGATCGTGATCGCAAAGCCGAGCTCCGGCGGCGCGATCTCCACCTCGACCGAGCCGTGGCGGATCTCGCCGGCGAAAGGGTGGTTGCGGCCATAGCCGCGCTGGGTCGAATAGGCGAGGCCCAGCAGGAAGCCCTCGTCGCCGCGCGCGAGTGCCTGGAGGCGCACGTCGCGTTCCGCCGGATAGGTCGGCGGCGTCCGCGTGATGTCGCCGACCGGCGTTGCGTCGTCGGGCCGCTCGCCCTCGATCAACCCGTCCTGCTGCAACAGCGTGGTGACGGGAATGAGCGGACCGACGGTCCTCGTCGCTCTCGGTGCTTCCGGCGCCGCGCCCTCGCCTTCGAGCGAGAAATCCAGCAGGCGGTGGGTGTAGTCGAAGGTGGGGCCCAGGAACTGGCCACCCGGGACGTCCTTGAAGATGGCGGAGATGCGCCGGGCGATCTGCATCGCCGCGGTCGAGACCGGCTCGCTCGCTCCGAAGCGCGGCAGCGTCGTGCGATAAGCGCGGATCAGGAAGATCGCCTCCACCAGATCCCCGGCCGCCTGCTTGATCGCCAGGGCCGCGAGACGCCGGTCATAGAGCGCGCCTTCCGCCATCACCCGGTCGACCGCGAGACCGAGCTGGCGCTCGATCTGATCGACCGTGAGCTCCGGCGTCGCGGGATCGCCGCGACGGTCGGACGCGTTGAGCGCATGCGCGGCGTCGATTGCCGCCTCGCCGCCCTTCACCGCTACGTACATGGCATTTCCAGCACGATGCTGCGCGGCAACCCGACGAGTTCGGTGCCGCAGGTGAGGATGAGGTCGACGCCGCAGGGAAACTGGGCGTGGTTCTCCGCCCAATCGGCGGCGAAGTGCTGGGGCAGCCCCGCAATGGCCAGCTGCCGGCGATCGGGAATGCCGGGGCCGCGAAGCGCGAAAGCACCGCTGTCGCCGATTGCCTTCACGCCGAGGATCACCGTCGCGGAGCGATCGGGGAAGTCTTCGGTGCCCGGATCGAAAGATCGGAGCGGGAGATAGCGTCCGGGATCGGCGATCAGCGCGAACTGCGCGGCGCCTGGATCGGCCACGATCGGCGCGCCGGTGTGGAAGCGCAGATACGCGGCCAGCGCATCGTCGGTCTCGCCGCCGATCCAGACCGGCGTGTCGCCGTCGGCAAGCGTGAGCAGGAAGGCCAGTGCCGCCGCGTCGAGACCAAGCTGCACGTCCGGCGCGCCGGTGACGGACATGATCCGGCCGGGTTCGGACAGTGCCGTCAGGATGGTGCGGAAGACTTGCTGCGACTGCCCGACGGCATCGTTGAAGCCCGCCTGGGAGACGTGCGCCACATCAGGCATCGCCGCGCACCATGGTCGTGAAATCGACACGGGTCGCTGCCACCGCGGCACTGCGCGCTGCCTGCGCTTGCTTCCGCGCGACCTCGATCGGCGCGATGAGGTCGTGCAACAGGATCGGCCGGCGCGCCTCGTCCTGCAGCAGCGCATCGAACAGCGCCGCCAGTTCCGCGTGCCGCGCGTTGCGCCCGGCGACATAGCCGAAGCCGGTGATCGGCTGCGGTCCGTCGATCACGACCGCGGCCCGGGTCATGGTCATCTCGCCGAAATTGAAGGCCTGCCCGTTCCCGCCGGCCCGGCCACGCAACATGACCAGGCCGGATTCGGCCGGGCGCAGCCATCGATATTCCGGCTTCGGGGCGAGGCTTTCCCAGAACGACTCCAGTTGGCCGAGCCGGGCCAGGCTCAGAGTGGAAATCCAATGCGCCCGAGCGGCATCTGGGAGGCGTTCACTTGTCATGCGGCCAATATTCATCTATACATCTAGATGAGTCAATGACTGGAATGCATTGTCATCAATTCTTCTCCGAGAAGCGCTTAGCTATGGATGTGACCAAGAACATCGCCCGCGGCCGGGGTGTCACGCTCTGGCGTCAGATCGTCGATACCCTCCGCGCCGATATGGAATCCGGCGCGCTGAGATCCGGGGATCAGCTGCCGACCGAACCGGAGCTCGCCGAGCGTTTCCGCGTCAATCGTCATACGGTGCGCCGCGCCATGGCGGTGCTGGCGGATCGCGGATTGCTGACGGTGGAGCAGGGTCGCGGCACCTTCGTTCGAAGCTCCGCGATACCTTATATGCTCGGCCGCCGCACGCGGTTCAGCGCCAATCTTCATGCCCAGGGCCGTGGCCCCGGCCATCAGCTGATCGCGGCGCAAGCGGCGACGGCTTCGGCCCATGTCGCGGCGGACCTTGGATTGCGCGAAGGCGCGCCGGTGATCCGCATCGAAACCCTCGGCGTTGCGGACGGCACACCGCTCACCTACGGCATCCTCGAATTTCCCCTGCCGCGATTCACCGGACTCGACGAGGCCTATCGCCGCCTGGGCTCGTTGACCGATGCTCTCATGGAGTTCGGCGTCGCCGATTACACGCGGCGCGTGACGCGGCTGATCGCGCGGATGCCGACCGCCGTCGAAGCCAACCATCTCGGCCAGAGCATCGACCGGCCTGTCCTGCAGTCCGAAGCCGTCAATGTGGATGCGGAAGGAACGCCCATCCAGCACAGTCTCACGGTCTTCGCCGGCGATCGCGTGCAGATGATCGTCCAGCCCGATGACGATGCCGCTGGCCATCGGAAGTGAGTCCTCATCCGCGCGTTTCGCGATCTATTGGGCACCCCCCATCGGGTCGTCGCTGGACCGCCTGGGTGCCGCTTGGCTCGGGCGCGATGCCGGAGGCGCCGATGTTCCGCGGCTGGCGATCCCGGGGCTCGATGACGCAAGCTGGGCCAAGCTGATCCAGGCACCGCGCCTCTACGCTCTTCACGCGACCTTGAAACCGCCGTTCTTCCTCGCCGATGGTGCGACGGAGGCCGAGCTCAAGGCGGCAATTCAGGCTCTTGCCGGAGAGGTTGCGCCATTCTCACTCCCGTTGCTTCGACTTTCGCTGCTCGATGGTTTCATTGCGCTTCTCCCATCAGCGCCATCTCCGCCGCTCGATGCGCTCGCCGCCAGATGCGTCATGGATCTCGATCGGTTCCGACGGCCCGCGCGCCCGGAGGAGTTGGCACGCCGCCGGTCAGCGGGCCTGACCGCGCGCCAAGATCGCAATCTCATGCGATGGGGATATCCCTATGTCCTGGATGACTTCCGTTTTCACGTGACGCTGACGGAAAGAGTCGACGCCGAGACCGCAGCGACGCTTCTGTCCTCTCTCTCAGGACCGCTCAGTCACGCGGTCGACACGACATACGCGGTCACCGACATCGCGCTCTTCGTGCAGCCCGATCCCGACGCACCGTTTCATCAAAGCAGCCGGTTCAGGCTGAGCGCTCAGGGCGGGTGAGGGCGCCTGGCATCAGCGGGAAGATTCGATCGGAATCGGGTCTCGGATGCTGGAGCGGGTGAAGGGAATCGAACCCTCGTCGTAAGCTTGGGAAGCTTCTGCTCTGCCATTGAGCTACACCCGCGTTCCCGGCGCCCGAATTTATAGGCGAAGCCGGGGTTGCGTTCAAGTTGGCGGCGAGGCCGCGGTCCTGGTGTTTGATCGTGGGCGTTTGATCGTGGTCGTTTGATCGCGGGCGTTCGATCGCGGACCAATTGGCAGCGGTCCCGGCGCCCTCTAGTCTTGGTCCCATGAACGGGCGAATGCGAGAGGCTGGTGGGATCAGCCGCCGGGCGCTGCTGGGCGCCGCCGCGGGCGTCCTCGGCTTCGGCCGCCTTGCCCGCGCCGATCCGCCGCCGCAAAGCCTCGACGCCGCGCTCGCAGCGGCGAGAGGCCAAACCGTCTATTTCAACGCCTGGGGCGGGGATCCAAGGATCAACGACTACATCTCCTGGGCCGCGGGGGAGATCGACAAGCGCTTCAGCATCACCCTCAATGAGGTCAAGCTCAAGGACACGTCGGAGGCAGTCGCCCGGGTGCTGGCCGAGAAGGCCGCGGGTCGCGCCGACGGCGGCAGCGTCGATCTGGTCTGGATCAACGGCGAGAACTTCGCCGCCATGAAGTCGAACGGCCTGCTCTGGGGTCCTTTCACCCAGCTCCTGCCGAACTTCCGGCTCACCGACCCGGAGCGCAACCCGACCCTGATCCGCGACTTCACCGTGCCGACCGACGGGTTGGAATCGCCCTGGGGAATGGCCCAGCTCACGTTCTTCTATGATTCGGCGAAAGTGACCCTGCCGCCGCGCAGCATTCCGGCGCTGCTGGTGTTCTGCCAGCTGCATAACGGGCGCTTCACCTATCCGGCGCCGCCGGACTTCACCGGCACCACGTTCCTGAAGCAGGCGCTGACCGAGCTCCTCGCCGATCCGGCGCCACTGCAGAAGCCGGTCGCGGAATTCGACACGGTCACCGCGCCGCTCTGGTCCTATCTCGACGAGCTTCACCCCACCCTCTGGCGCGGCGGCGATGCTTTTCCGGATTCCTATACGGCGCAGCGCCAGCTGCTGAACGACGGCGAGGTCGATCTCTACCTGGCCTTCAACCCGGCCGACGCCTCCTCGGCGATCGCTCAGCATCTCCTCCCTGACAGCGTGCGCGGCTATGTGCCGGACGCGGGCAGCATCGCCAACACGCATTTCCTGGCAATTCCGTTCAACGCCAGCGCCAAGGCGGGCGCGCTGGTGGTGGCGAACTTCCTGCTTTCGCCGGAGGCGCAGGCGAGAAAGCAGGATCCCGCCGTCTGGGGCGACCCGACCGTCCTCTCGCTTGAGCGGCTGAGCGCAGAGGAACGGCAAGTCTTCGATCGCCTGCCACAGGGCATCGCAACGCCCCGCGATCTCGGCCGCAGCCTCCCCGAGCCGCATCCGAGCTGGGTTGACGCGCTGGAGCACCACTGGACCGCGCGCTACGCCCGATGATCCCGGCGCTGATCCGGCGTTGGCCGCTGCTGAGGGCCGGTCCGCTGGCCGCGGTTCCGCTGACCCTCGCGATCGCGCTCGGCGGCAGTGTCGGGCTCGGCTTGCTGTTCCTCATCCTGCCGGCCTTCGGGCATCTGCCGGCGCTCGGCCATCCCGGCTTCGACCTGGCGCCCTTGCGCGCCGTTCTCGCCTATCCCGGCATCGGCAGGGCCTGTGCGACCACGCTCTTCGCCGGGTTCGTCTCGACGCTGGTCGCGCTCGGACTCGGGCTCGGACTCGTGGCGGTGCTCGACCCGCTCGGCATCGGCGCTCGGCCGGGTGCACGCTGGCTGCGCCGCGTCATGCTGTCGCTCATCGCGACGCCGCATGTCGCGATGGCGATCGGCCTCGCCTTTCTCCTGGCGCCGAGCGGTTGGCTTCTGCGCCTGTTGGCCATCCCGCTGGCTCTCGATCGGCCGCCGGATTTTCTATTCGTCAACGATCGCGCGGGCCTCGCGTTGGTGCTCGGGCTCGTCGTCAAGGAGACACCGTTCATCATCGCGGTGGCACTTTCCGCCCTCCATCGGATCGACGGCGCCGCGACGCTCCGGGTCGGACTTTCGCTCGGCTATCAGGCGCCGATCGCCTGGATGAAGATCCTGCTCCCCGTGCTCTACCGCCTGATCCGCCTGCCGATCTTCGCCGTCCTCGCCTATGGGCTCTCGGTCGTCGACATGTCGATCGTGCTCGGTCCCGGCCTGCCGCCGACCCTGCCGGTCCTGATCCTGCGCCTGATCGACGATCCCGATCTCACGAACCGGCTCATCGCCGCCGGCGCCGGCCTGCTGCAGATCGCGCTGGTCGCCGCCGCTTTCCTCGGCTGGCGCGCCGGTGAGCTCCTGGCGGCGCGCCTCTGGCACCGCGCCGTCATTGGCGGGCGCCGCGCGGTCCCGATGCCGATCCGCGTCGCCACCCAGACGCTCATCCTCGGTGCCGGCACGCTCCTCGCCGGGCTCGGCCTCCTGGCGCTCGTCGGCATCGCACTCTGGTCGATCACCGATGTCTGGCGCTTCCCAGATCCGCTGCCGCCGCTTGTCGGCCTCGCGGCCTGGAGCCATGCCTTCGCGGGGATCACGACGCCGCTCCGCGACAGTCTGCTGATCGCCGGCACCAGTGCCGCGATCGCGCTCGCCGCGTCGATCGCCTGCTTGGAATGCGAGGACCGCATTGGCCACGCCGCCGGCCGCCGCGGTCAATGGGTGCTCTTTCTGCCGCTGTTCGCGCCGGAGATGGGCTTCCTCTTCGGCCTCGAGATCGCGCTGGGCACGATCGGTGCGACCGGCACGTTCCCGGCCGTGCTCTGGTTCCATATGCTTTTCGTCTTCCCGTATGTGTTCCTCACCCTGAGCGAGCCTTGGCGCGCGCTCGACCCGCGTCTCATCCGCACCGCCCGTTGCCTCGGCGCCGGGCGCTGGCGCGTGCTCCTCTCGGTGAAGGTCCCGCTGCTGAAGGCGTCGCTCGCCCTCAGCGCTGCCGTCGGCGTTGCGGTCAGCCTCTCGCTCTACCTGCCGACCGTGTTGGCGGGCGCCGGTCGGGTGACGACGCTCGCGACCGAGAGCGTGGTGCTCTATGGCGGCGGCGACCGCCGCGTGCTCGGAGTCTATGCGCTGATCCAGGTGGCGCTCGCCGCCGCCGTCTTCGCCGCCGCGGTCGTGGCCGGACGCCCGCGGTGTTTCGCCGGTCCCGCATGAGCGGTGGCGCTGCGCATGCGCTGGTGGTCTCCGGCCTCACGCTGCGGCTCCGAGGCCGCGCGCTCTTTGGCCCGATTTCCTTCACCGTGACCGCGGAGGCGCCCACCACGGTCATGGGTCCCTCCGGCTGCGGCAAGTCGAGCCTGCTGAACTGGCTCACCGGCACCTTGCCGGCAGTGTTCGATGCCGAGGGCAGTGCGACCGTTGGCGGGCGTGCGCTCGACCCGCTGCCAGCGGAACAGCGCCGCCTCGGCATCCTGTTCCAGGACGATCTTCTCTTCCCGCATCTGACGGTCGGCGAGAACCTCGCCTTTGCGATCCCTCAAGGCGTGAGAGATCGCAGCGTGCGTCGTGAGGCGATCGAGACGGCGCTGCGCGAGGCCGGTCTTCAAGGCTTGCGCGATCGCGACCCGACGACGCTCTCCGGCGGTCAGCGCGCGCGGGTGGCGCTGCTGCGCGCACTTCTCTGCGAACCTCTCGCGCTGCTGCTCGACGAACCCTTCAACAAGCTCGACGGGCCCCTGAAGACGCGGTTCCGCGCCGCCGTCTTCGAGACCGCGCGGGCGCGAGGCCTTCCCGTGCTCATGGTCAGTCATGATCCGGCGGACGCCGTCGCCGCGGACGGTCCCGTGATCGCGCTGGGAGCCGATTCCGAGCCCGAAATCTGATCCCGCGCGGCACGCTGGGAATGTCGACCACGATCGCGGCTCACACCCTAAACCGATGATTCATCGGCTGAATATTGCACACACCGGGTTTTGACATCACTCCGCCGGCACCCTATAGTGCCCGCGCTAGTCCAAGCGCTCCGTGGGGAACCGGTCGCCGGCAAATCTGTTGTCTACGGAGCCGGCGTCACCTCAGGGGTCCAGTCAAAGCAAGAGGTTCGAGTGTCGAGCGTGGGGCATGCTGCCGACGCGCCGAGCCGGCGGAAAAAAAGCGAGGAGAACATGAAAAGCCTGAAACTTCTGGCGGTCGTCGGAGCCCTCGGGTTCGTCGCGGCCTGCACCACGGATCTTGACCGCTCGCGCACTGTCGAGCCGACCGGCGGCACCGCGTTCACGCAGGCCCTCACCAAGGAATACAAGGACCTCGCCGCCTTCGAGGCCGACGAGATGTATGACTGGACCGATGCCGGCTTCTATGCCCGCAAGGCGCTCGCCGCCGCCAATGGCACCGCTGTTGGGCCGCAAGATCCGGCCGAGCGCGATCTTCCGCAGGACGTGGTCCCCGAAATTCAGCAGACCCGCCAGCGCCTCTTGCAGGCGCTCGATGGCGGCGCTCGCGACAACAAGCCGGAAATCGCGGCCCGCGCCCAGGCCCGTTTCGACTGCTGGCTCGAGCAGCAGGAAGAGAACTTCCAGCACGACGATATCTCCGCCTGCCGCGACGAGCTGCTGGCCGCTCTGGCCGAGCTCGAGGCCAAGCCGGCAGCGCCCGCTCCGGCGCCGCCACCGCAGCCGCAGGTCTATCTGGTGCTGTTCGACTTCGATAAGTCCGACATCAACGCGGCCGGCCAGGCGGTAATCAACCGTGTGGTCGCCGACTTCGGCACCAACAAGGCGAAGTCGATCTCGATCACCGGCTACACCGATCGTGCCGGTACCGATGCTTACAACCTGAAGCTCTCCGAGCGCCGTGCCGATGCGGCCCGCTCGGCCCTGATCGCCGCCGGCGTGCCCGCCGATGCGATCACCACCGCCTGGAAGGGCGAGGCCGAGAACGCGGTCCCGACGGCAGACGGCGTCAAGGAGCAGGCCAACCGCCGCGACGAGATCATCGTCCAGTAACGGCCTCACTCCGCACCACTCGAACGGCGCCGGCCAAAACCGGCGCCGTTTTCCTTTGGCCTGAAAGCCTATAGAATTCAGCACATATCGATACCCCGGCGCGGCCGCGTACGGCCGGGCTTGAGGCGCAGCGGTCGAAAGGACCATGTTCAAGTATCAGGAAACGACGCGGGCGATCACGGTGACGGTCGAGCCCACCTATCTGGAGGACCAGTCCTCGCCGGAGGAGTCGCACTACGTCTGGAAGTACCACGTCCGGATCGAGAACGGCGGGGGTGAGACCGTGCAGCTCCGGAACCGCTATTGGCGCATCACCGATTCTTTGGGACGCGTGCAGGAGGTGCGCGGCGCCGGCGTGGTCGGCGAGCAGCCGGTCCTGCATCCCGGCGAGAGCTTCGAATACACCAGCGGCACGCCGCTGAAGACGCCGTCCGGAATCATGGTCGGCACCTACCAGATGGAGAGTACCGGCGGCGAGCGGTTCGAGATCGCGATCCCCGCCTTCTCGCTCGACAGCCCGCATCAGGCGATCCGCCTGAACTGACGCCCGGGCTCGGTCTCAGGTTTCAAGGAGGAGCCGTGGCACGAAGCGCTAGCAAGAAGTCCGTGCGCAAGACGGGGAAGGTTGACGCCGCCAAGCCAAGCCAGCAAGAAGCTGAAGAGGCCGTCCGCACCCTCATTCGCTGGGCCGGGGACGATCCCTGGCGCGAAGGCCTTCTCGAGACCCCTAACCGGGTGGTGCGCGCTTACCGGGAGTTCTTCCGCGGCTACGGCGTCGATCCCATCCAGGTGCTGAAACGCACCTTCGAGGAGACCGACGGCTATGACGAGATGATTGTCCTCAAGGACATCCGCTTCGAGAGCCATTGCGAGCATCACCTGGCGCCGATCATCGGTCGCGCGCATATCGCCTATCTGCCGAAGAAGCGCGTGGTCGGCATCAGCAAGCTCGCGCGCCTGCTCGACGTCTATGCGAAGAGGCTCCAGATCCAGGAGAAGCTGACCGCACAGATCGCCAACACTTTGAACGACGTGCTGCAGCCGCGGGGCGTTGCGGTCGTCATCGACGCCAGCCATCAATGCATGACCACGCGCGGCGTGCACAAGCCGGGCAGCTCGATGGTCACTAGCCGCATGCTCGGCGCCTTCCGCAGCGACGCTTCGACCAGGCGCGAGTTCCTCGCCTTCATCGGCATGCCGGCGGGCGTCATCGGGTACAACGCGTGACATCGGCCAAACTCGCGCGGTCGCCGGCTGAAATCCTGGCCCGGTTGGTCGCTTTCGATTCCGTCTCCGCCCGGTCCAATCTCTCGATCATCCGCTGGATCGGCGACTATCTCGCCGAGTTGGGCGTCCCGGTCGAGATCGTCGCGGCGCCGGACGGACAGCCCAAGGCCAATCTGTGGGCCTCGATCGGTCCCGACAAGGACGGCGGCATCGTGCTCTCCGGCCATACCGACGTGGTGCCGGTCGAGGGCCAGCCTTGGTCCAGCGATCCTTTCACCTTGCGGGACGGCGGCGATCGCTTCTTCGGCCGCGGCACCTCGGACATGAAAAGCTTCATCGCGCTCTGCCTTTCGCTCGTGCCGGAGATGCAGCGTCACGAGTTGAAGACGCCGCTGCATTTCGCCTTCTCCTATGACGAGGAGGTGGGCTGTCTCGGCGCGCCCAACATGATCGCCGAGATCGGCGAGCGGTTCCGCACGCCGCGCATCGCCCTCGTCGGCGAGCCGACGGAGCTGAAGCTCGGCACGCGGCACAAGGGCTGCTACTCTTTCACCACCACGGTCACCGGCCGTGACGGCCATTCCAGCCAGCCAGAACGCGGCCTCAATGCGATCCTCGCCGCCGCCGAGCTCGCGACCGAGTTGGGGCGCATCTACGACCGGTTGCGGCGCGACGGCCCGTTCGATAAGAGCTTCGACCCGCCGCACAGCACGATCAACCTCGGGCGCATCAGCGGCGGCACCGCGATCAACATCATCGCGCGGACCTGCAGCATCGATTGGGATTTCCGCGGCGTGCCCGGCGCCACGCCGGATCTCGTGCTGGGGCCGCTCGGCCGCTTCGTCGCCGAGAGCCTGCTGCCGCGGATGAGATCCACGGCGCCGGAAGCCGCGGTCGCCACTGAGCCCCGCGTCGCGGTGCCGCCGCTCGTCGAGGAGCGCGATGGCGATGCCGAGAACCTGATGCGCGCCTTGACCGGTCAGAACGACAGCTTCGGCATGTCGTTCGCCACCGAAGCCGGGCAATTCCAGGCCGCCGGCTTGTCAGCCATCGTCTGCGGCCCCGGCTCGATCCAGCAGGCCCACCAACCCGACGAGTTCATCCTGAAATCCCAGCTCGAAGCCGGCGAAGCCCTGCTGCGCAAAGTCATCGACTGGGCGGAGAAGAATTAATCCGTCGCGATCGCGTCTCCTGCAAGGCCGCGCTGCGTCAAGCCTGCACGCAAAACCTACCTTAAGAATCCGCCCAGATATTGCGGGATCAGCTGCTCCATCTGCGCGTTGAGATCCTTCATCGTCGCATCGAGCAGATCGAACAGGACGCCCTCGCGCTGATTGAGCGTCATGTCCTCGGCTACGGTCTGGCTGCGCGCCGCCTGCGCGGTGACCGCCCCGGAACCGCTGCCCGAGCGCACTTCGAGATTGACCGTGATGCGGAGATCGTAGCGGTCCGACTGGTCCTTGTTAGTGACAGCGGACATGCCTTGCGAGCGATGCAGTCCCGTGTCGGTCGCTTGGGCGAGCGTAATGGTGTAGATCGCCTCGCCGGAGGTGCCGACCGCCTGCAGCCGGTCCATGCCCCATTGCTTCGCCACCTTCTGCGGCGCCTCGGGGAACTGGTCGGCGATGTCATTGGCGGGATCGGGATGATAGGCCTCGACGATCTCCACATGCGCCACATCGAGCCGGAACGGCTGCAGATGCTGGAAGGTGACGTCCGGGAAGTTCTGCCGATGCGGTGGCGTGTCGCAGCCGGCGAGGGCAAGCGCCGCGACGGCGAAGAGCAAGAAGCGCCGCATCAAGCCGGGCCTTCCTCGCCGAGATCGCCGATCGTAAACCGATAGCGCGTGTTGCAGAATTCGCAGGTGACCTCGAGCGCGCCGTCGACCTCGAGCTCGACCAGCTCCTCGCGCGGCAGCGATTGCAGCACCGAGAGCACGCGCTGGCGGGAGCAGCGACATTGCGCGCGCGGCTCGTGGCCGCGGAACACGCGGACGCCGTCCTCGTGGAACAGCCGATAGAGCAGGTCGTCGATCGGCAGGCTCTCGTCCAGGAGCTCGCGGCTGCTGCAGCTTGCGAGGAGGGTGACGGCCCGGCGCCAGGCTTCGTCGTCGGCCTCGATCGCAGTCGACTGGTCCTCGCGGGGCAAGCGTTGCAGCATGATGACGCCGGAGCGCCAAGCGCCGTGACGCCGTTGTGCCGTCAGCTTGAATCCCGCCTGCAGCTGCTCGGATTGCCGGAAATAGTGCTGCACGCATTCCACGAGATCGGCGCCGATCAGCTCGACGATGCCCTGGTAGCGATCGGTGTCCTCTCCCTGGTCGACCGTGAAGGCGAGATAGCCGCCACCGAGCAGCCGCGGCAGGCTGGCATCCGCCGGCAACTCCGCCACCGCCTTGGCATCGAACTGGGCATAGCCGCGCATCGCACCCGACGAGGTCACATCGACCACCATCAGGCGGACCGCACCGTCGCTCTTGGTCTGCAGCGTGAAGACGCCGTCGTATTTCAAGGCCGAGGCGAGCGCCGCCGCTATGGTCAGCATCTCGGCGAGGAGATGCGCCACCGGCTCCGGATAGGCGTGCTTGCGGATGATCTCATCGACCACCCGCGTCAGTCGGACCGCCCGGCCGCGGATGCCGAGGGCCTCGATCTGGAACGGGCGGACGTAATCGGCGCCCGCGCTCGGCGCTGTTTCGACTCGCATTGTCACTTATTAAACGTCAGATCACGCCCAAGCACCAGAGCAAGATGCCCTGCTGCACATGGAGCCGGTTCTCCGCTTCGTCCCAGACCACCGATTGCGGTCCGTCGATCACCGAAGCGGTCATCTCGTCACCGCGATGGGCGGGGAGGCAATGCATGAAGATGGCGCCCGGGCCCGCCATCGCCATCAGCCGGTCGTCGACCTGGAAGCGGCGGAGCTGCTCGGTCCGGTCCAGCGTGTCCTGGTCGCCCATGGAGACCCAGGTGTCGGTGACGACGCAGTCGGCGCCTTTCACGGCTTCCTTGGGATCGCTGGATATCTTGACCTTGCCGCCCTGCGCCGCAGCCCAGTTCACCACGTCGGCCGGGGGTGCAAGGTTGCCGGGGCAGGCGACGTTCAGCTCGAAGCCGAATTGCACGGCGGCATGGATCCACGAAGTCGCCATGTTGTTGCCGTCGCCGGACCAGGTGATGCGTTTCCCCGCGATCGGCCCGCGGTGCTCCTCGAAGGTCATCACGTCGGCCATCAGCTGGCAGGGATGGGTTCGATCCGTGAGGCCATTGATCACCGGCACGCTGGCGTTGTCGGCGAGCTCCTTCAGCTTCTGCTCGCGCGTCGTGCGCACCATGATGCAATCGACATAGCGCGAGAGCACCCGCGCGGTGTCGGCCACGGTCTCGCCGCGGCCCAGCTGCGAGCTCTCGCGCTCCAGCACCACCGCGTCGCCACCCAGCTGCTTCATGCCGAGCTCGAAGGAGATCCGCGTGCGGGTGGAGGGTTTCTCGAAGATCATGGCGAGCGCCTTGCCGACGAGCGGCTTCGGGTCGCCGTTCGGAAACTCGCCGCGCTTCAGCGCCTTACTGCTTTCGACGATGCGCCGTAAAGTCTCCGGCGGCAGCAGGTCGAGGTCGAGGAAATGGCGAAGCGCGCTATCCTTCTGCTCCGGCCCCTTCTGTTGATCAAGTCTGGCGGACGGCATGGTCAGGCGGCCTTGGCCTCGGTCGCGGCCGCTTCGAGTGCCGCGATCGCCTGGTCGATCTCGGCCTCGGTCACGATCAGCGGCGGCAGCAGTCGCACGACGTTGTCCGCCGCCGAGACCGTCAGCAGGCCGCGCGCGCGCACCTTGTCCACGATGTCGTTGTTGGAGCCGACGCATTTCAGGCCGCGCAGCAGGCCGATCCCGCGCACCTCGCTGAACACGCCGGGGTAGCGGCGCACGAGATCGATGAGCTTCCGGTCGAGAACGCGTCCCATCTTTGCGACGCTGTCGAGGAAGCCCGGCGCCAACATCACGTCGAGCACCGCATTGCCGATCGCCATGGCGAGCGGGTTGCCGCCGAAGGTGGTGCCGTGATTGCCGTGACCGAAGGCGGCCGCGACCTTGGCGGTCGCGAGGCAGGCTCCCAGCGGGAACCCGCCGCCGATGCCCTTCGCAGTCGACATGATGTCGGGTGTGACGCCGGCCCATTCATGGGCGAAGAGGCGGCCGGTGCGACCCATGCCGCATTGCACCTCGTCGAACATCAGCAGCAGGCCGAACTCGTCGCAGACCGTGCGTAGGTCCTTCAGGAACTGCACATCGGCGGCGCGCATGCCGCCTTCGCCCTGCACCGGCTCGATCAGAATGGCCGCGGTCTCCGGCCCGACCCTGGCGCGCACCTCGTTCAAATTCCCGAACGGCACTTGCTCGAAGCCTTCGACATTGGGCGCATAGCCCTTGAGGTACTTCTCGTTGCCGGCGGCGGCGAGCGTCGCCAAGGTGCGGCCATGGAAGGCACCCTCGAAGCCGATCACGCGGAAGCGCTTGGGGTCGCCGAAATCGTCCTGATACTTGCGGATCAGCTTGAGGCCGCATTCGACCGCCTCGGCGCCGGAATTGCCGAAGAAAACCGCGTCGGCGAAGCTGGCATCGACCAGGCGTTGGCCGAGCCGCTCCTGGTCCGGGATGCGGAACAGGTTGGAGCAGTGCCAGAGCTTCGCGCCCTGCTCCTGCAGCGTCTTCACCAGATGCGGATGCGAATGGCCGAGCGCTGTCACCGCGATGCCGCTGGCGAAGTCGAGATAGCGTCGCCCGTCCGCCGTGATGAGATAGGCGCCCTCGCCCCGCTCGAAGGCGAGGTCGACCCGGTTGTAGGTGTTCATCAAGGCGGTCATGGCTCGTTTTTCCTGCTGCTTCTGGCCGGAAATGTCGGGAAAGAGCGCAGAATATCGGGTTGAGGGGGCGGAATGTAAAGACCCGGATTGTCCCGGTCCTAGGGTGACAATTGTGGGACGGGGGCCCGCTCAGAACTCAGGGCTTCAACTTGTAGCCCGACCGGAACCAGCGGTAGGCGATCCAGCCCAGCGCCAGGTCGACCCCCAACAGGATGACGAAGCTGACGGCTGGATCGCTGGAGGATGTGCCGGTCATCGCGTAGCGGAAGCCGTCGATCAGATGGAACACGGGATTACACCGCATCAAGACCTGGATCGGTGCCGACAGGGCCTCGATCGGAAAGAACATTCCGGAGAGGTAGGAGAGCGGCACCATCAGGAAGGTGTGGACCGCGGAGTAGTGGTCCCATTTCTCCGCCCAGATGCCGACCAGGATGCCCAACAGCGAATGCATCGCCATGCCGACCAGGCCGAAGACGACGAGCACCAGCGGATGGGCGAGGCCGAGATGCGCGAACAAGAGACTCGCGACGGCGACCGCGGCGCCGACCGCGATCCCGCCCAGGCAGTCGGCGGTGACATAGGCGAGCAGACGCTCGAGCGCGGTCAGCGGCGCCATCAGCATGTCGGCGATGATCCGCTCGTGCTTGTCGAAGATGAAGCTCCCGGCGGCGGACTCGTAGGCCTTCTCGCAGGCTGAGAAGATGATGAGGCCCGGCGCCATGAAATCGGTCACGGCGCGCCCGGCTTGATCGTCGTGCACGACCAGGCGGAAGACCACGAAATAGAGCAGGCACGTCACCGTCGGGCCGAGGAGATGATAGTTGTAGTCGGCGAGCCCGCGGCTGGTCTCGCGGCGGACAAGGCTGGCGAGGCCGATCCAGTTGACGGCGCCGAAGCGCCGGATGTCGCTCCGCGTCGCCGTCATCGGGTTCGTGCGCTCACGCCTTCAGCCGGTAGCCGCGCCGGAACCAGTTATAGACCAGGACGAGCAGTGCGGCATCGACTGCAAGCATCACGACGATGCCGGTCAGCGGCGGCGCGTCTGCATGGCCGATGAAGCCGTAGCGGAAGCCGTCGATCATGTAGAAGAACGGGTTCAGGTGCGCGACGGTTTGCCAGACTTCGGGCAGCCGTGTGGTCGAATAGAAAGTGCCGGAGAGGAAGGAGAGCGGCGTCACGATGAAATTGGTGATCGCCGCCAGATGGTCGAACTTCTCCGCCCAGATGCCGGTCAGCATGCCGAGCAGCGCCATCAGCAGGCTCGCCGCCACGGCATGGAAGATGACGAAGCCCGGATGCGCGATCGAGATCGGCACGAAGACCAGCATGGCGATGCCGGTCGTCAGGCCGACCACCACGCCGCGGGTGACACCGCCGCCCGCCACGCCGATGGTGAGCTCGATCGCATTCAAGGGCGGCATCAGCAGATCGACGATGTTGCCCTGCACCTTGGCGATCATCAGCGAGGAGGAGGTGTTGGCGAAGGCGTTCTGGGCGATGGTCATCATGATGAGGCCAGGCACCAGGAAATCGACGAAGCTGGTGCCGGCTGTGGCCCCGCCCGACTGGTCGACCCGATGCCCGAGCGCCAGCACGAAGATCGCCAGGAACAGCAGGCCGGTCACCAGCGGCGCCAGCACGGTCTGGGTGGCCACCGCCCAGAACCGCCGCACTTCCTTGCCGTAGAGGGTGCCGAGGCCGATCCAGTTGATGGCGCCATAGCGGCGCGAGGTGAGCGGGAGCATGGCTACAGGGGACATCGTCAAAGGGGGCGTGATCTGGCCGGAACCATACGCGGCGGGTGGTCCGAACGCAATTTTTCCGCTTGGCGCCCCTACGCGAGAACCAATAGCTCCTCGAACCGCTCGACGCTGCGATAACGGCAGAAGGCCGGGTTCTTGAGCTCGATGAGGGGCGCTGCGCGCTCGAGATAGGCCAGGCTCTCGCCGAGAAAGGCCTGCCATTCGGCAACATGCTCGTCCGGGATGCCGCGGAGCACGTAGGCGAGAGTGATGTGGAAGACATAGCTGTCATGGTCGGGCTGACGGAAGCCCAGGGCATCGGCGAGCTTGTCGCGCCAGTCCCGCATAGCCTGCCGGTCCGCCTCGGTCGCACCCTCAACGACCATGCCCTTCGGCGTCACTTCCACCGCCCTGATCTCGAACGGCCCGCACCCGTCGAAGCCGTCCAATCGGGACATGAATTTTCGCGTCATGTCGTCGATCTTGGTATCGAGCGGAATGCCCGATGGCCAGTAGGGACGCTGGCGGCGGGAATCGATAATGCCCTGGAACAGTGTCATATGCAGGCTGGCAGGCGGCGTGAAGGCCAGTCCGTTGGCACCGGGGAGTGCCATCATGCGTTCTCGCACCCGCAGCAAGGCGGTTTCAGAAGGGGAATTCGGCACAAGGTGGCAGACCACGGTGTTGCCGGGTTCCTGCAGAAAATGCCCCTCCGCGTCATAGCGGATTCCGAGCCGCGGCGGCGGTCCCGGATTCCGGCTGGCCATGAGCTCTGCGAGCGACGGGGCAATCGAGTCGAGCATGTTTCCTCCCAAAGAGGAGAAAACTAGCCGGCCTTGCGTGTCAGCCTTGTGAAGCCGCACGCTCTTTTGCGAGTTCGTGCATTCTTAGAACCCCGCATCGGCGAGCTGGGCCGGCCGCCATTTCACCAGCCGGTTCTCCAGGAGGGTGATCAACCCCTCGGCAATGAGGGCGACCACCGCGAGCACGATCATCGCCGCGAACACGCCGGCCGCGTTGAAGGTGCCCTGGGCCGTCGCGATCAACAGGCCGAGCCCCTGGCGGGAGCCGAGGAACTCGCCCACCACGGCACCCACCAGGGCGAAGCCGAAGCTGACATGGAGGCTCGCCGTAATCCAGGTCAAGGCCGACGGCACCACGACCGAGAACATGACCTGGCGCTTGGAGGCGCCGAGGATCCGGGCGTTGCTGATCAAGTTGCGGTCGGCTTCGCGGACACCCTGGAAGGCGTTGCCGAACACGACGAAGAACACCATGACGACGGCCAGCGCCACTTTGGAGGCCATGCCGAGGCCGAGCGCGATCACGAAGATCGAACCCAGCACCACGCGCGGCACCGAATTGGCGATCTTGATGTAGATGCTGAAGATGTCGGCCAGCAGCTTGTCGCGGCCAAGCACCAGGCCGGCGGCGATGCCGAAGACGGCACCGATCAGGAAGCCGATGACGGTCTCCTCGAGAGTCACCAGAATCTGCTGCCAGAGCGGCCCCTGCGACGTCCCCTCGACGATCCAGTCCCAGATCTGCGCCGCGATGGTCGTGGGCATGGCGAAGAAGAAGGGATCGATCCAGCCGAGCCGTGCCCCCAGTTCCCAGCCACCGAGGATCAGCACCAGGAAGGCGATGCGATAGGCGTTGACCAGGATCCGCCGCCGCTTGAGCGCCGCGCGCGCCCCAGCCATGGCCGCCAGCTCCGCAGGCGTCGGCGGGACATTGCGGGCGTCGATATTCGTCGCCGCCATCTCGGCCATCTCATTCTCCACGCTGCGCGCGCTGGTAGCTGATCAGGACCTCGTCCCGGAGGTCGTTCCAGATTCTGCGCGAGATTTCGGTGAACCTGGGGTCGTAACGGATCTCCGCGGTGACCCGCGGTCGCGGCAGGTCGATGTCGTACACCGATTTCACCGTCGCCGGCCCCGCGGTCAGCACAAAGACCCGGTCGGCCAGCGCGATTGCCTCCTCGAGATCGTGGGTCACGAACACGACCGAGGCGGAGGCCGCCGACCAGAGCTTCAGGAGCTCGTCCTGCATGAGGACGCGGGTCTGCACGTCGAGCGCGCTGAACGGCTCGTCCATCAGCAGGATCTCGGGCTCGTTGATGAAGGTCTGCGCCAACGCGACCCTCTTGCGCATGCCGCCCGAGAGCTGGTGTGGATAGTGGTCCTCGAAGCCGGCCAGGCCCACCCGCTTCACCCAGCCGCGCGCCGCCGCAATGGCGGCCTGGCGCGGCTTGCCGCGGAACAGCGGCCCCGCCACCACGTTGTCCAGCACCGTCTTCCACGGAAATACCGCATCCTGCTGGAACACGAAGCCGACGCGGGGATCGATGCCGCCGACTGGCGTCCCCATGATGCGGACCTCGCCGGCGGTCGGCGTGGCGAGGCCCGCGATCAGGGTCAAGGTGGTGGACTTGCCGCAGCCAGTCGGCCCCACCACGGCACAGAACTCACCGCGGCGAACCGTCAGGTTGAAGGAACGCAGCGCCGTCAGCATGCGCCCGTCCGGCGTCACGAACCGGCGCTGCACGTCCTTGAGTTCGATCGCGACGGAACGCTCTTCCGCCGCGCGCGCGACGGCGCCGGAGGTCATCACCGCGACCACGGTTTACTGCGCCGCCGTCTGGGCCGCGGTCACGAACTCGGTCGTATAGGTCTTCGAGAGGTCGATGGTCTTGCCCATGACGCTCTTGTCGAAGGTTGAGAGCACCTTCAGCACGGTCGGCGGGCCGTCTTCCGGCATCTTGCCGTCGGCGGTGAACATCTGCTTCCCGTTGGCCAGCGCATCGATGTACATCTGCGGGTCGCCGACGTAATAGTCCTTCGGCATCTTGGCCGCGATCTCGTCGGCGCTGTGGCTGGCGATGAACTTCAGCGTCTTCACGAAGGCATTGGCCAGCTTCTGCGTCGCGTCCTTGTGCGCCTCCACCCAGTCGGTCTGCATGTAGAGCGATGCGGCGGGGTAGGTGCCGCCGAGTGCCGCCCGCGTTCCTTCGGGCGTCCGCATGTCGATCAGCACCTTGGCGTCGCCGGTCTTCAAGAGGCGCGAGACCGTCGGCTCGGTGGTCATGCCGGCATCGATCTTGCCCTGCTGGATCGCGGCGATGAAGGTGTTGCCGGCGCCGACGGGGACCGAGGTGATGTCGCTCACCTGAAGCCCGTTCTTCACCGCGAGATACTGGGTGAGGAAGTTGGTCGAGGAGCCAAGCCCGGTGACGCCGAGGCTCTTGCCTTTCCAGTCGGCTGGCGACTTGATCGTGTCGGCCTGCTTGGCGGCGACCATCTCGACCTCGCCGGGCGCGCGGCTGAACTGCACCACCGATTCCACGAACTTGCCCTTGGCCTGCAGGTCGATGGTGTGGTCGTAGAAGCCCACCACGCCCTGCACGGCGCCAGCGAGGAGCTCGTTCTCCGCATCGACGCCGGCCGGCTCGGTCACGAGCTCGATGTCGAGCCCTTCGTCCTTGAAATAGCCGAGCTGCTCCGCGAGCTTGGCGGGCAGATAGATCTGCTTCTCGAGGCCGCCCACCATGATGGTGATCTTGTCGGCGGAAGCGGCTTCGGCATGGGCGAGCGCGAGGCCGAAGGCGGTCGCGCAAAGCAGGGCAGTCCTGAAGATAGGGGCGTTCATCGGATATCCTCCCACGGTTTCCCTTCCGCCGGCTGCGTTGATCGCCGTCCGACGGGCATCGCCGGCTGCCGCTTCGCATCCGGCATATACAAGCATGCAGTCGGACGCTACCGGAACCGAGCTTTCGATCCGCTTTCAGTTCCAGGCGTGCAAAAAAATTCGGGCCGAGACCGATGAAATTGCCACCGGGATCGCATAGACTCGGGCCATGCGCATCCTCCTCGTCGAAGACAGCCGGCAATTGTCCAACTGGCTGGCCAAGACCCTGCGCCGCGACAACTACGCGGTCGATTGCGTCTATGACGGCGACGACGCCGATTACGCGCTGAAGGCGCAGGACTATTCGATGGTGATCCTCGATCTCTCGCTGCCGAAGCTCGACGGCATCGAAGTGCTGCGGCGGCTGCGGGCACGCGGCAACAACGTGCCGGTGCTGATCCTGACCGCCAACAACACGGTCGCCGGCCGCGTCACCGGGCTCGACAGCGGCGCCGACGACTATCTGGCGAAGCCCTTCGATATCCACGAGCTCGAGGCTCGGGTGCGCGCGCAACTGCGTCGCGCCACCAACCAGAAGTCGCCGCTTATCGAGTTCGGCAGTCTCGCCTTCGACAGCAACAGCCGGCGCTTCACCTTGCAGGGCGATGAGCTCGCCCTGACCCCGCGCGAGCGCGCAGTCCTCGAGATGCTGATCACCCGGCTGGACAAACCGGTCGGCAAGCAGGCGCTGGCCCAGGCGGTCTTCGGCTTCGACCAGGAGGCGAGCCCGAACGCGATCGAGATCTATGTGCATCGCGTCCGGAAGAAGCTCGAATCCAGCGACATCGGCATCGTCACCATGCGAGGGCTCGGCTACGTGCTGCGGCGGAGTGATGACGGCGCATAAGAGCCTCCGCGTCCAGCTGCTGCTCTGGCTGCTGATCCCGCTGGCCGGCGCGGTCCTTGCCAACACCTGGGTCACTTTTCGCAATGCCGAGGACACCGCTGGCATCGTCACCGACCGCACCCTGCTCGCCTCCGCACGGAGCATCGCCGAGCGTATTCAGGTTAGCGGCGCCGCGATTGACGTCACCATTCCGCCGGCGGCGCTGGAGATGTTCGAGACCGAGTATCATGACCGTGTCTACTACCGGATCACCACGCGGCAGACCGGCGCGGACGATCCTCTGCTGATCGCCGGCAACGGCGACTTGCCGCGGCCCGCGACCGAGGTAAAGCCACTGATGTCCGTCGCCTACGACGCGGATTTCCGAGGGGCGCCGCTGCGGCTGGTCGCGATCCGGCAGCCTTTGCCGGGCGGCGGACCGGAGAGCACTGCGCTCATCGTGGTCGGTGAGACGCTCGCCGCGCGCAGCCACATGGCCGCCGATCTCTGGACCCGCAGCCTCCTGCAGCAAACCCTGCTCGTGGTGATCGTCGCGGTTTGCGTCTGGTTCGGCCTGCAGCGCGGACTGAAGCCGCTGCTGCGGCTGCGGGACGAAGTCACCGAGCGGGAGCCCGACGAGCTTCGTCCCTTCTCCTCAGTTTCGCTGCAGTCCGAGCTGCAGCCTCTCGTCGCCGCGCTCAACCAGTATGTCGAGCGGCTGCGCGGCCAGATCGCGGCCCAGCGCCGCTTCATCGCCAATGCCGCGCATCAGCTGCGCACACCCTTGACTATCCTCGCGACCCAGGCGGCCTACGCGATCCGCTCGAAAAGCGCCGCCGAGAAGGACGAGGCCCTGGAGGCGATCCACGGCAATGCCCGCGACATGGCGCGGCTTGCCAACCAATTGCTGACCCTTTCCAGCGTCGCGCCCGACGCGCGCGCCCGTCGCGCGGAGCGGGTCGATCTCGTGAACTTGGCACGACGCGCGCTCGAATCCCAGGTATCGCATGCGCTCGATCGCAACATGGATCTCGGCTTCGATCCCAAGGTCGCGGCGGCGCCGGTCAGCGGCGATCCCACGCTCTTGCACGAGCTCGTCGTCAATCTGGTGGACAATGCGTTGCGCTACACGCCGAAGGGCGGCGTGGTCACCGTGGCGATCGAGGCGGAAGGCGCGGCCTGGCTCCTCACCGTCCGCGACAACGGTCCCAGCATTCCCGCTCCGGAGCGCGAGCGCGTGTTCGAGCGCTTCTACCGGGTTCTCGGCACCGAGGCCGAAGGCAGCGGGCTTGGTCTTGCAATCGCCCGCGAGATCGTCGAGAGCAGCGGCGGAGCGATCGCCCTCGCCGATGCGGGGCCGGAAGGCGGACTGTTGGTCTCGGTCCGTCTGCCGCAGTCCGGGTAAGGCTATCGTCACGTCGCCGAGCATCGGCGAAAAGGGGGAACGCATGACACCTGCAGGAAAAGTCGCATTGGTCTCCGGCGCGACCCGGGGCAACCCGTCGGAATGCGGCAAGCCCGCCGACACGATCGTACATCCCTGAAGGCGCAATGCCGAACCGCCGCAAGCCACGCAAGCTCAAGCCCGCCGACCTGCATGAAGCCGCGCTCGATCATCTGGCGCGCTATGCCGTCTCGGCGGCCCGCCTCAAGCAGGTGCTCATGCGCCGCATCGCCCGCTCCGCCAAGGCCCACGCGCTCGATCCCGAGCCGCTGTTGGACGAGCTCGCGCGCGTGATCGAGCGCCTGACGCAAAGCGGCCTCATCGACGATGCCCGCTTTGCCGAGATGAAGGCACGCGGTCTCCATCGCCGCGGCGGCTCGCGCCGGCAGATCGCAGCGAAGCTCGGCGCGGCCGGTGTCGCGGCGCCCCAGGCGCACGCCGCGCTCGCCCAGATCGCGGAAGAGTCGGAGAATTCGGAGCTTGCCGCGGCGCTCGCCTATGCCAAGCGCCGCCGGCTGGGCAGTTTCCGCACACCCGCGGATGCGTCGCCGGAGCGCTTTCGCAAAGATCTTGCCGCCATGGCGCGGGCCGGCTTTGCGCTGGATCTCGCGCGCCAGGCGCTCGCGGGGTCGGACTGAAGTGTGATCTGGCTCTCGGCGAGTTCCATTGAACCGAAGCATGGCCCGGGCGTACTCTTTCTGCCGGGGACGGCCGTCTCAATTGCCCAGATTCCAATGCCCATGGGAGGAGCAGAGATGAGCACGCATACCGGCAACGATCGCATCCGCACCGTCGTCGAGAAAGCCTGGTCCGATCCCGCTTTCAAAGCGAAACTCCTGAAAGATCCCCACGCCGCCCTGAAGAGCCTCGGCATGGAAGTGCCGGCCGGCATCACGGTCCGCGTCCATGAGGACAAGCCCGAAGAGCGACACTATGTGCTGCCCATGCCCCTTCCGTCGGATCTCAGCGATGCCCAGCTCGAAAGCATCGCCGGCGGCACCACCAGCACGGTGACCAAGGGCAAGAAGAAGAGCAACCCGGTCTCCACCCCGAGCATCGGGGTCATCAACCAGGGCGGTGGCTGAGTTCGCGGGCGCGGCGCCGTGGCGGATCCGACGCTCGGCTCTTCCACGGCATTGCACCGGTGTCCAGGGCCTTCACTCGAGCTTGCCGTCTTGGATGGTGCCAGCGGTGACTTCGCCGCTTTCACCTTCCCGCGCTATCGCGAAATGCTCGACCGCCCGGGTGAGCCCCGCCTCGCTGTGGGCGCTTGGCTGGATGGGAAGCCGGCGGGTCTCGCCTTGGCGCTCTGGGAGCCGGACTCACCGCAGGTCCGCCTCTTGTCGTTGATGGTCGATGCGGATGCGCGTCGCCGCTCGATCGGGACGCAGCTGTTGCAGCGTTGCGAGGAGCTCGCGGCAGCCACCGGCAGCCCGCGCGTCGCGACTTACTTCTCCAGCATCCTTCCCTGCGCCGATGCCTTCCACGCGACGCTGGCCGCCGCGGGATGGTCGGCACCAAAGCCGCTCGAGCTGCGCTGCGCATGCCAGGCCGGCGCGCTCGGCGATGCGATCGCCGCCTGGCCGGCCATGCGCGCGCGCCTCGCAATGGAAGGCGGTGTGGCGTTCAAGCCTTGGGGCGAACGGACGCCGGCCGAGGAGGGCGAGGTCGCCGACCTGGCCGCGGCAGAGGATTGCCCTTCTGGGCTGACCCCGTCGCGCTGGCACGACGACATGGAGGCCGAGCACAGCCTTCTCATGCTCCAGTCGGGCCGGGTGGTCGGCTGGATCCTGGCGCGGCGCGAACCCTCCGCCGATCCCGATCCGCTGGCGCCGCCGACTCTGTTCGTGCTCGCCGCCTATATCCGGCGAGAGCTTTGGCGGAGCGGGCTGCTCGTCCTCTCCTACCATTTCATCGTGCGGCAGCATGCCGAGCGGTTCGGTGATGCGGCGGAGGTCCGTTTCTCCACCTCGCACGACTATCCCGGGATGATGGCCTTGACCCGCCGCCGCTTCGCGCCGGCGGCGCTCTGGGTCGACGAATGGCTCTACGCGCATAAGTTGCTGCGCTAGCATTTTCGATCGCATTGCCTAGTCTCTGCCGTGCCAGTAACGTGGTTCGCCTCGCTCAGAAATGGAATCGAGGCGATGAGGCGCACACCATCCGAAGGCCAGCCACTGCTCGGCGTCGTTGATCGCATACGCGCCCTGCGCCCGGAACTTCCGCCGATTGCCGGGAGAATCGCCGACTTCATCGCCGACAACGCCGCCGAAGTCATCCACATGTCGATCACGGAAGTCGCCGAGCGAAGCGGGGCCAGTGAAGGCAGCGTGATTGGCTTATGCCAGCAACTAGGCGCGCGCGGATTTCAACAGGTAAAGATCGCGCTGGCCCGCGATCTCGTTCAGCCCGTGCAGTTCATCCATGAGGACCTGGCCGAGAGCGACGATCTCAGCACGGTGGTCTTCAAGATCTTCGGCTCCGGCCTGCAGGCGATGCAGGATACGATGAAGGCGCTTTCCGTCGCCGAGCTGGCCCGTGCGGTAGAGGCAATACGCGCTGCCAATCGCGTGGAGGTGTTTGGCATCGGCAGTGCCGCCCCGATCGCCGAGGACGCCAATTACCGTCTCTTGCGCATCGGCATCAACGCGCGGCTCGGCGTCGACAGTCACCTCCAGGCGATAACGGCCTCGCTTTGCACGCGGGAGTCGGCGGTGCTCACGATCTCCCACTCGGGTTCGACCGTCGAGACGCTGACGGCCACGCGTCTCGCCAAGGAGGCCGGCGCGACCACCATCGTCATCACCAATTTCGGACGTTCCCCGATCCTCGAATATGCCGACATCGTGCTGAACACGATGGCGCGCGAAACCCAGTTCCGCACCGAGGCCATGACGAGCCGCATCGCTCAGCTCGCCATCGTCGATACCCTCATCGCCGGCCTGGCCCTTGCCGACTATGGGCGGTCCCTCGCCACGCTCGAGCGCACCTTCGAGGTGCTCGCAGACAAGCGCGTGTGACGGCTGACTGAGAAAATATCACTCCAATTCCACAAATAGACTGAGCAAGTTTCATATCACTGTCACACAAGCCTGACATGCTCCTTGCGTGGGTTCGACGGAAGCGAACCGGAGACGCGGGGACATCGATCATGCGAACCAGCAGAAGCGAGACCGAAAGAACAGCCCTCAACGGTGGGGTCATGCGGGCCGCGAAGAGGCGCAATTCACTGCCCCGTCGGACCGTGTCGCTCCTGTACCTCTGCTGCGTCGCGATGGCGATTGCCGCGGTAGCGACGCATCACGCTATCGCCGGCAATTTCAAGACCATCCGGGTCGGCGACGGTCCCTATATCGAGTTTGCGACCTTCCGCACGGCCCATGCACTCGGCCTGGACCATGAGCAAGGTCTCGACCTGACCTTCGATGTCATTCCGACCATCCCGGCCGCGCAACTAGTCCGCGGCGATATCGACATCGGGTATTCCTCGCCTACCGGAGGCATGGCCTTCTACAAGCAGATGCCCGGCTATCAGGATTTCATGATCCACAACGTGTTCAAAGGCTTCGCCGTCGTTGCCAAGCCCGGCCGCCTGAAGCCCTATTCATCCTACCTGGCGAACGCCAAGGATCTCGATTCCGCGAAGGCCGCCTTCGTCGAGCACGAGATGGTCGGAAAATCGCTCTGCTTATATGACGCC
>DATKMF010000104.1:0-3025 GCA_035542015.1 Candidatus Cybelea sp.
CAAGATCAAATTGAAGGGCAGGCTGGCCTGGCTGCTTTGGGGTATGATCCACGTCGGATTCCTGAACACCTATCGCAGCCGGACTCTGGTCGCCCTGCAATGGCTCTGGGCCTACGTCACCTACGGGCGCGGCGCCCGCCTCATCACCTCGCCCGGCACCGAGCCGGACTGAGCGCAGCGTGCCGTTCGATACCGCACGGATGAGACCTGTTGCGAAAGCCGGCATCGGCTGGCGCGCGCCACATCACCGCGCGCTGCTGGAGGCCATGCCCGCGGTCGGCTTCCTCGAGGTGCATGCCGAGAATCATATGGGCGGCGGGCGCCGTGTTGAGGTGCTGCATGCGGCGCGGCAAGCCTATCCGATCTCCATCCACGGCGTCGGCCTCTCCCTGGGCAGTGCCGAGCCGATCGACGCCCTCCATCTCGACCGGCTGGAGCAGCTCGTCGCTGAGGTCGAGCCGATGCTGGTCTCCGAGCACGTCGCCTGGTGCCGGCAGGACGGCGTCTATCTCAACGACCTCCTGCCGCTGCCCTACACCGAGGAAGCGCTCGACGTCCTGGTCCGGAACATCGATCGCGCCCAGCAGCGGCTCAAGCGACCGATCCTGATGGAGAACCCCTCGACCTATCTGGAGTTCGCCCATTCCACGATCCCCGAGGGCGAGTTTCTGGCGGAGATGGCGCGGCGGTCCGGGTGCGGGCTGCTGCTCGACGTCAATAACCTCTACGTCAACGAGCGCAACCACGGCCAATCGGCGCGTGCCGCCATGGCCGCCCTCGATCCCGATTCGGTCTCCGAGATTCATCTCGCCGGCCATCATGTGGTCGATCTCGGCGATGCGACGCTGCTGATCGACGATCATGGCTCGCAGGTCGTGGAACCCGTCTGGGCGCTCTACGCCGAGGCCGTCACCCGTTTTCCGGCAGCGGTCAGCCTGATCGAATGGGACAGCAAGATTCCGCCGCTCGATATGCTGGTGGCCGAGGCGGCTGAAGCCGGTCGCCGACGCGCTGCATCGGTACCGGAGAACCGCCATGCCCATGCTGGTTGACCTGCAGCAGGATTTCGCCGCCTTCCTGCGGAGCAAGGCTGTGCGCGCAGACGGGCTCGGCGTCCGTCCCGCGGGCCTGACCTCGGAACGACGGCTTTCCGTCTATCGCAATCACCACCGCATCAGCCTTGCTGCTGCGCTGGCCGCGAACTTCCCGATCACAGCGAAAGTGGTGGGCGAGGAGGCGTTCCGCGCCTTGGCGGAGTCCTTCATTGCCATGACGCCGCCGGTCGATCCCTGCCTCAGCGTCTATGGCGCGGACTTCGCGGCCTTCCTCGACAGGGATGTCCGGGTCCAGGGCATGCGCTATCTCGCCGATATCGCGCGCTTCGATTGGGCCTGCGCCCGGGCCGATCAGGCCGCTGACATCGCGCCCTTCGGCCCCCAGCACCTCGCGACGCTCGATGGCGACGCGCTCGATGCCCTCGTCCTCGCCGCGCATCCTTCGCTGACGTTGTTGCGCTCGCCCTTTCCGCTGCTCCGGATCCGCGATCTCGCGCTTGGAGCATCGGATGGTGAAGGCGTCTCGCTGGAGGAGGGCGGCGTCCAGCTGATGATCTGGCGCCGCGAGGGCGAGGTGGTCTGGGCCGATCTCGACACGGCGCTCTACCGTTTCGTCGAGACCCTTCTGGCCGACGGTCGGCTCGGTCCTGCGGCGGAGAGCATCGATCCCGCGCGGCTGCCGGCGGCCCTCGCGGGTTGCGTTCTTTCCGGTGCCTTCGCCGTGCGCGATCAGTCCCGCTGATCCAGGAAGGCGCCGACGGTCTTCATGTAGAGTTCGGTCTCCTCCACATGAGGCATGTGGCTCGAATACTCGAACACCTGCCAGCGCACGTCCTTGATGTGGTCGGCGAAGGGCTGCACCGTCGCCGGCGTCGCCTCGTCGTAGCGACCGGAGATCAGCAGGGTCGGCACTGCGATGCGGTCCAGCCGGTCGACGATGCTCCAGTTCTTCAGGCTGCCGATGACGTGGAACTCGCTGGGGCCATTCATGGTGAAATAGACCGTGGGGTCCGCCTCGATCTGCGCGAAGCTGCGGCCGACTTCCGGCGGCCACGGGATGACGCGGCAGACATGCCGGTCGTAGAACACCCGCATCGCCGTCTGGTACTCGGCGGAGGCCGTGGTGCCGGCCGCCTCGTGCTTCACGAGGGTCGCCTGCACGTCGGCCGGCAGCGCGTCCCTGAGTTTATTGGCCTCCTGGACCCAGAGCTCCATGGAGGCGGGGGAGTCCGAGATCACGAGCGATTTGAGGCCCGCCGGACGGGTGACACCGTGCTCGGCGCCGAGCATGCCGCCCCAGGATTGGCCGAGCACGTGATAGCCGCCCTGGATGCCGAGATGCTTCAACAGGTTGTCGAGCTCGTTCAGGAACAGCTGGACGGTCCAGAAGTCCGCGCCCTTCTCCTTCAAGTGGGTGGACTTGCCGCAGCCGAGCTGGTCGTAATGGATGACCGCACGGCCCTGGTTGGCGATCAGCTTCACCCGGTCCACATAGTCATGCGATGCGCCCGGCCCGCCATGGAGCACCACCAGCGGGTTCTTTGCGCCGCCGAGTTCTCCGGTGACCCGGTACCAGGTCTGATATCCCCTGAAGGGCGCGAAGCCCTCGGTGCTGCGCGGTTCGGCCATCTCGTTCCCCCTCGGCGATGCTGCAGCGCAAGCTAGCGCCGCCACGTTGGCCGGGCCAGCTAGCAAAAGTCATAGGAAGCGCCAGATGGACCCGGACTGGGCCGACCCCGCGGCTTTCTCGCGCCGCCATCATCCCTGCTATTATGGTAAATGGCAGAATTGACAGGTTTTCGGCGCGGGAAGGGACGGCGGCATCGGGTACCCGAGGAGACGACCTAGCCATTTTGCTAGCTTTGCCGGCCGGAACCCGCCGCCTTAGGCTCGACGACAATTGCAAGCGCGGACACCGGAACCTCTGGTGACGGAGCGACAAATCGTGCATGTTGCGTTGCAAGACGTGG
>DATKMF010000105.1:0-105452 GCA_035542015.1 Candidatus Cybelea sp.
AGCGAATCCGGCATCGAGGGGCGGAAGCCCATCCAGTCGCTGCGGCCCTGCTCGTTCAACGCGCCGAACATGCGGCGGCCGTGCTTCAGCAGGATCTCGGCGCGCCGGTAGTCGGGCGGCGCCGCGAGCCCGCCCAGCTCCACCGTGCCGGCGAAGCGCAGGCCGACCGAGAGCGGCGTCACCGCGAAGGAATGGTCGCCGGAATAGAGCGGCAGGCGCGGCATCTTGCCCGGATCCGGCAGGGTCACGTGATAGCCGCGCTCGGTGTCGAGCGGCACCTTGTGGCCGAGCATCAGCGTCAGGCTCCGCGACCAGGCGCCGGCCGCGACCACCACGCCGTCGCAGGCGATGCTGTTTGTGGCGGTCTTCACGGCTGCGGGGCCTTGTGGGCCGAGCTCGAAGCCGGTCACGCGATCCTTGACGATGGTGCCGCCGTTGCGGGCGAACAGCGTCGCCAGTTCCCTGACCAGGCGGAAGTTGTCGGTGACGTAGGCATTCTCCGGGTAGTAGACCGCATGGCGGAAGATCGGCTGCAGGCTGGGCTCGAACTGCCGGATCTCCTCCGCCCGCATAACCTTGTATTCGACGCCGCGGCGCTTCTGCAGGTCGAGGTCCCACTGGTAGGAGCGGAACTTGGCGTCGCTCTCGAAGACGCCGAGCCAGCCGGTCTCCTTCAGGATCTCGGCCTCGCCGATGGCCCGGGCGAGGTCGCGATGGACGGCGACGGCGCGCGTCAGGATGGAGCGGAGCGCGATCGAGATCTGCTCCACCCGATCGGGCTTGCTCGCGGCGAGGAAGCGGATTAGCCAGGGCGCGAGCCTGGGCAGGTAGGACCAGCGGATGGCGAGCGGGCCCAAGGGGTCCATCAGATAACGCGGGACGTCCCAGAGCACGCCGGGCGTCGCCACGGGCACGCAGGATTCGGTCGCCACCACGGCGGCGTTGCCCTTGGAGGTGCCCTCGCCGGGATCGCGCTCGTCGATCATGGTGACGCGATGGCCGTCGCGCTGCAGATGCAGCGCCGCCGACACGCCGACGATGCCGGCGCCGATCACGACGATATGGGATGGGGACATCGCGCTGTTTCTGGGCTTGCTGGATGTTCTTCGTTGGCGGCGAGAATGGGGCAATCACCGCGCGGCGGCAAGTCGCTCGATGAAGCGGCTCCGGGCTTCCATGCGACGGTCGGTGGCACTGCCTTTGAGCTGGGGGCCGTGCAGCACATGCCGGTCGAGGAAATAGCCGGTGAGGCGCAGGCCGGCGAGGAGATCGTCGCAGTCGGGCCGGGCCTGCGGGTCGGTGAGGAAGTATGGGAGCGGCAACAGGCGGTCGGCATAGCCCTGGCCGCCGGCGCGGCTGACCGCGCGGCCGCTCTTCGGCGAGACGAAGGCGAGGCCGGCGGTGTCGCCGGTGACGGCACAGCGGGAGAGGTCGAGGCCGAAGCCGAGCGAGGCCAGCAGCGCCAGCTCCCAGCGCACGTAATCGGCGGGCCAGGCGCCGCCGTCCGTGATCTCGGCGATCAGCGCGGCCGTCGCGCGATAGACGTCCTCGTGGGGCTCGCGCTCGGGGAGCACCATGTCGGCGACGGCGCAGGCGGAAGCGAGGCCGGCGAGGCGCAGCGGATCGTCGAGCAGGATGGCGGCGACGGTGCCGACCGGCTCGACGGTGAAGGTGCCGAGCTGCTCCTCCAATCGCGCGCGCCAGGTGACCTTCAAGGCGTTGCCGATCTCCAAGGCCGCGCGCTGCTTGCGCGAGGCGCCGCCCTTCACCAGGCCGAGATGCCGGCCGTGCTCGCGCGTGAGGACCGAGAGCACGAGGTTCGCCTCGCCATGGCGCCGCGTCGAAAGCACGATCGCATCGTCGGTGAAGTCCATGGCAGAGGACAGATGTCGGAGATCAGATGTCAGGTTCAGGCATCGCTGCGGCGAGGGCAGCAGCATTCTCTCCGGGCGCGGCGGCGAGGCCGTTGCGCACGCCGGCGATATCCGCCTCCGATTTGTTCTGACTGAGCTTCCATTTGCCTTCGAGCTTCGCAATCGGCAGCTCGAAGCCGACGATGGCCTTCAGCATGGAGTCGATATAGTCGTCGGGCGCGTCGGTGATGGCCCAGGGTTGCGCTCGGTTGCCTTCATGCGTTGCGGTGAGGTGCGTCACGATGTCGAGCAGCGGCGCGCGGTCGTCGAAGAAGCGCACCGGCCCCGCGGCATGGATCGCGATGTAGTTCCAGGTCGGCACCACCTTGCCGGTCTCGCGCTTGGTGGGAAACCAGTTCGGCGTGATGTAGGCGTCGGGGCCGAGGAAGATCGCGAGCGCCTGGCTGCCCGCGGCGACGCGCTTCCATTGCGGATTGCCGCGCGCGATATGGCCGCGCAGGGTGCCGAAGGGTGCGGGCTCAGGATCGATCAGCATCGGCACGTGGCTCGCCTCCATGCCCTCGCTGCCGAGGGTGACCAGGGTGGCGAAGGCGATGCTGCGCATGCTCTCGTGCAGGACGGGCACGCGGTCTTCGGCGAAGTGCTTCGGGACGTACATCAGTTGACGGTCTCCTTGGGCAGCATGCTCAAGCGATGCACCAGGGTGGCGCCGGCCTTGACCAGGGGGCCGGCGATGGTGTCGCGGGCGATGGCGGCGAAGGGGCCTTCGCCGAAGCAGAGGCCGACCGGCGTCAGGATGTTCAGGCGCACGTTGCCCTTGGGCGGCGGCGCCGGGCGCTTGCCTTGCCAGGGACCGATGCGCGGCAGGATCTCGGCCGCGGCGGCGAGCACCGCCTTGATCTCCTCGTCGAGCTTGACGTTGGCCGCCTGCCAGATCACGGCGCCGCCGGCATGGTCGAGGTAGTAGGCGTTGCGGTCGGCATAGACGGCGAGGATGTCGTGGCCCTCGGCGCCGCCCTCGGCCGAGGCCTCGATGACGACGCCGAGCACGCTCGGCTCGGCGCGCCGCGCCTCCGGGCAGTTCAATTCGCGGAGCGCGTTCCAGGCTTCGATGATGTGGCGCGACTCATATTCTGTTGCCGTGGCGATCTCGTTCAAGTTGCGGCAGGCCTCGGCGATGTTGCCGCGTGCCTGGGCCTCGGCCGCGCGGGCGAAACCGCGCCAGGGCTCGGTATCGAGCCGGTCGCCATGCCTGGCCCAGTCGGAGAGCGGCAGGTCGCCGAACAGCGTGTCGTAGAGCGCGTGGGTCTGCACGGGTTCTCGGGTCCTCTTGTGAACTCTCGGAAGATATAACGCCTTTCAACCGGCGGCGCGATTCGACTTCACGGCATCGGCCCCGCTATGCTCGGCGACGACCTATCAGCGGAGCCGCGGCATCATGGCCAATCGCAATCGCTATCCCGGCAAGGGTCATCTGAACCCGCCGGGGCGGATCGTCAACAGTTTGAAAGGCGATCCCGCCGAGCAGCGGGCGAACCAGTGGCTGGAATGGGCGCCGCTTTCGGACGCGCTCGACGTGGTGCTGCTGGGGATGCCGTTCGACGGCGCCTCGACGGTGCGGACCGGATCGCGCCATGCGCCGGATGCGGTGCGGCAGGCGCTGGCCTACTACACCACCTTCTCGACCCGGGACGGCAAGTCCATGGGGCACCTGAAGGCGGCCGATATCGGCGACATCGCGGTCATCGCGACCAACATGGCGGAGAGCTTCAGGCGCATGACGGCGGTCATGGAATGGATCTTCCGCCACGGCATCGTGCCGGTGACGATCGGCGGCGACCACTCGATCGCCTGGCCGATCCTCGAGGCTGCGACCCGCGCTTACGGGAAGGCGGGCGTGGGCGTGATCCATTTCGACGCGCATCACGACTTGCGCGAGGCGCATTTCGGCGCGGAATCGAGCGGCGTGCCGTTTCGGAGGGCGCTCAACTTCAAGGACAACCCGATCCGGGGCAAGAACCTGGTGCAGATCGGCATCGCCGATTTCTGCAACGCGCCGGCACATTACAACTACGCCAAGGACGAAGGGATCCGGGTCTATTCCAACATCGAGATGCGCGAGCGCGGCATCGACGCGGTCGTCGAGGAGGCGATCGCGCGGGCGGCGAAAGGCGTCGATGCGCTCTATGTCTCGGTCGATATCGACGCGCTCGACCACAGCCAGGCACCCGGCACCGCGGCGCCCAATGCCAGCGGGCTCGATGCGAGAGACGTGCAGCGCGCTCTCCGCAAGATCGCCGGCCATCCGAAATGCATCGGCCTCGACATCGTCGAGATCTCGCCGCCGCTCGACCTCAATGAGATGACGGCGAACACCGGCGCCATGCTGGCGCTCAACTTCCTCTATGGGATTAGCCAGCGAAAGACCAAGGCGAACCGGCCTAAGACGAAGCGGCGCTAAGCGAGCAGGTTGACGCGGCCCGTGGTCGCCGCCGACTTCTGAGTACCGCCGGCGGGCGGCGCGGGCGGAGTGCCAGCGGCCTTGGAATGGCTGCCGGGCTTTGGCGGAGAGGTCGTGGTCTTGGTGTGGCCGTCGGCGTAGGTCGTGACGGTCGTGGTCGAGCCGTCCGGGTTGGTCGTGGTCACCTTACTGATCGCGATCGTCGACGCCGCGGAACCGACGCGATCGCCGACGCCCGCGGTCTTCGCGGCCGCATGGACCGCACGCGTCGGGATCGCCGCAACGGCGGACGCCGCACCAACCGCATTGATCGCCATGATGGATCCCTCCTGAGAGATCGACCACACACTCTATACAAATGGCGCTGCCGGGCGGCGAAATCCAGGCCCCGCGACATCCGCGCCGGTGCCGACTAAGCCCTTGCGGCGGCTAGGCTTCCCAATCCAGGCCGCGGGTGCGTTCAGATGGATGCTGGCGGGATCGAAGCTGCGACGCATCTCACGAAGCCGTGACGCGAGCGCCGTCGATGCCGAGTTGTAGAGTGAGGCCAGACGGAGCGAGCGGGAGGAACAGGATGGCATTCGTGCGCATCGGACAATTCAAGGCGCGGACCGGCACGATCGAGGAGATCTGCCGGACCTATGAGCGGGACGCGATTCCGATCATCAGGGCAGCGGAGGGCAATATCAGTGCCGTGCTCCTGCAGCAGCACGAGTCACCGGATACTTTCATGGCGATCACGGTCTGGCAGAGCCGCGGCGATGCAGAGACCTATGAGCGCAGCGGACTGGCGCAGCAGATGGTGGAGAAGATCCGGCACGCTTTCGCCGGTCCCCCGACACTGCTCACCTACGACGCGTACGGGATCTGATCAGGCTTCCCAGTCGAGTCCCAGCGAGCGGAAATGCTCGCGGTCTTCGGCCCAGTTCTCGCGGACCTTTACGTAGAGGAAGAGGTGGATGCGGCGATCGAGCAGCTGCTCGAGCTCCTTCTGCGCGGCTTCGCGCACGCTCTTGATGCGCGATCCGCCCTTCCCCACCACGATCGCCTTCTGGCTGTCGCGGGCGACGAAGACGGTCTGCTGCAGCTTGGCGCTGCCGTCGTCGAACTCTTCCCAGGAGTCGGTCTCGACCGTCAGCGCATAGGGCAGCTCCTGCTGCAGCTGGCGGAAGAGATGCTCGCGGGTGATCTCAGCGGCGAGCGCCCGCACCGGCGCGTCGGTCACCTGGTCGTCGGGGAAATGATGCGGGCCCTCCGGCATCAGCCTGGCCAGATGTGCCAGGAGATCGTCGACGCCGTCGCCGGTTTCCGCCGAGATCATGAAGGTGTCGGTGAAGACGCCTTCGGCATTGAGCTCCGCCGTCAGCGCCAGCAGCTTCGCGCGCTTCACGAGGTCGATCTTGTTGAGGGCGAGGATCGCCTTGCGGTTCTGCGCCTTCAGCCCGGCAATGATGCCGTCGGTCTCCTCGTCGCGATGCTTGCGCGCAGCGTCGACGATGAGAACGATCGCGTCGGCATCGGCGGCACCGCCCCAGGCCGCAGCCACCATGGCGCGGTCGAGGCGACGGCGCGGCGCGAAGATGCCCGGCGTGTCGATCAGCACGATCTGGGTCGCGTCACGCATGACGATGCCGAGCACGCGGCTGCGCGTGGTCTGCACCTTGGGGCTGACGATCGAGACCTTCTGCCCCACCGCACGATTGACCAGCGTCGACTTGCCGGCGTTGGGCGCGCCGAGGATGGCGACGAAGCCGCAATGACTCGTCTCAGGGGCGCTCGGCTCGGACGGCCCAGTCACGTCGCCGGTCACGCTCTTACGCGGTCCAGCAGCTGACGCGCCGCCGCCTGCTCGGCCGCACGCTTGGAGCGGCCGCTGGCGCTCGCCGGTTCCTGGCCGACCACGCTGACCGAGACCTCGAACACCGGGTGATGCGGCGGGCCTTCGCTCTTCACCACGGTGTAGCGCGGGAGTGCCAAGCCCGAGGCCTGGGCCCATTCCTGCAGCGCCGTTTTGGCATCTTGCGGTGGCTTGGTCTCGGCCGCCATCTTGGGGCGCCAGTGGCGCTCGATGAAGCCACGCGCGGCTTCGAGCCCGCCGTCGAGATAGATGGCGCCGATCAGCGCCTCGCAGGCATCGGCGAGGATGGCGGGATTGTCGCGGCCGCCGCCCTCCTCCTCGCCGCGCGAGATGGTGAGGTGGCGGCCGAGAGCGATCTCGCGCGCGACGGCATCGAGACTGTCCTGCCGCACCAGAGCCGCGAGGCGACGCGCGAGGGCGCCTTCATCCTCCTCGGGGAAGGCGCGGAACAGCATCTCGGCGACCACGATGCCGAGCACGCGATCGCCGAGGAATTCGAGGCGCTGGTTGTCGGGGTTGCGCTCGACCTTCGCGGCCGGCGCGCGAACCAAAGTCTGGGAGGCGGCTTTCTTGCCGCGCTTGCTGCGGCCGACGGTGACCGCGCTCGGATGCATCAGCGCGGTGGCGAGGAGGCCGGCGTTGTTGAACGCGTAACCGAGATCGGCGGCGAGCGCAGCGAGATCGGCTCCGTGTTCCCGCTTCGCCGCTCTTCCTTGCGCCCCGCTCATCTCCGCATCGCGTCGCCGCTCGACGCCGCTCAGTCGATCAGGTTCAGGAGGCGCCGCCAACGGAGCGCGCTGACCCAAGTTGCCGGATTGCTGGCGCGGAAGGAATCGTCGTAGGACCAGAACAGGATCTTGGCGGGACCGATGAGGTTTTCCGAGGGCACGAAGCCGACCTTGTCAAGCAGCGCGGGATCGGTGATCGGCTGATCCGGCGAGGGCGGCATGAAGCCCTTCCAGACCCGGCTGTCATTGGAGTTGTCGCGGTTGTCGCCCATCATGAAGTAGTCGCCCTGGGGCACGATATAGACCGGCGTGTTGTCCAGCTGGCCGATATCGCCCGAGGTCTCGATGATCCGATGGCTGACGCCGTTCGGCAGGGTCTCGATGTATTGCGGCACCGGATGCGCGTTGGGATCGTTCGGATCGGGATACTGGAAATCCTCGATCTGCTTGCGCTCGACCTCCTGGTCGTTGATGTAGAGCCGGCCCTGCTTCATCTGGATGCGATCGCCGGGAAGGCCGATGACGCGCTTGATGAAGTCGGTGTCGGGATCGCCGGGCGGGCGGAACACGATGACGTCGCCCCGCTTCGGCGTGCCTTCCCAGATGCGGCCGTGGAACGGCGCGATGCCCCAGGGGAAGGAATAGCGGCTGTAGCCGTAAGCGGTCTTGGAGACGAAGAGATAGTCGCCGATCAGCAGGGTCGGGATCATCGAGCCCGAAGGGATGTTGAAGGGCTCGAAGGCGAAGGTGCGGACCAGCAGGGCGATCACGATGGCCCAGATCAGCGTCTTCGCAAGCTCCCAGATCTCGCGCAGGTCACCGCCCGCAGGCTTCGACATAACTTGTTGTTTTCTTTCGCGTTTTTCCATCCGGCTCGGCTCCTGCGCGGTCCCGGCGGATCAAGCCATCCGCGACCCTGAAAGTCAAGCCGGCCGGACCGTATGGCTCGGCGGCACCGGCGCGCCCGCTTTGACAGGCCTGCATGGCTCCGCTTAACATCGCGGCCGCCCTCGATTGCCGAGGGTACGGGGATGGAGTCCCCCGGGCCGTGCCTCCATGCCACGGCCGAACCGCCGCCGCCCTGTGCCGCGGCTGATGGCTCCTACCGGGCGGAATTGGCGCGGTGGGAGTCTGTCCGAATTTTCCCCGCTTCGGTTCTGTCGCTGCCCTCCCTCGCTATGGCGTTTGGGGGCAGACGCTCTATTCGTGCGCTCAATCGGGGAGTTTCAGGATGTTGCCTTTTTTCATTGTGTTTGCCGGCGCCGGTATCGGCGGCGCCTTGCGCCACGGCGTGAATATGCTCGGCCTCAGGCTCGCCGGACCCGACTTTCCCTATGCGACCATGGCGATCAACATTTCGGGATCGCTGCTGATGGGGCTGATCGCCGGCTATTTCACCTATCGCGGCGGCACCGGTCTCTTCGGCCAGTTGGGCCAGCATTGGCGGCTGTTCCTGACGACCGGCATCCTCGGCGGCTTCACCACCTTCTCCGCCTTCTCGCTGGATTTCGCGACGCTCTGGGAACGCGGTGCGCTCTCGCCCGCGCTGCTCTATCTCGTGGTCTCGGTGGGAGGGTCGATCGTGGCGATCTTCGCCGCGCTGGCGATCGCGCGGGCGGTGTTTTCCTGAGGCTCGCTCACGCCGGATTGGCGGAAATGATCACGATCACGTAGGCCGTCTCCTCCTCGTCGGTGATCGAGACATCGATCTGCGGGACCATGCCGGGCGGGGTGATTTCCTTCAGCCGTTCGAGCGCGCCGCCGGTCAGGATCATGGTGGGCTTGCCGCTGGGGAGATTGACCACACCCATGTCGCGCCAGAAGACGCCCGCGCGGAAGCCGGTGCCGAGCGCCTTGGAGCAGGCCTCCTTGGCGGCATAGCGCTTGGCATAGGAAGCGGCGCGGTTGGCGCGGCGATCCGACTTCTTCTGCTCGACCTCGGTAAAGATGCGCTGGATGAACTTATTCCCGAAGCGCTCGATGGTCTTCTCGATGCGGCGGATGTCGATGATATCGTTGCCGATGCCAAGGATCATGGGCGTTACCAGCGGTGATGCACCAGCGGGCGGATGTCGGTGTCGTAGACCTGCTTCACCGCTGCCATCTGGTCCGCGGTAAGCGGCGGGAGCTCGCCGGCGGCGGCGTTGCCCTTGGCCTGCGCGGCGTTCTTGGCGCCGGGGATGGCGACGGTCACGGCGTCGAACATCAGGATCCAGCGCAGCGCCAGCGCGGCCATGGTGGCGTTGCCGCTCACGAGTGGCCGCAACCTTTCGACCGCCTTCAGGCCGACGTCGTAGGGCACGCCGGAGAAGGTCTCGCCGACATCGAAGGACTCGCCCTTGATGTTGTAGTTGCGGTGATCGTCGGCGCCGAACTTGGTGTCCGGCCTCATCTTGCCGGTCAAGAGTCCGCTGGCCAGCGGTACGCGGGCGATGATGGCGACGTTGTTCTTCTTCGCAAGATCGAACAGCCGCTCGATCGGCTTCTGGCGCAGCATGTTGAAGATGATCTGGATCGAGACGATGGGATAGTCCATCGCCTTGATCGCCTCGTCCACATTCTGGACGCTGACGCCGTAATATCTGAGCTTGCCGGCCTTCACCAGGTTGTCGAGGCCGGCGAAGAGCGCTGCGTCGGAATAGACCGGTGTCGGCGGGCAGTGGAGCTGCAGCACGTCCAATGCGTCCACCCGCAGGTTCTTGAGCGATTGCTCGACGAACCCGGTGATGTTCGCGATGGTGTAGCCGGATGCAACGTGCGGCTTTAGCTTGCGGCCGGCCTTGGTCGCGACCACGACCTTGTCCTTCCGGCCGCGGCTCTTGAGCACCTTGGCGATCAGCGTCTCGGAACGACCCATGCCGTAGACGTCGGCGGTGTCGATGAAATTGACCCCGCTGTCGAGCGCCGTGTTGAGCGCGGCTTCCGCGTCGCGCTCCGAGACCTCGCCCCAATCGGCGCCGATCGCCCAGGCGCCGAAGCCGATCGGATTGACCTGCCAGCCGGTCCGGCTGAAGGCGCGTGGCTGCATCGTACTGTCCTCTTCGTGGGTTGTTCGAAACAGATCGGTGAGAGTTTTCGACCCCTCACCCCTACCCTCTCCCTCAAGGTGAGCGGTGGTTCACCGAGTGCGCTCCCTCGTCCGAGCCAAGCTGGATAGGAAGCCCTCTCCCCCGCCAACCAAGTCGGCCTGCGCCGACGGGAGGGAGAGGGTTGGGTGAGGGGTCGACGGGTCTATCCGCGCGCTCACCCCCGCGCCCGCTCGACCGAGTTGATGCTGGGGGTGGCGCGGAGAGCGGCGATGATGTTGGTGAGGTGCTTCACGTCCTTCACCTCGACATCGATCAGGATTTCGAAGAAATCCGTGGACCGGTTGACGATCTTCAGATTCATGATGTTGCCGTTATTCTTGCCGATCACCGTCGTCAGCGCGCCGAGCGATCCCAGCTGATTGGCGATCACCACGCTCAAGCGCCCGGTATGAAACTGCTCGCCTTCGGGGTCCTTGTCCCAGGAGACGTCGATCCAGCGCTCCGGCGTATCGGCGAAGCCCTCCAGGGTCTCGCAGTCGATGGTGTGGATGGTGACGCCCTTGCCGGTCGTGACGATACCGACGATGCGATCGCCGGGGAGCGGGTGGCAGCAGCCGGCGTAGTGCACCGCCATGCCGGGGATGAGGCCCCGGATCGGCACGGCGAAGGCGCCGCCCTTCTGCGCCTTCTGCCGCTGGCGCGCGATCGGCACCACCTTGTCGGTCGGCGAGGTCGGCGTGCGAGAGCCGGGGAAGACCGCGACCATCACCTCGCGCGCGGTGACGTTGCCCTCGCCCACCTGGGCGATCAGGTCCTCGGGCTCCTCGGCCTTGTATTTCTTCAGGACGCCGTCGAGCGCCTTGTCGGAATATTCGTAGCCGCCGTGATGGAACTCCTTGGAGAGGAGCGCTCTGCCCAGCTCGATATACTGGTTGCGCTGCTGGGCACGGATGAAGCGGCGGATGCAGGCCCGCGCCTTGCCGGTGACCACGAAGCGCTCCCAGGTGGGCGACGGCGTCTGCGCGCGCGAGGTGACGATCTCCACCTGGTCGCCGTTGGCCAAGACGGTACGCAGCGGCACGATGCGGCCGTTGATCTTGGCGCCGACGGTGCGGTCGCCGACCTCGGAATGGACGGCATAGGCGAAATCGACCGGGCAGGCGCCGCGCGGCAGGGCGATCAAATCGCCCTTCGGCGTGAAGCAGAACACCTGGTCCTGGAACATCTCGAGCTTGGTGTGCTCGAGGAACTCCTCCGGACCCGAGGCGTGCTCCAGGATGTCGAGCAGCTCCCTGAGCCAGCGGTACTGACGGCCATCGATGCGCTCCAGGCCTTCCTTGTAGGCCCAATGCGCGGCGACGCCCATCTCCGCGACCTCGTGCATCTTGCGGGTGCGGATCTGCACCTCGATGCGGAGCCGATGGGGACCGATGATCCCGGTATGCAGCGACTGGTACTTGTTCGGTTTCGGCGTCGAGATGAAGTCCTTGAAGCGGCCGGGAATCATCGAGTAGTGGCTGTGCAGCACGCCGAGGGCCTGGTAGCAGTCCGGCACGTCCTCGACCATGATGCGGAAGGCCATGATGTCGGAGAGCTGCTCGAACTCGACCTGCTTCTTCTGCATCTTGCGCCAGATCGAGTAGGGCGTCTTCTCGCGGCCGGAGACGGTGCAGGCGACGCCGGACTCCTTCAAGACCTTCTCGAGCTCGGCCACCACCTTGTTGCAGAGGTCGGACCCCTGCTCGCGCAGGAACTGCAGCCGCTGGGTGATCGACTGATAGGCGTCGGCATTGACCTCGGCGAAGGCGAGGTTCTCCAGCTCGTCCTTGAGTTGATGCATGCCCATGCGCTCGGCCAAGGGCGCATAGATCTCCATGGTCTCGACGGCGATGCGGCGGCGCTTCTCCGGATCCTTGATGAAGCGCAGGGTCTGCATGTTGTGCAGCCGGTCGGCCAGCTTCACCAGCAGCACGCGGATGTCGTTCGACATCGCCAGCACCAGCTTGCGGAAGTTCTCCGCATGCTTGGTGTTGTCGGACTGCAGCTCGAGCCTCGAGAGCTTGGTGACGCCGTCCACCAGGCGGCCGATCTCGGGACCGAACAGCTCCTCGATCTCCTCGAGGGTGGCGTCGGTGTCCTCGACCGTGTCGTGCAGGAGCCCGGTGACGATCGAGGCGGTGTCGAGCTTCAGCCTTGTCAGGATCTCGGCGACGCCGAGCGGATGGGAAAAGTAGGGATCGCCGGAGGCCCGTGCTTGCGAGCCGTGCGCCTTCATCGAGAACACATAGGCGCGGTTCAGCGTGTCTTCGTCCGCGCCCGGATCATAAGACTTGACGCGCTCGACCAGCTCGAATTGGCGAATCATCGACACGTCTGCACCAGTCCCTTTGGCGTCGCCGGAATCGCCCCCTTAACCAACGCCAAGAGTCTGATGCCCGGAACGCCTCGATCGCCTCAATCCTCCAGCTATCGACCCGATATCCCAGGATGCGATGCCCAGAAAGGCGCCCAGGAAACGCCCCGGGTGCCGTCCATGGTGGGCCGCCGGGAAAGGCGATGCCCGACGGCCGGCCTCGCTTTACTCCTCCGGACCCTCCGCCTCGGCGGCATCCTCGAACTCGCCGTCGATCGCCATATCGGCGTCCTCGGCCTCCTCCTCGGAGATCTGGGCCTGCTGCATCTCCGCCAGCAGATCCTCGCCGGCGCCGACGCCGAAGCCCTGGCCCTCCTCTTCCGGCTCGTCGTTCTCGACATGCTTCTGCAGGCCGGTCACGACGGCGTTGGAGAGCTCATCGAGGTTGACGGTGCCGTCGGCGATCTCGCGCAAGGCAACGACCGGATTCTTGTCGTTGTCGCGCTCGAGCGTGAGCTGCGCGCCAGCGGAAATCTCCCGCGCGCGCTGGGCCGCGACCATGACGAGGTCGAAGCGGTTGGGAACTTTGAGGACGCAATCTTCAACCGTAACGCGTGCCATTCGAGACCATCTCCAAGAACAAAGCCAAGTGATTGGAAGAAATATATTGTTTCGGCGCGGCCGAGGCAAGGCGGCGGCTTGGCCGAGAGCCATGCGGCCGGCGCATGCGCACCCTCCGCTCAGTCGAGGCGGCGGATCCGCTGGTCCTGAGGCAGATCGGCCAGCAACTGCCTCACGTCACGCCCGCTGGCCGGATGGCGCCAGTCCGGGGCGATATCGGCCAGGGGGCGGAGCACGAAGGCGCGCTCGGAGAGCCGCGGATGTGGCAGGATCGGCGGTTCCGGCCCGTCGCGCCGCTCGCCCCGGCAGTCCAGCAGATCGAGATCGAGGATCCTTGCGGCATTGGGCTCGCCTCGGCGCCGGCCGAAGGCTTTTTCAACCGAAGCCAGAAAAGAGAGAAGCTCGGCGGCACCGAGATCGCTCTCCGCCTCGATGACCGCGTTCACGTACCAAGGCTGGTCCGAGACCGGGACCGGCTCCGACTCGTAGAACGGAGACTGGGCTCGTACGATGACCCCGCCGATGCCGATCGCCCAGATGGCGGCGATGATGGTATTGGCCGGCGCGCCATGCGCCGGGCTCGGCAAGTTGGCGCCGAGGCCGATGAAGATGCCGCCGTCCACGGTGCTCCGTCCCCCGCTCCGTCCATCGCTCAGGAAAAATCGGTGTTGAAATGCAGACCGGGTCCGCTTTTACTGGCCGCAACCGCATGATGCAGACTGCCGATCATAAATTTAAGCCATTTTGCCGAAAGGACAATTCATATGAGCACCCGATTCTATCCGGCCGAACGCGTCGCCTTGTTCATCGACGGCGCCAATCTGCACGCCGCCGCCCGCGCCCTCGGCTTCGACATCGATTACAAGCGGCTCTTGAAGTATTTCCAGGAGCAATGCTGCCTCATTCGTGCCTTCGATTACACGGCGCTGATCGAGGACCAGGAATATTCGCCGCTGCGGCCGCTGGTCGATTGGCTCGATTACAACGGCTTCACCATGGTCACGAAGCCGACCAAGGAATTCACCGATGCCATGGGCCGGCGCAAGATCAAGGGCAACATGGACATCGAGCTCGCGATCGACGTCTTGGAGATGTCGGCGCATCTCGATCACGTGGTGCTGTTCTCCGGCGACGGCGATTTCCGCCGCCTCGTCGAAGCGGTGCAGCGACGCGGCGTCCGCGTCTCGGTGGTGAGCACGGTCAAATCGCAGCCGCCGATGGTGGCCGACGAGCTCCGGCGCCAAGCCGACGTGTTCGTCGAGCTCGAGGAATTGTCGCCGCTGATCGCGCGGCAGCACAGCCCGCGACAGAATGCGCATGGTGCCACCGCTCCGGCACCCGCAGCGGCGCCGACAGCACCCGCGCCGGTACCCGTCGCCGAGACCGCAAGCGAGAGCGGCGCCTGAGCCTTGGCGGAACCTGCCGTCCGTCTCCCAGCGCCCGCCGCGGAGCCCGACCGCGACTGCGCGCTCTGCCCGCGACTGAAGGCATTCCGCGACGCGAACCGCGCGGCCTTGCCGGATTACTTCAACGCGCCGGTGCCGAGCTTCGGTCCGCATGACGCGAAGCTGCTGATCGTGGGTCTCGCCCCGGGTCTCCACGGCGCCAACCGAACGGGCCGGCCCTTCACCGGCGATTGGGCCGGAGACCTGCTCTACGCGACTCTACAGAAGCTCGGCCTTGCGCATGGGACCTACGACGAGCGGCCCGATGACGGGCTCACGCTCGTCGGCTGCCGGATCATCAATTCCGTGCGCTGCGTTCCGCCGCAGAACAAGCCGCTGCCGCAAGAGATTGCGACCTGCAACCAGTTCCTCAAATCGGAGATCGCGGTGCTGACCGGCGAAGGCGGCGCGAAAGCGATGCTGGCCTTGGGCGCGATCGGCCATGCCGCGGCGCTGACCGCGCTCGGCGAGAAGAAGAGCGCTTTCCCCTTCGCCCATGGCGCACGGCACGCGCTCAAATGCGGGCTGACGTTGGTCGATAGCTATCACTGCTCGCGCTACAACACGAATACCGGCGTGCTGACGCCGGAGATGTTCGAGAACGCGGTCGGCGCGGCGAAGGAAGCAGCCGGGCTCTAAGGCACGACCGCGGTTAGGTTCATCGTCAGCCTGACGCCCGGCTTCGGCAGCTCCGCCACGCCGATCACCGTGCGCGCGGGCCGGTGCGCGCCCATGCCTTCGACATAGGCGCGATTCATCGAATCGAAGTCGCTCATCTCCTTGAGGAAGATGTTGATGTGAAGGACATGGTCCAGGTCGGATCCGACCGATTGCAGCATGGTCCGGAATGATTGCAGGATCTGCCGCGTCTGCGCCGCCACGTCGGGGCCGGCCAATTCCCCGGTCGCGGGGTCGACACCGGCCGTGCCGCCGATGCTGATGAACGATCCGACCTTGGCGATGTGGTTGTAGGGACCGATCGGTGTCGGCGTGCCCGGCGGCGTCGATGTTTCCACCTTGGTGGACATGGCGAACCTCTAATCCGCGCGACTCTTGGTGCGCAGCAAGCGCTGCTGGTCGCGCTTCCAGTCCTTCTCCTTCTCGGCGGCGCGCTTGTCGACCTTGCGTTTGCCGTGGGCGAGGCCGAGCTGCATCTTGGCAATGCCGCGCTCGTTGAAATAGATCGAGAGCGGAATGAGGGTCATGCCCTGGCGCTCGGTCTGGCCGAGGAGCTTCTTGATCTCGCGGCCTTTCAGCAGCAGCTTGCGCGGCCGACGCGGCTCGTGGTTGAAGCGGTTGGCGGCCTCGTATTCCGGAAAATAGGAATTGTAGAGCCAGAACTCGCCGTCCTTCTCTGCGGCGAAGGCCTCGTTGATGCTGGCCCGCCCGAGGCGCAGCGACTTCACTTCGGTGCCGGTCAGCACCATTCCGGCATCGATCGTGTCCTCGATGTGGAAATCGTGGCGGGCGCGCCGGTTCTGCGCAGCGAAGCGGTTGGTGGAAGGATCGCGGGCCATCGTCGGTATTCTGCGGTCATGGATCGAGGCCCGGAAGGCCTACTGACCGATCAGCCCCACCTTCTTCATCGCCGCCTCGACCTTCTGACGCGAGGTCTCCGCGATCGGCGCCATCGGCAGCCGGAGCTCCGAGCTGCAATGGCCGAGCAGCGAGACCGCGAACTTCACCGGGCCGGGATTGGTCTCACAGAACATCGCGTCGTGGAGCGGCATCAGCTTCTCGTTGAGCTCCATCGCGGCATTGACGTCGCCTTTGCGCCAGGCCGCCTGCATCTGCGCCGTCAGCTTCGGCGCCGCGTTGGCGGTCACCGAGATGCAGCCGACACCGCCCTGCGCCAGGAACGGCAGCGCCGTTCCGTCCTCACCGGACAGCTGGCAGAAGTCCTTGCCGATGGCGATGCGGGTTCGGATCGGGCGCGCCAGATCCGCGGTCGCGTCCTTGACGCCGATCACGCGCGGCAGCTTGGCGACCCGCGCCATGGTGTCGACCGACATGTCGACGGCGGTGCGCGGCGGCACGTTGTAGATCACGATCGGAATGTTGGTCGCGTCGTGGATCGCCTTGAAGTGCTGGTACTGCCCTTCCGGCGTCGGCTTGTTGTAGTAGGGCAGCACGACCAGGGCGGCGTCGGCGCCGGCCCTCTCAGCATGCTGCGTCAGGTCGATCGCCTCGTCGGTCGAGTTCGAGCCGGTGCCGGCGATGACCGGCACCTTGCCCTTGGCGACCTCGATGCAGAGCTCGACCACGCGCTTGTGCTCCTCATGCGACAGGGTCGGCGATTCGCCGGTGGTGCCGCAGGGGACGACGCCGTCGATCCCCTCCGCGATCTGCCAGGCGACGAACTTCTGGAAGCTGGCCGCGTCGACGGCGCCGTTCCTGAACGGCGTCACCAGAGCGGTAATCGATCCCTTGAACATGTCGGTCTCATCCGATGCCGCGCATTTGTCTCACTTTATACCCATCCACCCGCCGCGGCGCGGATTTCCGAGGATCGCCGGGGATTTTCGGCCGCCGGCCGCCAGTCTTCGGGCGCCGGCGGAACATAACTATCGGTGATTCCACGGGCAAGCGCCCGCTCGTATCGCGAGTCGCAAATGCCGCAATTGAGCGAATCAGCGCAACCGATTATAATGATTTGGAAATCTTTCCGGGTCAGAATCTGCCCGGTTTCGACGGGTCGGAGTTCATCGTGCTGCGGGTGGGTCTCGGGCTGCTGCTGTGGTCGGCGCTGACGTTGGTCGGCGGCGATGCCTTCGCCGATGCGGGCGGGCTCAGCACGGCCGACATCAAGCTCTATCAGCGGGCCTTCGATCTGGCCAATCGCGACCAGTGGGGCGATGCGCGGGCTTTGGCCGCCAAAGCCAAGAATCCGCTGCCCGCCAAGGTCATCCAGTGGCTGGACCTGATCCGGCCGGGGCCGGGCCGCTCCTTCACCGAGATGTCGAGCTTCATGGCCAAGAACCCGGAATGGCCATTGCTCGGCACGATGCAGGCCCAGGCCGAGCGCGCCATGCCGGACCTCGATCCGAAATCGGTGATCGCCTGGTTCAAGGGCCGCGACCCGAAGACGCCCGAAGGCGCCACCAAGCTGGTTGCGGCGCTGACCGACAGCGGCGATGCGACCCACGGCGCCGCGGCTGCGCGTGCCGCCTGGCTCGGTCTCGACTTCACTGCCGACAATGAGGACGGCTTCCTCGCCGTCGCCGGCCGCTATCTCCGCCCCGATGACGACCTCGCACGGCTCGATAACCTGCTCTGGGACGGCGAGGAGGATCAGGCCAAGCGCATGGTGGATCGGGTCGATGATGCGCATCGGCTCGAGGCGGAAGCGCGAATGAAGCTCGCCGACCAGGATCACGATGCGCTGGCGGCGCTCGCTGCCGTGCCGAGCGCGCTGCAGCGGGATGCCGGCCTGGTCTATGAGGTGGCGCGCTACTACCGCCGTCAGGACGACTACGACAAGGCCGCCGCCGTGCTCGACCCGCCGCCGCTGAAGGCGCGTCGCCCGGACAAGCTCTGGAACGAGATGGAGATCGCGGCCCGCGACGCGCTGCAGGAGGGCTCGGTCTCGGTCGCCTATCGCCTCGCCGCCAGCCACGGCTCCAGCAACGGCGACGTCTTCGCCGAGGGCGAATGGCTGGCGGGCTGGGTGGCGCTGCGCTTCCTGCAGGAGCCGGATACCGGGCTCAGGCATTTCACCAATCTCTACAACGGCACGGATTCGGTGTTCGGCAAGGCGCGGGGCGCCTATTGGGCGGGCCGCGCGGAAGAGGCGCGCAAGAACCCGGCGGCGGCCGAGAAGTGGTATCGGCTCGCCGCGTCGAACCTCACCATCTACTACGGCCAGCTCGCCGCCATGCGCCTCGGCGAAAGTACGGCGCTGCGGATCAAGGCCGAGCCGAAGCCTACGCCACAGGATCAGGCGGCTTTCGATCGGAATGAGCTGGTGCGCGTGATCCGCGCCCTGAACGCGATCGGCGTCGAGCAGCGCACGCGCTCGTTCCTGATGCGCCTCGTGCTTACCACCGACAAGCTGCCGCAATACCGGATGATCGCGATCCTGGCGCGCCAGAGCGACCAGGACGACATCGCGGTCACGGCCGCCAAGCAGGCGCGCGACGCCGGGGCGGAGATGGCGGATTATCTCTTTCCGGTCATCTCGCTGCCCTCCGGCGGCAAGGCAGAGCCCGCCTTCGTGCTCGGCCTCATACGCCAGGAGAGCGCGTTCAACGCCGATGCCGTCAGCCCGGCCGGCGCCATGGGCCTGATGCAGCTGATGCCGAACACCGCGCAGCAGATGGCGAACCAGCTGAAGATCGGCAAGTTCAGAGCGAGCAGCCTCACGGACCCGAAGCTCAACGTGACCATCGGCCGGGCCTATCTCGACAAGCTGGTCGACCGGTTCAACGGCTCCTATCTGCTGGCGACCGCGGCCTACAATGCGGGGCCGAGCCGGGTACGGGATTGGATGGATACATTCGGCGATCCGCGCCAAGCCGATACCGACGTCGTCGACTGGGTCGAAAGCATTCCCTTTGACGAGACGCGCAATTATGTTCAGCGCGTGATGGAGAACCTGCAGGTCTATCGCAGCCGGCTGACCAAGGGCACCTCGCGCATCGCCCTGGACAGCGATCTCCGCCGCAACGACGTCAACTGAAGGCTTAAGACATGGATCAGCACGAGAACGCGGCCGGCGCCGCGCCGGTCGTCTTTGCCGATATCGAAGCGGCGGCGAGGCGGCTCGCCGGCAAGGCGGTCAGGACGCCGCTGCTCACCTATCCGCTGCTGGACAAGGCGCTCGGCTTCAAGCTGCTGGTGAAGGCGGAGACGCTGCAGCTCACCGGCTCGTTCAAGTTCCGCGGCGCCTGCAACAAGTTGCTGCTGCTGAAGGAGCGCGAGCCGAGCGTCAAGGCGGTGGTTGCCTTCTCCTCGGGCAACCACGCGCAGGGCGTCGCCGCGGCGGCGGCGTTGCTCGGATTCCAGGCGACCATCGTGATGCCGGACGACGCGCCGCGCATCAAGATGGAGAATACCCGCAGTTTCGGCGCCGAGGTCGTCACCTATAGACGCCACACGGAATCCCGCGAGGCGATCGCGGCGGAGATCGCGCGCAAGAACCGCGCCGTGCTGGTGCCCCCGTTCGACGACCCCGCGATCATCGCCGGGCAGGGCACGGCGGGCCTCGAGCTCTGCGAACAGGCGGAGGCGATGGGCGCAATCCCGGATGTGGTCGCGACACCGGCGAGCGGTGGTGGGCTCGTGGCCGGCGTCGCCACGGCGGTGAAGCACCGCTTTCCCCGGGCGGAAGTCTATGCCGCGGAGCCGCGAGACTTCGACGACCACGCGCGCTCGCTGAAGAGCGGCGCAAGGGAGACCAACCCCGCCGGGAAGACCTCGATCTGCGACGCGCTGCTCTCGCCCCAGCCCGGCGAGATCACCTTCGCGGTCAACCGCCGCCTGCTCGCGGGCGGGCTCAGCGCCAGCGACGAGGAAATTCTGCGCGTGATGCGGTTCGCGCTGCTGCGCTTGAAGCTGGTGATCGAGCCCGGTGGCGCCGCCGCACTCGCGGGCGTGCTGCTCGCACGCGAGCGCTGGCAGGGGAAGACGGTGGCGGTGGTCGCCTCCGGCGGCAATGCCGACCCGGAGACGCTGAAGCGCGCGCTGGACGCCGAAGAGCTGCAGATCGGCTGAAGCTGTTGAGACCGAGCGACCCGAGTTGATCTCGCCTTCAGCAGGCGGAAAAGACCGAGTTCAGTTGACGGCGGCCTTGTCGGTGGGGACCAGCGGCTCGGCGTTGGTGAGGCCGATCAGGCGGTCCTTCGGCTTGTCCTTCGCCACGGAAAGCTGCGGTGCCGGTGAGGCGTCGATGCGCTTGCACATGCCCTCGAGGAAGGCGCCCTGCTCGATCGAGAGGCTCTTGTGCAGGATGTCGCCGGTCACGCGGGCAGTCTTCTCCAGGGTCACATTGTCGGCACGGATCTGCCCGTTGACCGCACCGCAGATCTTCACGTTCTCGGCCTGGACCGCACCGTGGACCGTGGCGCTTTCACCGACCACCACATTGCGGCTCTGGATGTCGCCCTCGACCCAGCCGTCGATCTGCACGTCGCCGCTGCAGACCAGGTCGCCGTTGATGCGGAGATCGGGGGAGATGATCGAGGGGATGCTGGCCTTGGTGGGCGCCTTGCCGCCGTCGAGCGACGCCGAAGACTGACCCTGCCTGCTGCTAGCCTTTGAAAACATATCGCCCTGCCTTCAGGAAGCCCATGGGATCGAGCGGCTTGCCTTCGAACCTAACTTCGTAATGGACGTGCGCCCCAGAGCTGCGACCGGAATTGCCGAGCTTGCCGATGGCCTGACGATAATCCACCAGATCGCCCTCCTTTACCAGGACGGAATCGAGGTGGGCATAGACCGTGTGGATGCCGAGACCGTGGTCGATCTCGATGCAGCGCCCGTAGCTGCCGCGCCAGCCGGCAAAGACGATCCGGCCCGGGGCGGTCGCCAGGATGTCGGCATGGATCGCGTCCACCAAGTCGAGACCTTCATGGATGGCGGTCTCGCCGTTGAAGGGATCCATGCGCTCGCCGAAGCCGCTCGAGATGTAATAGTGGTCAACCGGGGCCGAGAGCGGCAGGGAATGCAGGATCACCTGCAGCTTCTCCCAGCGCCCGACCTCGTCGTCGAGGGTGGCGACGCTTTCCAGCAGCTTCCTCTCGTTGGCGTCCTTGGTGTCGGTCGGGGCGGGGATGAAGGGGCCACCCTGGGCGGCGCCCTGCTCCGTGGTGAGGTGCAGCAGCTGATCGACGCTGAGGCCGGTCATCTGCACCGTCTTTTCCATATCCTCGAGATTCTGGCGGGTGCGCTGCGTAAGATGGCTGACGAAGCTCGCCTGGCTCTCCTGCAAGGAGGCGAGCCGCAGCTTCAGATCCTCGATCGAGCCCGCCATGTCGGTGCGCGCGGTCTGCAGCAGATTGCGCTGCGCGATCAGGGTCGCAAGCGCGCGCTTGCCCTGGACGACCTGGCGCGTCAGATCGGCATTGGTCGCATTCGCCTGATCGAGCTGAGCCTGCAGGGCGGCGAGCTGCGCGGTGAGCGCGGCCGATCTTCCGGTCTCGGTATCCAGCTGCGTGCCGAGCGCCCGCTGCGCGTCCACGGACTGCCCGACCTTCGACTTCAAGGCGACATTGGCACTCTGCTGCGCGGCGAGCTGCGAAGCCAGGAGATCGCGCTCGGTCGCAACCTGATCGCGCTGGCCGGTGAGATCCTCGTTCTTCGCCTGCGCCGCGGCGATCTGCTCGCTCAGGGACTGGTTGCGGGTGGCGACGCGCTGCAGATCGGCGTTGAAGGAGGCGAGCTTGTCCTTGAGTGCGACGCGCAGCTTCTCGCGCAGCACTTCCTGTTGTGCGGGAGCCAACGAGGAGAGTGTCCAGAAGCTGCCGTTGTCGGCGACGTTCAGCTGCCGACGCGCGGCGCTTTCATCGTCGGAAAGGCCGAGCAGATACGTGTCGTCGCGCTTGCCGGCACTAGCGCTCCTGGTGAACTGATCGAAATAGCCGGTGACGTCGGTCAGGAGCTTGGTGTACGCGTCGTCCGCTTTCTTGACCGCGACCTGTTCGCTGTGCAGCCGGTAGCGCTGCACGGCGATGCCGATGCTCGCGGCGACGGCGATGAAGCTCACCACGATCAGCGTTGCAACGACCAGCACCTGGGTGCGGGTCGAGACGCGGAGATACCGGATGCGGCCGTCGCTGCGCAGAATCACGTCACGCGCCGTGAACAGCGCGCGCAGTTTTTCTCTCGTCGCTGCGCCCAGGACTCCCGTTACCCGCATACTCTGCAGCACCGCCCCCGTCGAACCATACCGGGCCGAACCAAGCTCGGTCGAACCACGCCAGATTTTCGAACTGCTCGCGGAAAGTCGACTCGTAGCCGCGCGGGTACCGTGCGGCCTCCCTGTGAGTCACGAGCGAATTTCTTATCGTTGTGGGCCTAGCTTTATATCCGTCGCCAGCGGCTGGCAACCCAAAATCATCCGCCGCAATTGGTTCCGCGGCGGTCGCCTCGATTCCGTCATCTTTGCATCTTGCAAGTTTGCAGTTCGCAGTCTTGCAGCTTGGGGGCGGCGTCGCGCCGATGCCCCGCAACGCGGCGTCGCGGTGAATCACTTCGCGCGGCGGGTCGCCGCAAGACCGTGCGTGATGCGGTCGCGCAACTGTCCGACAATATGACGTATAGGCTTTGCGCCGAGGATAAGGGCTCCAGGTCCGCCGCCTTCGCCGAGCCCGAGATGGCGCGCAAGTTGGTCCGCGCTGCCGTTGAAGGAAACCACGGCCACCTGGCGGAACGGCACATAGAAGGAACGGCAGGTGCCCGCAATCAAGGCCCGCACGTCGCCGGTGGTGAAGACAACAAAGAGACCCATGACCGAACCTGTACGCCGACCCTGCGCCCCGGACCGCGTTGCGGCAGCCCGGTGCGGGAATAGGGGCGGAAGACCCCAGGCCGCCGAAACGCCCCGGACCGCCGCTGGTTCCATCGGCAGCCCTTGATTTCGCCCGAAAATCCAGGCTGCACCGGGCCCATTCCGGCCGACGCTTGCGGCGACCAAAGGGCGCGCGAATTACGCATGGACCCGTGCACAGATAAACGTATTATGCGGCGAGTGGCCTGCGCCTGCGGTCGCCGACCGGAAGGTTCGGGCCGGGAGGTTCGGGTCGGGAGCTGAACCATGACCGAGATCTCCGAAGCCGCACGACGCTTGAAGGAGCTGAGGGAGCAGGCTGGCCTCACCATGCGCGCCGTCTCGGAAGCGCTGGGCTGGAGCCTCACTCGCTATCAGCACTACGAGGATCGATACAAGCGACGCTTCCTGCCCTTCGAGCTCGCGCGCGACCTGGAGGCGATCTTCGCGCCCCACGGGGTCGAGCCCGGCGCGGTGCTGCAGCTGGCGGGCATCGAGCCCGGTCAGCCGGTCAACCAGCGGCGGGAGGCGATCCCGGTCCGGTCCGGCGCCGTCACTTCGGGCCAGCGCGACCTTCCGGTGATGGGGACGGTGAAGGGCGGCGGCGACGGGTTCGTGTTCAATCAGGGCGAGGCGAAGGAGTTCGTCGAACGGCCGGCGACCTTGAAGGGCGCGATCAACGCTTTTGCGCTGTACATGGACGGCGATGCGATGGAGCCGCGCTACTTTGCCGGCGAGCTGCTCTACGTGAATCCGAACCGTCCGCTGACCAGAGGATGCTTCGTGGCGGTCGAACTCGCCGACGGCCAGGGCCTGATCCGACAATTCGTGCGCCGCGGCGAGGATGGCGTGACGCTGCACCAGTTCAACCCGGCGCGCGAGCTGCACCTGAAGCCGGCGGACGTGAAGAAGATCTACCGCGTCACCGGCTCCGCCGAAGCCGGCTGAGCGCTCACTATTTCCTGATCTCGACCACCACGCGGCCGCGGACCTTGCCTTCGAGGATCTGCGATCCAAGAGCAGGCAAGTCTTCCAGCTTCGCGGTCTGGATCGTCGCTTCGAGTTTCTCCATGGGGAGATCGGTGGCGAGTCGCTGCCAGGCGGCGCGGCGGCGCGGCATCGGGCACATGACGGAATCGATGCCGAGGATGCTGGCGCCGCGCAACAGGAAGGGGATCACCGTCGCCTCGAACTTGGCGCCGCCGGCGAGGCCGCAGCTGGCGATCGCGCCGTGATACATCAGCTGCGGGAGAACCGCGGCCAGCGTCTGGCCGCCGACGGAATCGATGACGCCGGCCCAGCGCTCGCCCTCCAGCGGCTTGCCGCTCGGCTGACTGACGGAATCGCGCGAGAGGATCTCGCCGGCGCCGAGCGATTTCAGATAGTCGTGGGTCTCCGCGCGGCCCGACGAGGCCACGACTTGATAGCCGAGCTTGGCCAGGATCGCGATCGCGACGCTGCCGAGGCCACCCGCGGCGCCGGTCACCAGGATCGGTCCCATCTTCGGCGTGATGCCATGATCCTCGAGCGCCATCACCGCCAGCATCGAGGTGAAGCCGGCGGTGCCGATCGCCATGGCGCGCCGCGCGTCCAGCTCCTTCGGCATCGGCACCAGCCAGTCGCCCTTGACCCGCGCCTTCTCGGCATAGCCGCCCCAGCGGCTCTCGCCCACCCGCCAGCCGGTGAGGATGACGGCGTCGCCGGGCTTGAAGTCCTTGTGCGCGCTCTCGGCAACGGTGCCGGCGAAGTCGACGCCGGGAATATGGGGATATGCGCGCACCAGACGGCCCTGGCCGGTGAGGATCAGGCCGTCCTTGTAGTTGAGGGTGGAGTGCGAGACCGCGACGGTGACGTCGCCGTCCGGGAGCTTCGCCTCATCCACCTGCTGGATCGATGACGTGACCTTGCCATCCTTCTCCTCCAGCATCAGCGCTTTGAACATGCGTTGCTCCCGTTTCAGTCGTTGCGAGGCTGGAGAGTCTCGATGAACCGCACCGGCTCACCCGCCGCCTTGCCGATCAACTCATCCTCGCGCATCACGATCCGTCCGCGGATCACCGTCGCCTTGGGCCAGCCGGTGACGGTCATGCCGGCATAGGGCGTCCAGCCGCATTTGGTGCGGATCCAGTCGTTGGTGATCTCGCGTCGGGCGGCGAGGTCGACGATGGCGAGATCGGCGTCGTAGCCGAGGGCGATACGGCCCTTGCCGGCGATGCCGTAGATGCGCGCGGGGCCGGCGCTGGTGAGATCGACCAGGCGCTGCAGCGTCAGGCGCCCGGCGTTCATGTGGTCCAGCATGATCGGCAGCAGCGTCTGGACGCCGGGCATGCCGGAGGGCGATTGCGGATAGGGCTTCGCCTTCTCCTCCCTGGTATGCGGCGCGTGGTCGGAGCCGATGCAGTCCACGACGCCGTCGCGGATCGCCTGCCAGAGCGCGTCGCGATGACGGGCGTCGCGCACGGGCGGGTTCATCTGGGCGAAGGTGCCGAGGCGCTCGTAGCATTCCGGCGCGGCGAAGGTGAGATGATGGGTCAGCACCTCGACGGTGGCGACGTCCTTGTGCGCGGCGAGCACGGGCATCTCCCCGGCCGAGGAGACGTGCAGCACATGGATGCGGCGTCCGGTCTTGCGCGCCAGTGCCGTGATCCGCCGCGTCGCGCGGAGTGCGGTCTCCTCGTCGCGCCAGACCGGATGCATCGATGGGTCGGCACCGCCTTTGACCAGCGCAAGCCGCTCGCGCAGACGCGCCTCGTCCTCGGCATGGATGGCGACCCGGCGCCGCCCGTTGCGCAGCACGCGCTCCAGGCTCTCGTCCTCGGCGACCAGCAGGCTGCCGGTCGAGGAGCCCATGAATATCTTCACGCCGGAGCAGCCCGGCACCAGCTCTGACTCCGCAAGCGTCTCGATATTCTCCTCCGAGGCACCGACGAAGAAGGCGTGGTCGACCCAGGCGCGGCCCTTGGCACGGGCCAGCTTATCGGCGATGTCGCCGGCGCTGAGCGTGTTGGGATTGGTGTTCGGCATCTCGAAGATGGCGGTGACGCCGCCCAAAGCGGCGCCGGCGGTGCCGTGCTCGAGATCTTCCTTATGGGTGAGGCCCGGCTCACGAAAATGAACCTGGGTGTCGATGGCGCCGGGGAGGAGCGTCAAGCCCGTCGCATCGAAGCGTGCCGCCGATTTCGCGCGGGCGAGATCGCCGAAGCCGGCGAATCGGCCGCCGCGGATGCCGAGATCGATTCGCTCCGGCCCGTTGACGGTCCAGACCGTGCCGCCATGGATCGTCAGGTCGAAAGATTCTTCCATGCCTGGAGGGCTTTTCGCGGAGAACTTGATGCCCCTGTCTAGGATGCCGGCGCGGGCCGCGCAAGCCCGGCCACTCTTGTCCCACTGGCTTGTCCCACTGGCTTGTTCCCCTGGCTCGTCCCACTGGTGACCCGAGGCGCGGCTTGCGCTAGAATGGCAGCCAATTCAGGGAGTGCAGGTTGAGCGTCATCGTCAGCGTCAATGAAATGCGCGTGAAGCTGGAGGAGCTGCGGTCTGAGCACCGGGACCTCGACGACGTGATCCAGCGCCTGACCGAGACCTCGCCCTTCAACCAGCTGCAGATCCAGCGCCTGAAGAAGCGCAAGCTTGCTTTGAAGGACCAGATCACCAGGCTCGAGAGTAAGCTGCTCCCCGATATCATCGCCTAGGGCGTCATCGCCTCGTCGCGATCCCCGTTATTGGGCCGCACGGTCTCGGCTGCGGTGGAGTCCCGCAACCGCAACCGCGAGGGCCCTCGTGCAATCCTCGCCGGTGGCGCTGCGCGGCCTGCCGCTGCCGGCCGGTGATCGGGGGTAGGGTTAAGCGACAACCGGTCACATGGAGCGGGGCGCGGCGGGCGCTAACTTAACCGGCATCAAGAAGGAGCCGCCCCCGTGTCATCCCGCAACGGCTATTCGCGTCAACCCAGTTGGACCGAGGCGCTGCTGCGAGGCCTGCGGCGCGTCTGCCCGCGTTGCGGGACCGGCCGGATGTTCTCCGGCTATCTCACGGTGCCTGTGTCCTGCGCGAGCTGCGGCCTCGCCTTCGAGCCGCTGCGTGCCGACGACGCACCCGCCTATTTTACGGTCTTCATCGTCGGCCATGTGGTGATCGCCGGGCTGTTGGTGATGGAGCAAGTGGCGCATCCGGCCCTTTGGCTCGAGGCTGCGGTCTGGGTCCCGATCACACTGCTCATGCCGCTTGCCTTGCTGCCCTTCATCAAGGGCGCGGTGATGGGCGTGATCTACGCGAGCCGTGGCGGCCCGCAACGCTATCCCGCGGAATAGTGCCGCGCCCGATCGCCGGGTCAGGCCCGGCGATGACGGCCTCTGTCATCAGGCTCAGCTCTTTGCTTCGAAGATCGCGTAGAGTTTCTTGACCGGCTCGACGGTCTCCCAGGTGCCGGTGAAGCCGCTCGGGATGACGAAGCTGTCGCCCTTGCCGAAGGCCTCGGCGCGGCCGGCCTCATCGATCAGCACGACACGGCCTTCCAGGATCACGCAGAGTTCGCTCTCGGTATAGCGGATCGGCCATTTGCCGACCGTCGACTCCCAGACCCCGGCGAAGAACTGGCCGGTCGCGTCGGTGAAATAGTTCGCCGCGCTCGTGACCGGACTGCCGGAGATGACCGCCGCCGGCCTCCCCTCCTCGGCCGGCGGCGGATTGACGCCCAGCCGGATGATCGCATGCGTCATGAGACGGTCCCCATCCCTCACTGTGACATGCGCTTCTAGCATGCTGGCGGCGTTTTGACAGGTGTCACAGCCCGCGGGTAGTCTCCCGTCTCCTCTTCGCCTTTCGCCTCGCTCAAAACGCAGGTTCCCGTGGCAGAAGCCAAGGCCGGCTGGGGCAGCGTCTTCAAGGACGGGCTCGGCCTCTACACCATCATGCTCAATGTCGGCATCGGCCTGCATGCGGTCGATGTCTTCATCGTCACCACCGTGATGCCCTCGGTGGTGCGCGACATCGGCGGCGCCAGCTACTACGCCTGGACCACCATGCTCTACATGGTGGCCTCGATCATCGGTGCGGCGACGGGCGCGCCGGTCAAAGCCAATCTCGGGGCGCGCCGGGCCTATTGCCTCGGCGCCGCGCTGTTCCTCGCCGGATCGGTCTCCTGCGCGCTCAGCCCCAGCATGTTCATCCTGCTGGCGGCGCGGCTGGTGCAGGGCTTCGGCGGCGGGCTCATCATCTCGCTCTCCATGGCGCTGGTGAGCGAGCTTTATCCCGAGCGCCTCAGGAAGCGCATCCTCAGCCTCATCTCCAGCACTTGGGGCGTCGCCGCGCTGGTGGGACCCGCGGTCGGCGGCACGTTCGCGCAGATGGGCTTCTGGCGCGGCGCCTTCTGGCTCAACGCGCCGATCATCGTCGGCTTCATGCTGGCGGCCTGGTTCCGATTGCCCGAGCGCCGCTCGCCGCCGCCGATGAGCATGTTCCCCTATCGCCGCATGATGCTGCTTTCGCTGGGCGTGCTCTGCGTCGGCGTCGCCAGCAACTGGCGGAGCTTCGGCATCCAGGCGGCGCTGATCGTGGCCGCCATCGCCATGGTCTGGCAGACATTGCGGCTCGACGCCGCCGGCGCCACCAAGCTCTTCCCGAGCCATCCCTTCTCGCCGGCGACCACGACCGGCGCCGGGAGTTGGGTGTTCTTCCTCTCCTCGATGACCCATACGGTGATCGGCGTCTTCCTGCCGCTGGCACTCCAGGTGCTGCATCACGTCGATCCGCTGGTGGCGGGCTACATGACCGCGAGCCTCGCCGTCTGCTGGACCGTCTCTTCGACCGCGACGGCGCATCTGCATGGCCGCCCCGCCGCGACGGCCATCGTGATCGGGCAGGCGATGTGCTGCGTGGGCCTGGCGGCCCTCGCCTTCGGCTTCGAGCGGGTGCCGACTTATGTGGTGCCGGCGCTGAACGGGCTCGTCGGCCTCGGCCTCGGCTGCTGCAATCTGCACGTGACCGCCGCCACCATGCGCCATGCACGGACCGGCGAGGAGACCCTGACTGCCTCTTCCATCCCGACCATCCGGTCGCTCGGCATCGCCTTCGGTGCCGCGGCCAGCGGCCTGATCGCCAACGGGGCAGGCTTGACCGACCAGTTGCTGCCGGCCGATGTCTCCCGCGCCGTGCTCTCCGTGTTCGGGATCGGCGTCTTGGCCCCGCTTGGCGCGCTTCTCTTCTCGCTGCGCTTCGTCGCGCTGACGGCGCGATCGCCGGCGGTTCCCGAGGCTGTCAACCGAGACCCGGCCAGGAGCGCGCCAGACTCGGCCGGCGCGATACACTGAGCCACCAGCGCGACAGACGGCGCGAGGCGGCGATCGCGGCCTGGCCCTCCGGGGTCATGGTGAGGTAGGCGGCGATCGGCATCAGCGCGATGTCGGCGAGCGTCACCTGCGGCCCCACCAGCATCTCGGCACGCTCGCCGTCATGGGCGGCGAGCGAGAGCTGCTCGATGACCGCCAAGGCATCGGTCATGGGCTGTACCCCCTCGGCGAGGATGCCGGGGTCGGAGGGAGTGCCGAGGAAGGGCGCGAACAGGCGCTGGGTCGCAATCTTGCCGATCGCGGCGGGGTGCAGGTACTCGCGGATAATGGCCTGGATCTCGGCCATCAGGGCGCGGCTCTTCGGATCGGCCGGCTGCAGCGCCGGGCCGTTATAGGCCTCGTCGACATAGCGCAGAATGGCGTCGCTTTCATGCAGCGCGAAATCGCCATCGACCAGGCGCGGCTGCTGCGCGGCGAGGTAACGCAGGAGGTCGGCCAAACGGAAGCCACGGGCCCGCAGGATGTCCGGCTCGATGAGGTGATAGGGGACGCCCTTCTCCTCCAGTGCGACGCGGGCCGCGCAGACGAAGCTGCTGTTGGCTGGTCCGTAGAGTTCGATATCCGCCAAGTCGCCTTCCCCTCTGGCGGCACGTTAGCGGCGGCGTCACGGCACGGCAACACGGGACCACGGCGCTTGACCCCTGGGCAGCGGGACCTATCCTGAGGTCATGGATGATGGCGCGCCCGAATTCGACTATCTCGGTCAGTGCCGGCCGGGCATGGTCCTGAAGACGCGGGACCGGCGCGAGGCGACGATCCTCGCGGTCGACCGCGAGAACCGCATCATCGTCGGCGAAGTCAGGATGATGGGGCGCTGCGAATGGCGCGCCGACGGCCGCTATCGCCGGGCGCCGGCCGGCGCCGCCGGACCCTGGGACCTGGTGCCTCCGGCCGAGCCGCCGGTCGCGACGTCGCAGCGCCATGCATCGCTCGCCGCCGCGCTGCAGGATTCCGACGACAATCCCGGCTGTTGCGACTGAGACACCTTGGGATTACTTGGCGGCGACCGGCGCGCGGGCGGTTTCGGTGGGCGCGGCGGCGCGCTGATCGGGGATGACGAGGGTAACGGTGGTGCCGACGCCGACCTCGCTCGCCACGTCAAGCGACCCGCCGTGCAGTTCGGCGATGCCGCGCACGATCGAGAGGCCGAGCCCGGTGCCGCGGTAGCGCCGCGCCATGTCGCTGTCGATCTGGCCGAACGGCGCCAGTGCCTTCTCCAGATCAGCGGCGGCGATACCGATGCCGGTGTCGCTGACCCAGAAGGCGACGGTGCCGTCGGGCCTGCTGCGATAGCCGAGTGTCACGCGGCCGCCTTCGGGCGTGAACTTCACCGCGTTCGAAAGCAGGTTCAGGAGCGCGCGGAAGATGCCGCGGCCGTCGGCCAGGATCGCGACCGGCGAGGATGGCAGGTCGCGCAGGATGTCGAGCCTCTGCAGCTCGGCCTGGTGGCTGACCTGGCGGATCGCTTCCTCGCCGATCACCGTGCAATCGCAGAGCTCGCAGCGCAGCTCCATCTTTCCCGCTTCGATCTTGGAGAAATCGAGGATGTCGTTGATCAGGCTGAGGAGATGCAGTCCGCTCTTGCGGATGTCGCGGATGTAGCTCCGATAGCGGTCGTTCTCGATGGCGCCGTAGAGCTCTACCTCGAGCACTTCGGAGAAGCCGATGATGGCGTTCAAAGGCGTGCGGAGCTCATGACTGACATTGGCCAGGAACTCGGACTTGGCGCGATTGGCCAGCATGGCCTGCTCGCGCGCACCGATCAGCGCCTGCTCGCGGCGATCCATCTCGGTCAGGTCGCGGGTGACGCCGATCTGACCCTGCCCATCCGGCAGCTCGAATCGGCGGGCTTCGACCAGGCGGCCCGTGCGGTGGAGGTAGCGCCGGCGAACCGGCTTGGATGCCGGTTCGATCATCTCCATTCCGGCCGGCCAGATGGCGTCCAGGGGAGGTTCGTCCTCGACCTGCTCGTAGCCGCCGGGCCCGAGCTTCCATTCGATCAGCTGCTGGAGCGAGACGCCGACCTTCAACAGGCTCGGTGGAAAGGCCCACATGCGTGCATAGGTCTCGTTCCAGTGCCGCACCGTGCCGTCGCGATGCATGACGACGATGCCCTCGTCGATCGAATCGACGGTGAGGCCGAGCAGCTCGGTGGCCTGTTGCAGACTCTCGTTCTGCGCCGCGACCACGCCGGCAAAGGCTTCGGCGGCGCGGCGCGCCTTCAAGATCTGATCGAGCGTCATCAAGCAGAGGGCGGCCAGCAGCAGGGTCACCAGCAGGATCGGCAGCATCAGCCGGTCGACCAGATGCTGCCCGGGACGCGGCGGCGCCCAGGCGAGGGCGCCGAGCTGTGAACCGTCGGCACCGATCAGCGGCTGACCGATTTCGCCGTCAGCAATGCGGTCTGCGACGTGCAGCTGCGTCGCGCGCGTCGCCTGCGAGATGCCCGCCAGAGTCTTCGCGTCGAGTGGGGTCAGAATCACCAGCACCGGCGCATCGGCGGGGCGCGGCACCGGCTTGCTGAAAGGGCTGACGATGGCAGCGCCCGCGAGATAGCGGATATCGCCGATGCGCAACATGCCTTGCACAGCGATCGGCTCTGGGCCCTCGACCCTGCGCGCGGCTGCGACCAGCGTGTCGAGGCCGCCCGTGACCTCGGAGAGCGCGATCTGCTTGGTCTGACGGCTGCCGAGGAAACCATAGAGCAGGCGGCCGTCGCCGGAGATCGCAAAACCGCCGCCGACCTGCGGATAGCTTGCGCTCAGCGTGTCCGGGCCGAGATTGCCGCTCGCCCAGTCCGGCGAATAGTTGACGACGAGATTCTGGAAAGCCTCGTCCCACCAGGCATAGTCATGCGCAATCGATTCCAAGGTCCGGGTGCGATCGTCGAGCTGCGCGCCGATCTCCTGGCGCGAGGTCTCGGCCGCCTCGCGATCGAGGCCGACGCCCCCGAGATAGGTCAGTCCGAAGACCGCCGCGACGCCGAACACGAACAGCAATAGGACCGGAAGCGCTGGCCGCCAGCGTGCGAGCCAGCGCCATGCGGCGCCGACAGGCTTTGCACGCGGCGCGCGCCTGAGGCGCAGGGCGGCCTCGGCCGAGTCCAACTCGATGTGATTCTGCGTGGCGCTCATCCGCAATCCTGGAGAGATTGCGCAGTCTAACAGCCGCATTCCCAGGGTTCACGGAGATAAGGCGCGCAGTAAAGCTAACGCCGTGTCCTTCCCGGCCGCGCGTCTCAGCGCCCAAGACGCGGATCGCGACGATTCCTGCGGCTAGTGAACGAGTTTTTCTGTGGCGTTGCCGCAATGCAACAGTCGGCTAAACCTTTTATATGACAATAGGTTATATCAATATGGTCGCAGCGGTTTCGATGCTTGACTTTTCGCTGATGCAGCATCATCTTTTGCGGTGCGACAACGGAAATCTCCCCTGACAGTACGTTGTCGCGGCGCCCCTCATGGGCGTTTCCTCCCAGAACTTGGGCCGTGCCAGACGCACGGCCCTTTTTTCTTTCGAGTCCTGATTTCCGCCGACGCAACGCGCAGCGGGGTCAAGGTGAAGTCGAATCGCCTTCGCCCAGTTCCCGCTGCATCAGCACGCTGTCGAGCCAGCGCCCGAACTTCAATCCGACGGCGCGGAAGGTGCCGACCTCGCGAAACCCGAGCCGGGCATGGAGCCGGATCGAGGCGGCGTTCGCGCTATCGCCGATGACGGCGAGCATCTGCCGCTTCCCCGCCGAGGTTGCGCGCTCGATCACCGCGGACAGCAGCAGGCCGCCGATGCCGCGGCCGACTGCATCGGGATCGAGATAGATCGAATCCTCGACAGTGAAGCGATAGGCGCTGCGCGGCCGATAGGGTGCGGCATAGGCGTAGCCGAGCGGGCGCCGACCGCTCGAGGCGACGAGATAAGGCAGGCCGAGGTCGGTCACCGCTTTCCAGCGGCGCGTGAACTCCGCCGCATCCGGAGGCTCCTCCTCGAAGCTCCCGGTGCCGTTCAGCACATGCCCGGCATAGATCACGCGCAAGGCCGCGAGATCGCGTCCTTCCGCCGGACGAAGCGTCACGGCATCGGGGGAGAGTGCGTCTGGCATGCGGGGATCAGCGGCGGCGCATCAAAGCCGGCGCCTCCTTGGCGAGCAGCGCGATCAGCCGGTCCATGCGATGGCGTGTCTCCTCGAATTGCGGCAGGCGCTGGAGACTGTGCTCGTCCATATAGATCGACCGGTTGATCTCGATCTGCAGCACATGGATGCCTTCGGTGGGCTTGCCATAATGCTGGGTGACGAAGCCGCCGGAATAGGGATTGTTCCGCCGCACATGGGCACCTTCGCCGCGCAGCTGGCGCTCGGCGGCAGCGGTGACGGCATCGGCACAGGACGCGCCGAAACAATCGCCGAGCACGAAATCGACCCGGGCCCGGCCCACATCACGATCACCGTGGCCGCCGACCGAGGGCATGGAATGGCAGTCGAGCAACAGGCAGGAGCCGAACCGTTCGCGGGTCTCCTGCACCAGCTGCGCGAGCGCGCGGTGATAGGGGCGGTAGCAGCTCTCGATCCGCCGCTCGGCCTCGGCAAAGGGCAGCTTGCCGGCATAGATCTCGCGGTCGTTGGCGGCGAGGCGCGGAATGCTGCCGAGCCCCGCCGCGACGCGGGGCGAGTCGGTGATCGCCGCCTCGGGCAGCCGGTCCTCGAACATCATGGGGTCGAGCTCGAAGGCCTCGCGGTTGGCATCGACATAGATGCGCGGAAACAGCGCCTTCAGGACCGGTGCGCCATGCGAAGGGCCCGACGCGATCAGCTCATCCACATAGCAATCCTCGCTGAGGCGCAAGGTGGCCTGGTCGAGCTTCACCATGCCGAGGAAATCCGCCGGATAGCGGTCGCCGCTATGGGGTGAGGCGAGGACCAGGGGCGTCGTCTGCTTCGCCGGGCGGAGCATCTCATAGGCTGTAGGAAGGGGAATCGCCGGGTTGGGCTCGGCATCCAGCCCCCGGGGTTCCACTTCGCGCAGTGCGGAGCCATTGCTCATCTCCGGGACAGATTAGAAGAAATCCCGGCGCCCTGTCAGCGCAGAGATGCACTCCGGCGCCACACCAGGCGCGAATTTCCGTGCAATTCCCCACTGTTTTCTGGGACTTGTTTCTCCGCGTGGCGATGCCGGCGAAGCCGAAGCGGCGTGCCAAGGGCGCTTGCATTGCCGGGGGGCCGATGCTATTTCGCCTGCCGCCGGTCCACCCGGCGCCCCGACCGGCCGCTCCTGCACCCGGCCCAGGACGAGGATTGGGGCAAAAAGCGCTTCGATATCGGGCGGTTAGCTCAGCGGGAGAGCACTACGTTGACATCGTAGGGGTCACTGGTTCAATCCCAGTACCGCCCACCATCCTTCGCCCCTCGGGCACCGGCTCGGCCAGCCAGAGATCGAAAGCGAAGGTTGCCGCCCCGGAGCGCGCAGCGCGAAGACGGGCCGACGCGGCCACTCGAGCTCAGAGGAGACGGAGCATGGAACGCTTCACCGGCGGTTGCCTGTGCGGCAACGTCCGCATTGTGGCATCGGGACGCCCATACCGGGTCGGTCTTTGTCACTGTCTCGACTGCCGCAAGCATCATGGGGCGCTGTTTCAGGCATTCGCAGTGTTCCCGCAGGACGCCGTGACGATCGATGGCGAAACCCGCGACTACGCTGGGCGGTTCTTCTGTCCCGCCTGCGGCTCTTCTGTGTTCGCGCGGACCGCGGACGAGATCGAAGTGAGCCTAGGATCCCTGGATGCACCGGACCAGGCGATGCCGACCTACGAACTATGGACTTGCCGGCGCGAGCGCTGGCTGCCGCCGTTCCCGCTCGCGCGACGATATGACCGCGATCGCGACGCCACCAGTCGATTCGAGGCGTAGGTCGCACGAACGGCGCAAGGCGCCGTTACCAAGTGGCGAGAGGAGACGCCCGGAGGGTTGCCTGAAGCTTCACGAAGAGGCCGGACCCGGAGCGATCTGCAACGCGCTTTCGACCTGGTTGCCCAACTTGGGCGACCGCTTCCGTTTGCCAAAGTCGATGCAGGGCTTCTCGACATAGCGATACAGGGCCTCGGACGCGAGGAGTGTCACGCCGATCGTCATCGCGCTGACCAACAGGAACGTGCCGACAAACCCGAGATGCATCTGCGCAATCGCCATCCAGCTCGCCAGCATCAAGATCGGCTCGTGCACGAGGTAGACGGAATAGGAGCGCGAACCGGCCCACCGCGCAACCTTACTGTCGAGCGCCCAGGATGCGCCCGATGCGGTCTTCATGTAGAGCATCAGGCAAAGCCAGATCGCCACGGGAATCATCTCCTTGGCGATAAGCGCGAGACCCAGGCATCCCAGGGCAAAGGCATAGGGGAACGAGCGCAGTTTCGGCAGTCTGTCGATCACAAGGCGGCTGCCGATGCCGATCAAGAAGTAGATTCCCGCGCCGGGCAGGAAGCTCGGGCTATAGAACGAGCCGCTTAGAAGAAACCTATAGGCGACGGCGGCAACCACAAAAAGCGCAATGACGACAAACCGCCACTTGCGACTGGAGAGGCCCCGGACCGCCAAGGGCGCCAGAAGGTAGAACTGCCACTCCAGTGACAAGCTCCAGCCTTGCACGACGAAGGCATACTGCGATTCCGACAGGACGGTGTTCGGTATCGCCCCATGGATCAACAGCAGATGCGCCGCAAAATGCTCGAGGAAATGCGACCTCATTTCCTGAAGCTGCGCCGCGAAGTGCACGACCTGCAGTTGGTCGGTCAAGGGATACTGCAGCAGCGCGTCATAGCCGAGTCGTGCTGCGACCACGCCGAGCAGAAGGGCTACGAGATAGGCGGGGTAGATCCGGAGGAAGCGGCGTTTGAGGTAGACACCGTAGCTCTCTCGCTTCTCGACGATCAGGTTCGTAATGACAAACCCGCTGATGATGAGGAAGACGAGAACCGCAAAGTTCCCGCCAGGCAGCATTGGCTTCAGCGACGGAAATCGAGTGCCAAGTCCGGTCCAGAGCGTGATATGCCCCACGACCACAGACCAGGCGAGCCATGCTCGCATCCCTTCGATGCCGCGATACATGCCGCACTCCATCGATGAGCCACGCGGCACTATATCGCCAACCTGAGCGACATCGCAAAACCATTCTACCCATCGATCAAATTTTCGGTTGAATAGTAACCAAATGAATTTGATCGCACACTTTTGGGGTCAGCGGATGGCCGCATGACGTTAGCGTTGCATTCTGCGCGTCTACCGCAGCGGGTAAACCGTGTCCCCCGACTTCAGAATGGTCGAATGGGCGATAGCATATGCACTCTATAGTAGTGTGATGACGATCACCTCAAGAATACGCCGTTATTCGACCAGGCCGCGCCCGAGGTTTGCTCGCAGTGCGATCCGGCGCGTGCCGTAGCGAACGATGGCGCAGAATCGACCTGAAATTCAGATGTTCGAGCGCGCCGGAGCCTGATGTTCGCACGTCTTCGGCCATATTCTCCGGGCTTTCCGAGCCGAGCCAGGCGTTGACCCAGGCGTTGACATCGTGGGGATCACTGGTTCAATCCCAGTATCGCCCATCATCGGAGCGCGCCGTGACGGGGATACTGTTCCATGACGCATGACATTTATGCCATCGGCGATATCCACGGTCGCTTCGACCTGCTCAAGAAGGCGCTTGCGACGATCGAGCGGGAGACGACGGCGGCCACGGTGGTATTCCTCGGCGACTACATCGACCGCGGTCCGGACAGCAAGCCGGTGGTGGAAACCCTGATGCGCGGTCCGACTCGGCCGGGCGACCGCTGGATCTGCCTCAAGGGCAATCACGAGGCCATGGCTTGCGATGCCGCGGCCGGTCGAGATCGCTTTCTGTGGCTCGACAATGGCGGCGACGCGACGTTGCGGTCGTTTGGCGGCGCCTTACCCCCGGCCGTACTCGCCTGGTTCGCCGCGTTGCCGGTCACGTTCGAGACCGAGCATCACCTGTTTGTCCATGCCGGCATCTTCCCCGGGGTGCCCATCGACCAGCAGTCCGACGACACCATGTTGTGGATCCGCGACCGCTTTCTCGATGACAACCGCCTGCACGAGAAGCACATCGTCCACGGCCACACCCCGTCTTACGAGGTCGAGCTCCGCCCGAACCGCACCAATCTCGACACCATGGCCTTCCGGACTGGGCGCCTCACGATCGGCCGCTTCGACCGACGCACGAAGCTCGGGCCGGAGGAGGTCATGACGATCATGGCCTGAGGCGTGGCGCGTCACGAAGTTTGGACGCGCCCACCGTGCACCCTCCGGCGGCTGGCGCCGTGATCGCGGACGTCGCCGGTCTCGCGCATCACCTCGCCGATCAGCTGTAGCAGCTGGGCGTTGCGAATCGGCTTGGCGATGCAGGCGTTGGCGCCGAGCGTCGCGGCGATGCCGAGCGCATCGTATTCCGGATGCGCGCCTCCGCCCGACATGGCGATGATCGGCGTGGCATCGCCCTGCAGTCGCAGCCGGTTGATGAGCTCGAACCCGTCGCCGCCCGGCATGTAGATGTCGGTGATGATGAGGTCGGGGGACAGGCGCTCCAGCACGCGGAGCGCCAACTGTGCGTTCTCGGCATAGTTCGGCAGGAAGCCGAACGCCGCGAGCACACCTTGCAGATAGCGGCGGAAGAGATCGTCGTCGTCGACGATCAGGGCCTGCGGACGCAGTCGGCTCGAAGAGACCAGCATGGCAACCTCGGCGCCGCGCTGCAAAGAAAGCGGCCGGCTCCCTCCAAGACGGTCGTCAGCATGACCGCAAACTGGTGCAACCCCAAGCGAAGCGGCCGGTTCCCTGCCATGCCTACACAAGGTGCTATAGTCCGGTTCATTTGAATGATTCTCGCAGCGAGGGCCAGCATGCAGATCGGCGCCTATATTCGCGAGCAGCCGACGATCCTCGCGGGGCTGCCCTCCAAGGTCGCCGCCAACCTGGCCAGGCTTGCGTCCCTGCAGGAGAAGCCGGAGCGGATCGTTCTGGTCGGCACCGGTTCCTCGATGAACGCCCTGCTCTCCGCCGCCGACGCCTTCGAAGCCCTGACGGGCGCCACCGTGATCGCCAAGGAGCCCGAGGCCTTCCTGCGCCGGCCACCGATACCGAACAACCAGCGCACGCTTGTCGTCGTCGCCTCGCAGTCCGGCACCAGTCTGACGCCAGTCGAGGCGGCACGGCGATCGCTCGCTACCGGTTTCGCCACCATCGCCCTGACCGGCGACGGCGAGAGCGCGCTCGCCAAGACCGGGGCCGACGTGCTGGCGATGCCGATCGGTGCCGAGACCGTGGGACCGAAGACCAAGGGCTATACCGCCACCGTGCTCTCGTTGTTCGCCATTGCAGCAGCGCTCGGCGGCCGCGGGCTCGATCTCGCTGCGCTGGCGAAGCCGCTGGAGGCAACCGTGGAGACCGGCCGTGCCGCCGCCAAGGCGCTGCTCGCGCGCTACGGCGTGCCCGACTACATCCTCTTCGCCGGGCAGTCACAGCATCTGGGCGCCGCCCTGGAATCCGGATTGAAGGTCGCCGAGATCAGCGGCGTGCCGACGGCGGGTTTCGACACCGAGGAAGCCTTGCACGGCCACAGCTACGGCACGACGGCCCGGAGCCTCGTCATCGTGATCGTGCAAAGCGAAGCCGAGGCGAAGGTCGCGGCCAATCTCGGCGAGGCGCTGACTCCGCTCGGGCCGCGGCTCGCGATCGCCAATCTCTCCGGCCATGTGACGCGGTTCGACATCGACGTCGACTGGCCGAAGGCACCGGAATACGACTGGCTGGCCGCCACCTGGGCGCCCATCCCCTTTCAGTGGTATGCGTGCGAGCTCGCGGTCGCTCGCGGCGTCGACCCCGACAAGATGATCTATCCGGACCTGGGCGCGAAGCTGAACGTGCGCCCACCGAAAGCGCAACCGAAGCCGGCGGCGTAGCTCCATGCCGGTTGCAATCGGGGTCGATATCGGCGGGACGGCGATCAAGATCGGCGCCGTCGACGATGGGGGCAATTTGCTCGAGGCCGCGCGCATTCCGGTCCATCACGAGATTTCGTTCGCCGAGTTCGTCATGCTGTTGACCGACGCCGTCGAAGGACTGATCGCACGCCACGACGCCGTCGCCATCGGGATCGGCGTGCCCGGTGTGCCGAATCCCGAGACCGGCATGCTTCGCGGCCGTTGTCCGGCGCTGCCGTGCCTGATGGGAGGTTCGTTGAGCGACATCCTCCGCCAGCGGTTCGGCATGCCGACGCGGGTCCGCAATGACGCGGTCAACGCCACCACGGGCGAGCTGCGCCACGGCGCCGGCCGGCGGTTCCGGCGCTTCGCCCTCTTCACCCTCGGCACCGGGATCGGCGGCGCAGTGGTGATCGACGGGAAGGTGATCGACGGGCCGGACGGCCTCTCGCCGCAATTCGGCTGCATGTCGATGGACCCTGCGCGAACCGATATCGCGCGGCCGGTGCCCGGCATGCTGGAGCACCTGGCCAGCGCCTCCGCCCTGGTCCGGCGATGCCGCGAATTGAAGCCTGCGGTGGAGACACAAGATGCGAGGGCGGTCATGGATCGCGCCAAGGCCGGCGAGCCGGAGGCGCTGCAGGCGGTCGACGAAGCCGCGCGCTGGCTCGCTCAGGCGATGGGCATCATGTCGAACATGCTGAACCTGGAGGCGATCGTCGTGGGCGGCGGCGTCTCCCTCGCGGGATCGTTCTTCATCGACAAGATTGCCCGGCACATCCGCGACTTCGTCCTGCCCCTGCCCGGCCGCCCACCGCTGATTGTTCCGGCCGAGACCGGGAACCATGCCGGCATCATCGGCGCGAGCGTGCTGGCGCTCGATGCTGCCCAGCCTTAGCCGGCCGGCCCGTGGCTGCCGTCATCGACCAGCACAGCCATCAGCAGCGCATTCTCCTTGCCGCGATTGACCCAGGCGTGGTTGGTACCGCGCTGCACGACGCAGTCGAGCGGCTTCAGCGTGCGCTCCTCCTTGTCGAGCACCAGGGTGATCTCGCCCGAGAGCAGGATGATGTAATCGGTGGTGGTCGACTTGTGCATCGCCGGATGCTTGCTCGTGTCGGGCCGGAGATGCGCGCCCTGCATGGCCGCGAACCAGTCGGCCGCGGCCTGCTGCTTCTCCGCTGCGGAAAGATGCGCGAACTCGCTCTCCGGCGGGATCTCGAAATAGCGGAAGAGCGTGCCGCCTTTGGGCGGCTCCAGCTGGGTCGAGCGGCCGGCGTGGTCGATGCCGTCCAGGTGGTTGTGCCGGCCGGCCTCTGTGATCCAGAGCTCGGTCAGCACGGTGATCGTGTTCTCGGCCATGCCGTCGATCATCACGCCGGACTTGCCGTCGGCGTCGTTGGTGGTGACGATGCGGCGCACCGGTCGCAACATGCTCTGTTCTCCCTGTCTTCCTTTGCTCAGCCGGCGAACCGTGGCTCCGGCAGTCCTTTGACGCCGAGGCCGTGGACGGCGAAGAGCCCGCCCGCCTCTTTCTCCTTCTGCGGCACGCCCTTCATCGGCCGGCCCATGGAAGTGACAAAGAGGATGTCGAGGTTGGGGCCGCCGAACATCACGCTGGTGAGGTTGCGCACCGGGAACTCGATGATGCGGTCGATCTCGCCCTTGGGCGAATAGCGGATGATGCGGCCGCCGAAGACATGGGCGTTCCAGATATAGCCCTCGGCATCGACGGTCGAGCCGTCGAACGTGCCCGGATACTCCCGGGCCGTCAGAAAGGTCCGCCGATTGGAGACCTGGCCGGTCGCGATGTCGTAGTCATAGGCGTACATCACCTTGTCGTAGGAATCGCAGAAATAGAAGGTCTTGTTGTCCGGGCTCCAACACGGGCCGTTCGAGCATTTGATTCCGCTGTCCAGGCGATGGATCGAGAGATCGGGATCCAGCCGGTAGAGCGCGGAGTTCCGGACCGGCCGCTGGCCGCGGGTCGCGTCCTCGCGGTCGTGATCGTAGGACATATAGCCGGCGAGGAAACGCCCCCGCCGATCGACCTTGCCGTCGTTGAGGCGGTTCTCCGGCTCGTCCGCTTCCGGATCGCCGATATGCGTGAGCTTCTGTGTCTCGAAGTCATAGAGGCTGAAGCCGTTGGCGAGCGCCAGCAGCGCGCCGCCTCGCTCGCGCAGCGCCATGGATCCGATATGCGCGGGGACGAAGTACCGCCGGATGTCGCTGCCATCATGCTTCGCGCTGTAGATCTCGGCGGCCGAGCTGTCGATCCAGTAGAGACGCTGCTCCGCAACGTCCCAGAGCGGCCCCTCCCCCAGATGGTTCTTCGCATTGACGATCAGGCGGATCTCGACCATGGCGCCTCTCCCCACCGGTTTCTTGGTTGGCATCGAGGATAGCCGCTGAGGCCGTCGGCGCAATCAATTTTGTGATCACATATCGACGATAGAGAGTGTCAAAATCGAGTTTGGTTCGGTAAGCTCCTCCAAAGTCTTTATAATCGGGATCTGCGGGGCGCGATTCGCCCCGCCGTGGAAGGACGAGATGGACGACAAGGTCAGACCGATCGACGTGACGACCGTGCAGGAGCGCGTCTATCAGGAGTTGCGGAACGCGCTGTACCAGGGCCGCTTCATGCCGGGCGAGGTGCTGACCATCCGCGCCCTCGCCGCGGCGCTCGGGACCAGCCCGATGCCGGTCCGTGAGGCGATCCAGCGCCTGGTCACCGAGAACGCGCTGACCCAGCTGCCCAACCGCACCTTCCAGGTCGCGTCGCTGACATCGGAGACCTATGACGAATGGATCCGGCTGCGCTGCGAGGTGGAAGGCTATGCCGCGCAGCGCGCAGCCCAGCGCGCCACGCCTGCAATCTGCAACAGGCTGCGAAAGATCAACCGGGACTTCGGCGCCGCGATCGAGGCGGAAGACGCGAGCGGCATGCTGCAAGGCAATCAGCACTTCCATTTCGCGGTCTACGAAGTGGCGGAGTCCGACACCCTGCTGAAGATCATCGGCTCGCTCTGGCTGCGCTTCGGCCCGGTCCTCGCCTTCGTCCAGCACGTGCCGGGCTCGATCGACATGTTCCGCCGCGGCGTCTCGGTGCATGAACGGGTGGTCGCCGCGATGGAGCGACACGATACGGCAGAAGCCCGGTTTGCCCTGGCGCTCGACATCCGTGCCGCGGCCTCCTGGTTCCGCCGGCATCACTTCGGTGCCCCGGTCGAAGTCACGGCCGGCGATGCCGCTCTACCCCGCAGTTCGCGACGGAGTCGCGCCTTCTAGTCGACCGTTCCTCTACTGCCGGGAGTGGCATCGCATCGGCGGGCAAATCTCCAGGCAAGAGACTTCTATCCTATCTGTGATCACAGATGTTCGATAGAATATGTTGACCTGCCGAAAGTCGATGGCATACTGGCCGCGAAGACGCTGGACCCCATCAACAAGCGTCCAAGGGGCAATGGCGGCCGACAAACGAGCCGCCGAACGACGAACCGGGAGGATGAAATGACGCTTCTGTCGAAGGCGAAGATCGCAGCTGCCGGCCTCACCATGGCCATGGGCTTGATTGCCGGATTCTCAGGCGCGGTCGACCGCGCCGAGGCCGCGGGCAAGTTCAAGATCTTCCTGTCGATGTCCTATATCGGCAACGACTGGCAGGCCGAGGCGGCCAATATGCTGAAGGCGATGGCGGCCAGTTCCACCTATCGCGACAAGGTGGATCTCGAGGTGCAGGTGGCCGGGCCCAATGCCCAGCGCCAGATCCAGCAGATCAACGCCATGGTGCAGGCGGGCGCCCAGGCGATCATCGTCTATCCGATCTCGCCGACGGCGCTGAACCAGGTGGTGAAGAACGCCTGCGACAAGGGCGTCGTCATCGTCGCCTACGACTCCATCATCTCGGAGCCTTGCGCCTACAATGTCCATATCGACCAGAAAGCCTGGGGCCAGAAGTCGGCCGAATGGCTGGTCGACCAGCTGCACGGCAAGGGCAACGTCGTGATGGTGACCGGCGTGCCGGGCACCACCGTCGACACCTTGCGCAACGAGGGCGCCAAGGAAGTCTTCGCCAAGCATCCGGACATCCACATCGTCTCCGAGGTGAACGGCATGTGGAGCCAGGCCGTCGCGCGCACCGAGCTCACCAAGCTGATCGCGACCCATCCCTGGGACCAGATCGACGGGCTCTGGATGCAGGCCGGCTGCTACACCGCCAATTCCATGGAGAGCGAGGCCGGCATCCCCGACGATAAGCTCCGGCCCTGCGCCGGCGAGGCCTCGAACGGCGGGCGGATCCAGATGCTGCCGGTGGGCACCGAGGTCGAGGGTGCCAGCGGCACCTATCGGCCGATGGGTGCCCGGCGCTGGTCCTCGGGTTCGCAGAACTTCACCGGCGCGCTCGCGCTGACCCTGGCGGTCAAGAAGCTCGAGGGCCAGGAGATCCCGGCGCTGACCACGGTGGAGCAGAACATCGTCACCAACGACAACGTGAAGCTCTGCAAGGAAGGCACCTGGGCGGAGATGAAGGCGGGCTGCAACGTGTTCCAGCCGTCGATCATCGCCAATCCGGGCTGGTTCGCCTCGATCTATTCCGAGACCACGCCGGAAGTCGGACTCAGCGCCGCGCTGGTCGGGCAACCCGAGCAGTAAGGCGCGGCGGCTAGCGCAGCAGCTTCAGCAGACCCGCGGTGGCGGACTCGATGTCACCGCGGAGATGCGCGGCGCAGCCTTCGGCGTCACCGGCGCGGATGGCCTGGAGGATGAGCTTGTGCTCGTGGTTGGCGTTGTCGTAGTTGCCGGCGCCGCGCACGCCGTGCAGCAGGTGGAAATAGGGACTGACCTGCAGCCACAGCGCCTCGATCACGGAGAGCAGCGTCTCCGAGCCCGAGGCGGCATAGATCGTGAAGTGGAAATCATGGTTGGCCCGGACGTAGGTCCTCGTGTCGCCCGCTTCGACCGCCTTCGTCATGGTCTCGACCAGATCCTGCAGGCGCGCCGTATCCGCCTCGCTCATGCGCGGCGTCGCCCAGGAGGCGGCGAGACTCTCGATCTCGACCCGGACCTTGGTGAGATCGGTCAGGCGATCGGACTGCAGCTCCGGAATCCCGACCGATCGGCCCGAGATCACGCGGAGCGCGCCTTCCGCCGTCAAGCGCTGCAGCGCCTCGCGCACCGGCATGGCGCTGACACCGAAGGCGCCGGCGAGGCCCTGGATGGTGACGAGCTCGCCCGGCATCAGGCCGCCATCAAGGATCATCGCCTTCAGGCGTTGATAGATTTCCCCAGGCAAGGTGACGCGTGCCACTTGCATCTGCGGCAGGGCGGAGGTGCGTCGCTTCGGTCGCTGAGTCGTTTCCACGGACATACAGGAGTTGCGGTATCGTCGCGTCGTCAAACCGTCAAGACGGGAACATGCTTGCTCGGCCCATGATATCTGATTTATGATCAAATGATCAAAAAGAAGTTTGGGCTCTGCTCCGATGTGGCCGCGGACGGGGTCCTGGGCGCGCGACGCACCCGACGCAACCGGCTACGCCATGGGAGAGATGAAATGAAATCGTTCAGGACGGGGTGGCGACTCCCCGGTTGGCGCCTTTGGACGGCGGCGGCCGTCGCACTGGGGCTCTGCGCCCAGGCGGGCGCCGCGCATGCGGACAAGTTCAAGATCTTCTTGTCGATGTCCTACATCGGCAACGACTGGCAGGCGGAAGCGGCCAACATGGTGAAGGCCATGGCCGCGCACAAGGATTTCGCCGACAAGGTCGATCTGCAGGTGCAGGTCGCGGGGCCGAACGCCCAACGGCAGATCCAGCAGATCAACGCCATGGTGCAGGCGGGCGCCCAGGCGATCGTCGTCTACCCGATCTCGCCGACCGCGCTCAACGCCGCGGTCAAGAACGCCTGCAACAAGGGCGTGATCATCATCGCCTATGATGGTGCCATCGACGAGCCCTGCGCCTATAACGTCACCATCGACCAGGAAGAAGCCGGGCGCGTGACCGCGGAATGGCTGGTGAAGAAGTTGAACGGCAAGGGCAACATCGTCGTCATCACCGGCGTGCCCGGCACCTCGGTCGATACGCTGCGGACCAAGGCGGCGAAGGAAGTCTTCGCCAAGAACCCGGACATCAAGATCGTCGCCGAGGCAGTCGGCATGTGGAGCCAGGCGGTCGCCCGCACCGAGCTCTCGAAGATCCTCGCCACCCATAACTGGAACGAGATCAACGGGCTCTGGATGCAGGTCGGCTGCTACACGGCGAACGCGATGCAGCTCGAATCCGGCAAGAAGCCGGAGGAGCTGCTGCCCTGCGCCGGTGAAGGCTCCAACGGCGGCCGCATCCAGATGCTGCCCGCCGGCACCAAGGTCGAAGGCGGCGATTCGCCTTACGCGCCCATGGGTGCGCCGCGCATCTCCTATGCTTCGCCGCCCTATTCCGGCGCGCTGGCATTGAAGCTCGCGGTCCAGAAGCTCGAAGGCAAGGACATCCCGAAGCTGACCACGCTGCCGCTGCCGATCGTGACCAACGACACGATCAAATACTGCGAGACCGGCTCCTGGGACGAGATGAAGGCGGGCTGCAACGCCTTCCCGCCGTCGCTCGTGCCGAACCCCGGCTGGTTCGCCTCGATCTTCTCCGACCAGACTCCCGAAGTCGGGTTCCAGGCCGCGTTGGTCGGCCAGCCCGAGCCCTGAGTCCCCTGACCTGCTGGACGGCGCACGCCGCGTCGTCCAGCTTCTTTCTGGACCATTTCGGATTTCGCATGACCCAACCGATCGCCATCGGGGCCGAGCATGTGCGCAAGGCGTTCGGCGCCACCGTCGCGGTCGACGACGTCTCCTTCGAGGTTGCAACGGCGAGCGTGCATGCGCTGCTCGGCGAGAATGGCGCCGGCAAGTCCACCATCGTCAAGCTCTTGAGCGGCCTGATGTCGCCGGACCAGGGCGCATTCCGCGTCTTCGGCGAGCCCGCCGCCTTGCGCTCGCCGCGCGCCGCCCATGCGCTTGGCATCCAGACCGCGTTCCAGGAAATGACCCTGGTGCGCGACCTCACCGTGCTCGACAACGTGTTGCTGCCCTACGCGCCGGTCAATGCGCTCGGCCTCGTCAGGCGCCGCGGGGCCGAAGCGGCGGTCGGCCGGCATTTCGCCGGCCTCGGCCTCGACGCCATCGATCTCCAGGCCGAGGTCGGCGAGCTCGACCTCGCCATCAAGCAGAAGATCGAGATCGCGCGCGCCCTCTACCGCCAGCCGAAGATCCTGCTGCTGGACGAGCCCACCTCCTCGCTCTCCGGTACCGATGTCGACTGGCTGGGTGAGGTGATCGCCCGGGAGAAGGCGAAGGGCGTCACCGTAATCTTCATCTCGCATCGCCTCAGGGAGGTGCGCGATTTCTGCGACTCGCTGACCGTGCTCAGGAACGGGCAGCATATCGCGACCGGCAAGGTCGCCGACTTCAACGACGAGGAAGTGATCCGGATGATCGTCGGCCGCTCGATCGGCCAGGCTTTTCCGGAGAAGCCGGCGAAGACCCATCAATCGGGCGCCGAGGTGCTGCGGGTCGATCACCTCGCCACCGACGGCAAGCTCTCCGATGCCTCATTCGCGCTCCACAAGGGCGAGATCCTCGGCATCGCGGCACTTCAGGGCATGGGCCAGCTCGATCTCTTCGTCGCCTGCTTCGGGGCGGCGGAGATCACCGGCGGCGGGATCGCGGTCGACGGCAAGCCCGTGACCATCGCCAGCCCGACCGACGCCGTCAGAGCCAATATCGGAATCAGCCTGGTGCCCGAGGACCGCAAGACCGAAGCCCTGTTCCTCAAGCTCTCCGGCACCGAGAACACCTCGATCCCGGTGATCGACCGGTTCGCGCGGTTGGGTTTCATCGATCTCAAGCAGGAGCGCGAGGCGGTCGCCGGCGTGTTCCAGCGCGTGGATGTCGCCGACCGCGCGCTCTGGACCCGGGTCGGCGCCTTCTCCGGCGGCAACCAGCAGAAGATCGCCATCGCCAAATGGCTGCTGGCCGAGAGTCGAGTGCTGCTGCTCTACGATCCGACCCGCGGCATCGACGTTGGCACCAAGCACGAGCTCTACCGGCTGATGCGACAATACGTGGAAGCCGGCGGCAGCATCCTGCTCTACTCGACCGAGATTCCGGAGCTGGTCCATCTCGCCGACCGCGTGCTGGTGCTCTACCAGGGCCGGGTCGTCAGCGAGGTCGCCGACGCGACCCTCAACGAGGATGCGATCATGCGGGCGGCGCTCGGCCATGGCGAGACGCAGCGGGAGCGCGTCGCATGACCAGCCTCTCCGCCGCCGCCGTTCCGAGCCCGCGCCGCAGCCTTCGCGTCGGTCGCTATCGTGGCGTGCTGGTCGCGATCGCGGTCTTCGCCGTGCTGATGGCGATCAACGGGCTGATGAGCCATGGAGGCTTGAGCTACTTCGACATCAGCTCGCTGTCGACCGGCGGCGCGCCGCTCGCCATCGCCGGCACGGGCCAGACGCTGGTCATCCTGACCGGCGGCTTCGATCTCTCGGCCGGCGCGGTCATTTCGCTGGTCAATGTGATCCTCGCGACCCAGATGCAGGACAGCCCGGCCAGCATCGTGACCTGGGCGCTGCTCGGCGTCGGCGTGGGCATGGCGACCGGTGCCTTCAACGGCATCTTCATCGCCTTCCTGCGGCTGCAGCCGATCGTGGTGACGCTCTCCACCATGTTCATCGTGCAAGGCCTGACGCTGCTGGTGATGGACAAGCCGGGCGGTCAGATTCCGGCCGATCTCAGCGCGGCGCTGGCGCAGGATGCCGTGCCGGAGGTGATCCCGATGGCGCTGGTGCTGATGGCGATCCTGATCCTGCTCTGGCTCTGGCTGAAGAGCACGCGGCTCGGCACCGGGATCTACGCGATCGGCAGCGACATGGATGCGGCGCGCGCCCGCGGCATCGCCGTCCCTTGGGTGCAGTTCATCGTCTACGTGCTGGCGGGCGGTTGCTACGGATTCGCCGGCGTCTTCGTCAGCGCCCAGACGGGTGCGGGAGATCCCCTGGTCGGCAATTCGATGCTGCTGCAGATCTTCGGCGCGGTCGTGGTCGGCGGCACGCGATTGGGCGGCGGGCGCGGCGGCTGCGTCGGCTCGATTGTCGGCGCCTACATCCTGATGATCATCATCAATATCCTGCTGGTGCTGAACGTCTCCGCCTATTTCTCGACCATCGTCGAAGGCTGCATCCTGATCCTGGCGGTGCTGGTGGGCGCGATCAGCCGCCACTCGCGCGCCGCCAAACATCTGCGCGCCGGCTTCGTCCGCCTCAGCGCCTGGCGCAAGGGAACGCTGCCGCGCCAAGCCAGCCGAGCCGCGCAGCGACTGCGCCTGCCGGGGATCGAGGCGAAGTCGCACAAGACGCCGGTCCCCTCGTTTCTCACGCGCAATGCCGAAGCGATCCGCTATGCGCTCCCGGCCTATATCTGCTTCGTCATCGTGCTGGTGGCGACCGAGCTCACGATCGGCGGCGCGCTGCTGCATTGGAGCTACTACAACTCGATCCTGGTGCTCTCCTCCTTCCTGCTGATTCTGGCGCTGGGGCAAGGCACGGTGATCCTGACCGGCGGCCTCGATCTTTCGGTGCCCTGGACCATCGCCCTCGCCGGTATCCTGCTCGCCGGGATCGTCAACGGCCATGACGGGCCGATGCTCTACGCCCTGCCGCTGGTGCTGCTGATCGGCTGCCTCGTCGGCGTCGCCAACGGCATCGGCATCGCGATCTTCGGCATCTCGCCGATCGTGATGACGCTGGCCATGAACGGCATCCTGCAGGGCATCGCCCTGCTCTACTGCCAGGGCACGCCGGGCGGCTTCTCGGCGCCGCTGATGCGCTGGTTCATGACCGACAAGTCGCACCTGGTGACGCCGGCTGTGGTGTTCATCGTAATCTTCGTCGCGGCGGCGGTCATTCTGCATCGCCGTACCCCCTTCGGCCGCCGGGTCTATGGTCTCGGCAATGGCGAGAAGGTGGCGGCGCTCTCGGGCATCAATGTCGACCGCACCATCATGCTGGTCTATGCGCTCTCCGGATTCTGCTCGGCACTGGTCGGCGCGATGCTCACTGGCTTCTCCGGCCAGGCGAGCCTCGGCATGGGCGACGAGTACATGCTGCCATCGATCGCCGTCGTGGTGGTCGGCGGCACCCTGATCACCGGCGGGCGCGGCAGCTATCTCGGCATGGTCGGCGGCGTGCTGCTGCTGACCGCGCTCCAGACGCTCCTCGCCGGCACCACACTGCCCTATGCGACGCGGGTCATCATCTTCGGCCTCGTGGTGCTGGCCGCCGTGGTGGCACTCCGCGAGCGGAACAATTAGGAGAGAATCATGGCGGAACTGGCCGGCCGGAAATGGGTCAACGGGTTGAAGCCCGGTCTGCGCGTCGTCGTATCGGCCGGCGCCTCGGGTATCGGCCGGGCGATCACCGACATGCTGATCGAGCACGGCGCCAGGGTGCATATCTGCGACATCTCCGAGCCGCTGCTCGCCGATTTCCGAAAGGCTCATCCGCAACACGGCACCACCACTGCGGATGTCTCCAGGGAGAGCGATGTCGACCGCTTCTTTGCCGAGGCTGCGAAGTCGCTGGGCGGGCTCGATGCGCTGATCAACAATGCCGGCATCGCCGGCCCGACCGCCGCGGTCGAGCAGATCGAGCCCGACGACTGGCGGCGCTGCATCGACATCGACCTCAACGGCCAGTTTCTTTGCACCCGCAAGGCCGTGCCAATGCTGAAGGCCGCGGGCGGCGGGGCGATCGTCAACATGTCCTCGGCCGCCGGCCGCCACGGCTATGCCTTCCGCACACCTTATGCGGCGGCGAAGTTCGGCGTCATCGGCTTCACCCAGAGCCTCGCCAAGGAGCTCGGGCCGGACAATATCCGGGTGAACGCGATCCTGCCCGGCATCGTCGAAGGGCCGCGGATCGAGGGCGTCATCAAGGCGCGCGCGGGGCAGCTCGGCGTCACCTATCAGGCGATGGAGAAGCAGTATCTGGAAAAGGTGTCGCTCCGCCGCATGGTCTCGCCGCACGACGTGGCGGCGATGGTGTTGTTTCTGCTCTCGCCCTTGGGCGAGAATATCTCCGGACAATCGCTCGGCGTCGACGGCAACGTCGAGACGCTCTAGGGGAAGATCACTATGGCGAACATTGCCATCATCGGAAGCGGCCTCGTGGGGCGAGCCTGGGCCATCAGCTTCGCCCGGGCCGGACATGAGGTCCGGCTCTATGATCAGGTGGCGGGTGCTCCGGAAAAAGCGATTGCCTTTGCCCGCGAGATGGCGGAGCCGCTGGAGAGCGAGGGATTGTTGGGGGGCCAGAGCGCCGATCAGCTGATCGCGCGGATGAAGCCGGTCGCCAGCCTCGAAGCCGCGCTCGATGGCGCCGTGCATGCGCAGGAGAACACGCCGGAAGACGTCGCGGTAAAGCAGAAGATCTTCGCGGCGCTGGACGCCGCGGCGGCGCCGGAGACGGTGCTGGCGAGCTCGACCTCGGCGATCCTACCCTCGAAATTCACAGAAACGCTAAAGGGTCGCGCACGCTGCCTGGTCATGCATCCGATCAATCCGCCCTATCTCATCCCGGCGGTCGAGATCGTGCCGGCGCCGTGGACGGCGCCGGAGGCCATGGAGAAGACGCGGAAGCTCGCGGTCGCTTCGGGCCAAGCGCCGATCGTGATGAAGCGCGAGCTCGACGGCTTCGTCATGAACCGGATGCAGGGCGCGCTCTTGGAGGAGGCGTTCCGCTTGGTCGCCGACGGCTACGCCTCGGTCGAGGACGTCGATGTCGGCATCCGCGAAGGGCTGGCGCTGCGCTGGTCCTTCATGGGACCGTTCGAGACCATCGACTTGAATGCGCCCGGCGGGGTCAAGGACTACTGCGAACGCTATCAGCAGATCTATTCGCGGCTGTTTCCTTCGATGCAGCGCCGCGTCGACTGGTCAGGCGAGGTGATGAAGACCGTCGAGAAGGAGCGCCGCGCGAAGCTGCCGGAAGGGGACCTGCAGAAGCGTCACGCCTGGCGCGACCGCCGACTGATGGCTCTGATCGCGCACAAGCGCAAGGCGGCGAAGGATATCGGTTCCTAAGGAAGAAGCATCATGGCCCAGAAGCGTAAAGTCATCATCACCTGCGCCGTTACCGGCGCGATCCACACGCCGTCGATGTCACAATACCTGCCGGTGACGCCGTCGGAGATCGCGGATGCCGCGATCGGCGCCGCAGAGGCCGGAGCCGCCGTGGTGCATCTCCACGCCCGCGATCCCAAGACCGGCAAACCGGACCAGACGCCGGAGGCCTTCGAGCCGTTCTTGAAGGTGATCAAGCAGCGCTCCAACTGCGTGGTCAACCTGACCTCGGGCGGCGCGCCCTGGATGAAGATCGAAGAGCGGATCCAGCCTTCCGTCCGGTTCAAGCCCGAGGTCGCGTCGCTCAACATGGGTTCGATGAATTTCGGTCTCTTTCCGATGCTGAACCGGTTCAAGGAGTTCAAGCATCCATGGGAGAAGGAGCATCTCGAGAACTCGGTCGATCTCATCTTCCGCAACACGTTCAAGGACATCGAATACGCGTTGCGCACCCTGAACGACAGCGGCATCCGCTTCGAGTTCGAGTGCTACGACGTCGGGCACCTCTACAACCTGAACCACTTCCTGGAGCGCGGCCTGGTGAAACCGCCGCTCTTCGTGCAGACCGTATTCGGCATCCTCGGCGGCATCGGCCCGCATCCCGAGGACGTGATCCATATGAAGCGCACCGCCGACCGCTTGTTCGGCGACAAGTACCAATGGTCGGTGCTGGGCGCCGGCCGCAACCAGATGCCGATCATATCCATGGCGCTGGCGATGGGCGGCCATGTGCGCGTCGGCCTCGAAGACTCGCTCTGGGGCGGCCCCGGGCGCCTCGCGCAATCCAACGCCGAGCAGGTGACGATGGCACGCAGGATGATCGAAGGCCTCGGCATGGAGATCGCGACACCCGATGAGGCCCGGCAGATCTTGAGCCTCAAGGGCGCGGACAAGGTCGCCTTCTAGGGAGAACGCCATGCTGCGCATTGAGGTCTTCAGCGCTCAGAAAGACAGTCTCGGCGAGGGGCCGCTCTGGGACGCGAAAGAGGAGCGGCTCTACTGGATCGACTCCTACGGCAAGAAAGTGCATCGCGCCGACCTGAAGGGCGGCGACCGCAAGACCTGGGACGTGCCGGAGGAGATCGGCTCCATGGCGCTGCGCGAGAAGGGCGGTGCCGTCTGCGCGCTGCGCAGCGGATTCCACTTCCTCGATTTCGACACCGGCGAAGTGAAGCGGATCAACACGACCCAGCCGGGCGAGCTCCGGCCGCGCATGAACGACGGGAAGGTGGATCGCCAAGGCCGCTTCGTCGCGGGCTCCATGGATTGGTCGGAGGGCGAGCCGGTCGGCAAGCTGTTCCGGCTCGATCCCGATCTCAAGATGACGACGCTCGACGAAGGCATCATCTGCTCCAACGGGCCCTGCTTCAGCCCCGACGGCAAGACGCTCTACTTCGCCGATTCCTACAAGCGTGCGATCTGGGCCTATGACTACGACACCGCCACCGGAAACGTGCGCGCCCGACACGTTTACGCCACGTTCGAGGGTCTGCAGGGCTATCCCGATGGCGCGACGGTCGACAGCGACGGCTATGTCTGGAGCGTCGAGGTTTATGCGGGGCGGTTGGTCCGCTTCGACCCGAACGGCGTGATCGACCGGCTGGTCGGCTTGCCGGTCTTCTCGACCACCAGCATCAGCTTCGGCGGTCCCAATCTCGACATCGCCTTCGTCACCTCAATGGCGCGGCCATTCAACGGCCGCTATCCCCGCGAGCAGGAAGCCGGCATGGTGTTCGCGGTGCACGGCCTTGGGGTGAAGGGCATCGCCGAGCCACGGTTCAAAGGATAGGGGAGAAAGCCATGCGGATCGAAGTGCTGGTCGATGTGAAGACCATCCTCGGCGAAGGCCCGCTTTGGGATGTGGAGCAGCAGCGGCTCTATTGGATCGACAGCTTCGGCTGCAACATCTTCCGCTGCACGGTGGACGGACGCGAAATCCGCGCCTGGGACGTGCCGGCGAAGATCGGCTCGATGGCGCTCAGGAAGGACGGCAACGGCGCGCTCATGTCGCTGGCGACCGGGTTCCACCTGCTCGACTTCAAGACCGGCGAATCGACGCTCATCCACGATCCCGAGCCGGACTTGAAGACCACGCGAATCAACGACGGCAAGGTCGACCGGCGCGGCCGCTTCGTCTCGGGCTCGATGGACACCATGGAATCGGGACCGAACGGCTCGCTTTACCGTGTCGATCCCGACTTCAAGGTAACCAAGATCGACAGCGGCATCATCGTCTCCAACGGCCCCTGCTGGAGTCCCGACGACAAGACCTTCTACTTCGCCGATTCCTGGTCCGGCGAGATCTGGGCCTATGACTACGACATCAAGACCGGCAACGTCTCCAACCGGCGCACCTTCACCAAGATCGACACGTCCACCGGCGGCGCCGCAGATGGTTCAACGGTCGATGCCGAAGGCTGCTTGTGGAACGCGCAGGTCTACGACGGCAAGCTGAAGCGCTATACGCCCGACGGGAAGGTCGAGCGCGTGATCGACATGCCGGTGAAGAAGGTGACCAGCGTGATGTTCGGCGGGCCCAATCTCGACATCCTGTTCGTGACCTCGATGGCAAAGCCGCCGCTGCCGCGCTTTCCCGGCGACGGCGTGCTCCGCGGCAGCCTCTTTGCCATCTACGACCTCGGCATCAAGGGCGTGCCGGAGCCTCGCTTCGGCGCCTAGACCAATTCGGCACTGACACGGTGCGATGTTCCCTCCCGAGCGAGTACGGGAGGGGTTTCGCCGAAGCGACGCCCGTGGTTAGGGAAGCCGTGCGCCGCGCGATCGGATCAGCGTTTTTTGGTGCGGTCGGTGCCGCGTTCCTGGACCGATCGGGCGCAGGCCGCCTCGGTTTGAAGCGCACCCGGGCTCATGAAGATCAGTACGAGCACCGCGCCAGCCAGGCGAGCATCACTTGCGCGGATGTTGCCGCGGCCCTGGGCGATGGCAGCGGATAAGCGCCCGCCAAAATGGCGCGAAGCGTGCCGACCCCGATCGATCGGTCGTGGCGCTTCCGCGCAGGCGCTGAATAGCCGGCGCTCTCGGAGCGCGGCATTGGCAGCGCGGTTGTGCGGTGTTGGATCATGTTCCGGTTCCTGGTATGAAGTGGAATGGTTCTGCGTCAGCAGGCGCCGGCAACGAGCGCGTGCCGCAGCGGAGCAGCGCCGTGCGCGCCGACGAAAGCAAGGACGCGCCGGTTGAACGCGTCGGAGTGCTCCCACAACAGCATGTGGCCGCCGTGCAGCACGGTTAGTTTTGCGCGCGGTATCAACGCATGGAGCTCCTTTGCGAGATGCACCGGGACGAGAGCGTCCTCCGCACCCGCGATCACGAGGCTCGGCACCCGGAGCGAAGGCAGCCGGCGGCGCGCGTCGTGAGACTGGATGGCGCGCAGGTGGCCGAGATAGGCATCGACCGGTTGCCCAGAGGCGATCGTCGCCTCGAGACCGAGCAACATCGTCTCGCGCTGATGAAAGATGTCCTGCGAGAAGGCGAGCAGGGTCACCGCCCGCATCACCGCCGCCACGCCCATTTCGCGCGCGATGTCCTGCCACAGCCGGAACACGCGCCGGCAATAGGGGCCGGGTGCAGCATAGGTGCAGCAGAGCGTCAGCGAACGGAGATCCTCGGGAAAGGCCAAGGCGTATTCCTGCGCGATCATCCCGCCCATCGAGGCGCCGACGAGATGGATGTCGGTGATCTTCAGCTTGTCGAGCAGCGCCTTCGCGTCCTTGGCGAGCGAGGCCGTGGTGCAGGCCCGCGGCAACCACCCCGGTGCCACGACTCCCCGATTCTCGAAGCGCAGCACGCGATATCCGGCGGCGACGAAGTCCGGCACTTGCGCCGACCAGGCCGAGAGGTCGTCGGCAAGGCCATTCATGAGAACGATCGTCTCCGGGCCGTCGCCTTCGATCTCGTAGCTGAATTCGATACCCTTGATGCAGACGATGGGCATGACGACGTCTCTCTGCCTCAGGGCCGGGTGCCGAGCCGAGACAGCCTGGGCGCCGTCGCGCCCGGGATGATCGCGACGTCGTAGACCTCTCGGACCGAGCCGGTGATGGTCAGCCGGTGCTCGACCTCGCCGGTCTCCAGGTTGACCACATGCGCGCCGGTAACCGGCCAGGCGCCGCGCCATGCGAGCTCCTCCTGCAACGGCAGGCCGGTGAACAAGGCGTCGCGCGGGCTGGAGGAGGTGATCACCGCATAATGCCCGACGAAGCGCAGTCCGCGAAGGAAGCCCGGCAGCCAGATCAGGCGCTCGAACCGGCGGCGGTCGCGATCGACCCAGCCGAACCAGCCGGAGCCGCTCTCCAGGACCCAGAGCCGGTTCCGATGAAGGCGCGGCGAATGGGGCATGGCGAGATGGCGCGCGACCACCTTCTGAGTCCGCACGTCGATCACGCGGCCGCCGTCGCGGCGATATTCACGCCAGCCGTCCCTCTGGTTGCTGGGCCCGATCAACGTCGCGTAGGCCGGCCGGCCGTCCTCCAGGCAGAAGCCGTTCAGATGGCAGCGGTCCTCCGGTACGACGCGGTCGATGAAATGCGGCCGCCAGAGCGGCGTTGCCGCGCCGTCGGCGCCGATGACCGCAATGCAGTTCGAGCGGGTGACGACGGCGAGCAGGCGTCCGGATGCGTCGATGTCGAGATCATGGATGTCTACGGCACCGGTGTAGATTTGCTGGCGCGGCACATAGAGCCGGTCCGACCCCTGGCGAATCTCGCCCTCCTGCAGGTCGTTCTCGAAGCGCCAGATACGGTCGTAGGTGCCGAGATAGAAGCCGCGCGTGGTGTGAAGCAGCGCCATCGCGGAATCGAAGGATTCATCGACATTGTTCAAGGTCGAGCTCCCGGCGCCGAGCGTGATCACCCTGCCGAGCTCGTAGGTGGAGAGCGCAAGGGCGACACGATGCTGCTCCATCCAGAGGCGGAGCCCCGGCGAGAGCGTCAGCTGATAGGACGAGATCGGCTTCCCGGTCTCGGCCACCGCGCCGCCGGGTTTCGGACGGTAGGTGGCGAGATCCCGCGCTTTCGGCGCTCGGATCGGGGTGGGAGAGGCAGGGCTTTCGAGCGTGACGCCTTGCCATTCTGTCTGCACGCGATGGATCTGCTCTTGCATGTCCAATACCGTTAAAAAGGAGAGAGGGGGAGGCACGCGGTTCTGCGCCGGCAGCCTCACGGCGGTCGGCGCCGGAGATGTTCCGCCACTAGTGAATGATGTCGCCCACCGCTACGGTTGCGTTGACGACTGTGGCGAGCGTCACCGGCGGGGCACCGCCCGCGCCGTCGGGGTCGAACTCGACCAGCGTGTCGTTGCCGTTCTGCACCAGCAGGATGTGGCCACTGGCGATCGGATCGGCCTTGTGGTCGATGCCGAAGTCGCTGAACAGGTCGCGGACGTCGATCTTGTCGTGGTGGGTCTGGAAATCGGTGATGGTGTCGCCGCCGAGATTGGCGAGATCGGCCTTGCCGTTTTCCTGGTAGCGGAAGATGTCGTTGCCACCGCCGCCAGTCATCACGTCCGCGCCGACGCCGCCGTCGAGAATGTCGTCGCCGGCTCCACCGTCCAGCGTGTCCGCACCGGAGGAGCTTTGCAGAGTGTCGTTGCCGGCATCTCCGGAGAGCACGTTGTTGCCGGTATTGCCCGTTATCAGGTTGCCGAGCGCGTTGCCGTGGCCGTCGATATTGTCGCCGCCGCCGAGCGCCAGGTTCTCGACACCGGCACCATGGGTCGAGAGGTCGAAGCTCACGGTGCTGTCGATCGTATCGACGCCCTGGCTGTCGATCACCGTGTCGTTGCTGTTGTCCACGAAGTAGAAGTCGTTCCCGGACCCTCCCTCCATATGGTTGGTGCCGCCTTCGCCAAACAAGAAGTCGTTGCCGCTGCCGCCGAACAACACGTCATCGCCGCCACTGCCGACCAGTTCGTCGTTACCGGCGCCGCCGTCGAGCGTGTTGTTGACTCCGTTGGTGTTGCCGAAGATGAAATTGTCGAGCGAATTGCCGGTCGCTCTTGAGGCGCCGTCTAAGAGGTCGACCTCTTCGATTCCCGCGCCGAGCACATAGGCCGTCGGGGTGTCAAAATGCACGACCACGACGTCGTGGCCGGTCTTTCCATTCTCGATGATCTTATCGTGCCCGTCCCCCGCATTGAGGACGTAGAGGTCGCCGCCGTCGCCGCCGATCAGCACGTCGTTGCCGCCACCGCCGGTCAAGACGTTTTCGGCGGCGTTGCCGGTGATCGTGTTGGCGAATTCGTTGCCGGTGCCGTCGATCGCCAAGGTGCCGGCGAGGACCAGATTTTCGATCTCCTGGCCCGCCGCCAGCGTGAAGCTGATCACCGACTCGACGGTATCGATGCCTTCGCCGACCGCTTCGAAAACCCGGTCGCCCGCGTTCTCGACGAGATAGATGTCGTTGCCCTTGCCGCCATGCATCTCGTCGGCACCGGCCGCGTCGACCAGATCGAGGTCGCCGCCCGAGAAGACGTTGAAGTCGACGCGGTCGTTGCCATCGCCGCCGAACAGCTTGTCATCGCCCGCTTCGCCGCGCAGTTCATCGTCGCCAGCATCGCCGGAGACCGTATCGTTGCCGCCGCCGGCAAAGATGAGGTCATCGCCGCCGTGTCCGGAGAGCGTGTCGTTACCGTCGCGGGCGAAGATCTCGTTGGCGAGCTCGTTGCCGGTGCCGGTGACCGAACCGATGCCGGGCGCGAACTCCAGATCCTCGACGTTCTGGGCATTGACCGACATGTCATAGCTGATCGTGGCATCGATCGAATCGTGGCCCTCGTTCACACCCTCGATCACCACATCCTGGGCATCGTCGACGCGGTAGAAGTCGTCGCCGGCGCCGCCCGCCATGGTGTCGGCGCCGGTACCCCCGTCGAGGCGGTCGTTGCCGGCATCACCAGTCAGGACGTCGGCGCCGTCGTCGCCGAAGAGTGCATCGTTGCCGGTGCCACCGTCCAGATTGTCGTTGCCGTCGTCGCCTTCCAGGGTGTCGTTGCCGGTGCCGCCGATGATGGTGTCGTCGCCGCCACTGCCGAACAAACTGTCGTTGCCGGCGGCGCCGTCGATCTTGTTGTCGCTCTCGTTGCCGCCGATCTCATTGTCGAGCGAATTGCCGGTGCCGTTGATGGCGCCGGCGCCATCCGCGAGCATCAGGCCTTCAATATTGGCGCCCAGCGTGTAGGTCGCGAGCGACGAGACGACCTCGTCGAAATTGCCTGGCGCACCGGCCCCCTCTACGATCTTGTCGTGCTCGTCGCCCACGTTGAGCACATAGGTATCGCTGCCGAGCCCGCCGATCAGGGTGTCGTCGCCGGCGCCGCCGGAGAGAATGTCACTTCCGTCGCTTCCGGTGATGGTGTTGGCGAGCTCATTGCCGGTGCCGTGCAGGCCGTCCGTGGTTCCGGTCAGCGTCAGGTTCTCGACATCGTGGCCGAGCATGAAGCTGACCGAGGACTTCACGAGATCGATGCCTTCGCCCGGATTCTCGTTCACCGAGTCGCCGGCATCGTCCACGACGTAGATGTCGTTGCCGGCGCCGCCGGCCATGGAATCCGCGCCGGCCGAGCCGTCGAGCGTGTCGTTGCCGGCACTGCCCTCCAGCCGATCGTTGCCGTCGTTCCCGACGAGCACGTCATTTCCGGCATCGCCGGCGACGAAGTCGTTGCCCGCGCCGCCCGCGACCGAGTCGTTGCCGTCGCCGCCGCTCAGGAAGTCGTTGCCGTCGAAGCCCAGGACGACGTCGTTGCCGGCACCGCCCGAGAGCACATCGTCGCCGGTGCCGCCCTCGATGAAGTTGTTGAGGGCGTTGCCGACGCCGACCACGCCGACCGAGGTGTCGAACACTATGCTTTCGACGTTGGCGCCGTTCGCGGACAGATCGAAGCTGACCGTGCTGAAGATCGTGTCGTCGCCCTGGTTGACGCCTTCGATCACCTTGTCGCCGGCATTGTCGACGTTGTAGTTGTCGTCGCCGGCACCGCCCGACATGGTGTCGGCGCCGGTGCCGCCCTCCAGCGTGTCGTTGCCGGCGCCACCATCCAGCGTGTCGTTGCCACCGTTGCCTTGCAGGTCGTCGTTGCCGGCGCTGCCGAAGAGGGAATCGCCGGCATCGTTGCCCTGGACCACGTCGCTTCCCGCGCCGCCGTCGAGGTGATAGGCAACGCCGCTCGTGCTGCCGATGATTGTGTTGTCGAGCGAATTGCCGACTGCCTCCGTCGCGGGACCGAACAGCCCGAGGACCTCGACATTCGCTGCCAGCACATAGGGCATGGCGGTGGCAAAGGCGATGTCCACCACGTCGATGCCGCCATTGCCGGCTTCGACGACCTTGTCGCCGGCGTCACCTGGATCGGTGAGATCATAGAGGTCGTTGCCGGCACCGCCGATCAGCGTGTCTCTTCCGGCGTCGCCGCTCAGCTCGTCATCGCCGGCACCGCCCTGAAGGAGGTCGTTGCCGGCGCCGCCGTTCAGCTCGTCGTTGCCGGTGCCGCCGTCGAGGGTATCGTTGCCGGCGTCGCCGAACAGCGCATCGTTGTCCTCGTCGCCATGCAGCGTGTCGTTGCCGTTGCCGCCGTTCAGCGTGTCGTCGCCGCCATTGCCGTCGATCTCATCGTTGCCGTCTTCGCCATCGAGAATGTTCTGGCCGAAATTCGCGGAAATCTGATTGTCGAGATTGTTGCCGACGGCGTTCAGATCTTCGCCGCCGGTGGCGCCGTTCAGGCTCAGGTCCTCGACATTGTCGGGCATGCTGTAGGTGCCGAGACCCGCCGCGATCTCGACACGATCGACGCCCTCGCCCAGCTTCTCGACGACCACATCGGACAGGTTGTCGAGAATGTAGAAGTCGTCGCCGGTGCCGCCGGCCAGGGTGTCGTGGCCGCCGGCGCCGTTCAGCCGGTCATTCCCGGCCCCGCCGGAAAGATTGTCGTCGCCGTTGCCGCCGAAGACGTCGTTGTTGAGGGCATTTCCGATCCCGGTGAAATTGCCGGAACCGGTGAAGTCGAGATTCTCGACGTTGTCGCCAAGGGTGTAGCTGTTGAGCCCGGTCCTGACCGTGTCTATGCCCTGATTTACCCCCTCGATGACCTGGTCTCCGGCGTTGTCCACGATATAGATGTCGTCGCCGGCGCCGCCCTCCATCTTGTCGGAGTCCTGGCCGCCGTCGAGCGTGTCGTTGCCGGCGCCGCCGATCAGCACGTCGTCGCCGAACCCGCCTTGGAGCGTATCGTTGCCGGCACCGCCGTCGAGATGATTGTCGAAAAAGTTGCCGACGATGGCGTTGTCGAGCGTATTCCCGATCCCGGTCAGCGCCGCGCCGCCCAGGAACAAGTTCTCGACATTGGCGGAGAGCGTCGTATCCACCAAAGCCTCGACGGCATCGGTGCCGCCATTGGCGCCCTCGGCGACGCGGTCGCCCGCCTCATTCACGACGTAGGTATCGTCGCCGGCCCCGCCGCTCATCCGGTCGGCGCCGTTGCCACCGTCCAGCGTGTCGTTGCCGGCAGCGCCCGAGAGGATGTCGTTTCCATCGAGGCCAGCGATGGTGTCGTCGCCGGCGGTCCCGGTGAGGGTGTCGTTGCCGGCGGTACCGATGATGTCGGTCATCACTTCCATCCTCTCGCTGTCGCGCCTTCGAGACCGCGCCACGCTTCGTTGCGCCGCGGCCCGATATCTAGCGCATCACGTGGGGCGTGTTGTGTGATGCACATCGCACAATGTGTGAAGTCACAACGATGTGACGCGAGCCATTCAGGAAAGAAAATTACGTGAACGTGATCTGATCAGTCATTGTCTCGTTACAATCCACCAATAATCGGTATTTTATGAGCTTAGCCGTGGATGTGCGAATGCAAGGCGGAGCGCGCGCTGAGCGCTTCGTGTGGCAAGATCAACATCCATGGTCAAGGTACTGAGGAGGCATACACCACCTCCGCGCCGCGCATGGCGGGGCGCCCGGACTGCTTCGAGGGGCGCGGGGTTAGTCGGCGGGAATCTGCTGGAACTCGACTCGCGCGCGCTGCAGGGCGGTGGCCAGCTCCTCCGGCGGCAGCTGGTCGGTGATCAGGTGGTCGATCCCACCCAGGGGACATACCAGCTCGACGTTGATCTGGTTGAACTTGCTGTGATCGATCACGAGGATTCGGTTCTGCGCCCGCTCCAGCATCACGCGTTTGATCGCCGCGGAGCCGAGATGGGCCTCGTTCGGCCCCTCACGCGTGATGCCGCTGGCGCCGATGACGGCGTGGTTGGCGTTGAAGCGAGCGAGGAAGCTGATCGCATCCGGACCGATCACGCAGCCTTCGTGGCGGTCGAAGAGGCCAGGGCAGGAGACCACCGTCATGCTGGGATTCTCGGCGCAGGCCATGGCGATCGCGTAGGCGTTGGTGATGACGGTAACGTCGCGCAGCTCGGTGGCGAGGCGCCGCGCGAAATGCAAGGTGGTCGCTCCGGCGTCGATCATCACCACCTCGCCGGGGCGCACCAGCCGCGACGCTTCGAGCCCGATCCGTTCGCGCTCGCGGCTCATCTTGTTGTAGCGCTCGCTCCAGCCGGCCTCGAGGCCGAGCGGCCGCGCCGCGACCGCGCCGCCATAGGTGCGGTTGATGAGCCCGCTCTGCCCCATCTCTTCGAGGTCGCGCCGGATCGTCTCGTTGGAGACGCCGAACTGGCGCGCGAGCTCGGAGATGCGCATGGTGGGCGATCGCCGAAGCTCGGCGAGAATTTCGTTCTGTCGGTCTTTCTTGGCCACGTTCGTCACTCCCCTTGACCAGGCTTTGCGCCGGCTTGTTTTGCCCCTTCGCCCATGGCCCGGGCGATGCCGCACTGTACCACGGATCGGGCGGCACGTGTGTGGAACTGACCACAGTAATGCGATAGGCCGGGCGTTTCGAGCCAGAATACCTGTCGAGCGCCAATTCTATTCCAATCAACAGGATGACGGATCCTGGTCGGCGGCCGGGCGCGCCGCCGATACGGCGATCATCCCTCTCGCCGTTGAAACCGGGCACGCCGCATTGCGCCCGTGCGTAAAGAACGTCGCCGGTGCCGGCCTATTTGTGGAGACCGAGATGGAGCTCGTAGGCGCCGATCTGGACGTCCGCCGAATGGTGCCACTTGAGATCATGCGCCTTGGAGGACGGCAGGAACTGGTTCTTGGCGTCGATCCGATTGAGCCAGCCGTCGATCGCCAGCCGCGGCAGGGCATGCCGTTCGTCGATGCCTTCGATGAGGTCGGAGAGCTGCTTGTAGCGCTGCGACTTGTCCTCGGAGTAAAGGCGGCCCTTGATCGTGCCCGGCTCACCCGTCGCCGCCTTCGCGAGAGTCTCCGCCCAGCTCTTCTCGAAGTCCAAGCTTCCACCACCGCCGTGAGGCTGCGCAGACCAGCCGAGTATCCCCGATTCGAGCCGCGCCGTAAACGCCGGCATCTCAGGTATCTCGCTTGCGGTCGATCAGCCGCTTGCGTGCCTGATCGATTTGATAGCGCATGGCGAGCTCGGCGCTGTCGGGCTCGGAGGCGGCGATCGCCTCGTAGATCCGGACATGCTCGTCGATCACCCGCGCCGAGCGGAGCTGCGTCCTCTGGCGCGTGATGCCGAGTGCCACCGCCATGCCGGTGGCGACCGTGCCGGACAGATTGTCCAGGATCTCGACAAATGTCATGTTGCCGCTGGCGAGAGACACGCAGCGGTGAAAGGCGAAGTCGGCTTCGGAGGCGGGCTTCCCCTCCTCCATGGCCTTCCGCATGGCGTCGAGCGCGTTGCCGATCCGGGCGAGCTCGGCCGCGGCACGGCGTTCGGCGGCGAGGCGTGCGGCCTGGCCCTCAAGCGCGACCCGCACCTCGAAGGCGCGCAGGATTCCGGCAATGCTGGCGCGCGGTGCCAGCTTCACGATCCGGCGCGGCGGCATGCGCGCGACGAAGGTGCCCGCACCCTGGCGCGCGGTGACGAGCCCGTCCGCCTGCAGCCGCATCAACGCCTCGCGCACCACCGGCCGCGAGACTTCGAACTTCTCCGCCAGCTCGGTCTCGGCCGGCAGCCGGTCGCCGATCTCGTAGCGGCCGGAGACGATGTCCTCCAGGAGCCGGCCATGGACCTGGTCCGCCAGCCGGTCGCGACGCTGCGGCGGGCTGGTGCGGAGATCGGAGGTCTTGGTCTTCGACATCGTGATCGGATCGTTCAAGCGGTTAGCCGTGCTTGCCCCGCGCCGCGGCTGCGGTCTAGTTTAACCAAAGCCGAGTCATCTGACAAATTTACAACAGGAGTTCTCATGTCTCGCAAGCGCCCCGAGGAGCTGCGCAGCCACCGTTGGTATGGCGCGACCGATCTCCGCGCCTTCGGCCATCGCTCGCGCACCCTGCAGATGGGCTATGCCTACGAGGACTTCGCGGGAAAACCGGTGATCGGCATCATCAATACCTGGTCCGAGATCAATCCCTGCCACGCGCATTTCCGGACCCGCGCCGAGGAGGTGAAGCGCGGGGTATGGCAGGCCGGCGGCTTCCCGATCGAGCTCCCGGCGATGTCGCTGCCCGAGATCTTCCAGAAGCCCTCGACCATGATGTACCGCAACTTCCTCGCTATGGAGACCGAGGAGCTGATCCGCTCCCAGCCGATCGACGGCGTCGTCATCATGGGGGGCTGCGACAAGACCACGCCGGCGACTGTGATGGGCGCCACCAGCGCCGGCCTGCCAGCGATCTTCCTGCCGGCGGGGCCCATGCTGCGCGGCAACTGGGCGGGTAAGGTGTTGGGCTCCGGCTCCGATGTCTGGAAATACTGGGCCGAGAAGCAGGCCGGCAACATCACCGAAGCCGAGTGGCGCGATATGGAGAGCGGCATCGCCCGCTCCTATGGGACCTGCATGGTGATGGGCACCGCCGCCACTATGATGTCGCTCGCCGAGACCCTCGGCCTCACCTTGCCGGGCGCTTCCGCGATCCCTGCGGCCGATTCCAGCCATGCGCGAATGGCGACAGCGGTCGGCCGGCGCGCGGTTGAGATGGTCTGGGAGGATCTGAAGCCGTCCGCGATCCTCACCCGCAAGGCCTTCGAGAACGCGCTGGTGGCGCAGATGGCGCTCGCCGGCTCCACCAATGCCATCATCCATCTCGTCGCCATGGCGCGCCGCGCCGGCGTGCCGCTCGGTCTGGAAGATTTCGATGCCTTCGCGCGGCGCATTCCCGTGCTCGCCAATATCCGGCCGAGCGGCGGATATCTCATGGAGGACTTCTACTATGCGGGCGGATTGCCGGCGCTTCTCAGCGTCTTGAAGAGCGAATTGCATCTCGACGCCTTGACCGTCAGCGGCAAGACGCTCGGCGAGAACATCGCGGAGGCGAAGATCTGGAACGACGACGTGATCCGCGGATTGAACAATCCGGTCTCGACCGAGACCGCCACTGCCATCCTCCGCGGCAACCTCGCGCCCCGCGGCTGCGTGATAAAGCCGTCGGCTGCGGATTCGAAGCTGCTGAAACATACGGGACCCGCGCTTGCCTTCGAGACCTATGACGAGATGGCCCGCGCGGTCGCCAACGAGGCTCTGGACGTGACCAAGGATCACGTGCTGGTCCTGAAGAATGCCGGGCCGCGCGGCGGGCCGGGCATGCCGGAATGGGGCATGCTGCCGATCCCCAACAAGCTGTTGAAGCAGGGCGTGCGCGACATGATCCGGATCTCGGACGCGCGGATGAGCGGCACCAGCTACGGCGCCTGCATCCTGCATGTGGCGCCCGAGGCCTATCTCAAGGGGCCGCTCGCCGCGGTCAGGACCGGCGATCTCATTTCGGTCGATGTCGACCAGCGCTCGATCCATCTTCATGTGGATGACGCCGAGGTCGAGCGGCGCCTGACGCAGTGGTCGCCGCCGCCGCGGGAGTATCCACGAGGTTACGGCAAGATGTTCGGCGCCCATATCGGCCAAGCCGACGAGGGCTGCGACTTCGACTTCCTGGCAGGCACGGCGCCGATCCCGGAGCCGGAGATCCATTAGGCCGCCGCGAGCCTCGCGCCGAAGCTCCGCAGATACTTCATCCCGGTATCGCACATCACCGTGACGACGGTCGCCGCGGGTCCGAGCGCTTCGGCCAGGCGCAAGGCGGCGATCACATTGGCGCCGGTCGAAGTGCCGGCGAAGAGTCCCTCCTCGCGCGCGAGGCGGAAGGCCATCTCCGTAGCCTGGTCGGTCGAGACGCGCTCGATCGCGTCGGGCAGGTCCTTGCGCCAGAGTGGCACCACATAGCCGGCGCCGATGCCGTCGATCTTATGTGCACCGGTCGTACCGCCGGAGAGCACCGGTGATTCCGCGGGCTCGACGGCGACCAGCTTGATCGCGGCATTGCGCCGGCGCAGCTCCTCGCCGACGCCGCGGAACGAGGCGGCGGTGCCGACGCTCTGGACAAAGCCGTCGATCGTTCCTGCGGTCGCGGACCAGATCTCGCCGGCCATGGCCGTATAGGCCGCGAGCTGATCGCCGTTCTGCATCTGATCGGTCCAGAAAGCACCGGTCTCGGCGGTGATGACGCGCGCCCGCTCGATCATGTCCTTGGTGAGCTTCTCGGTCATGCGGCCCGCGTCGCTGGGCACGATCTCCAGCCTGGCCCCAAGGATCCGCATGTGGTCGAGCTTCTCGCGGGCGAAGGCGTCGGAGGTGACGATGATCAACGGATGCGCCTTGACCGCACAGACCAGCGCCAGCGAGACGCCGGTGCTGCCACCGGTGTATTCGACCACGGTACCACCTGTCTTCAAGCGGCCGTCGCTCTCGCCCGCTTCGATCATCGCCAGCGCCATGCGGTCCTTCATGCTGCCGGTCGGGTTCTCGCTCTCCAGCTTCAGGAGAATGCGCGCGCCGCCGGCGGGCAGGATCTTGCGCAGCGGCAGGAGCGGCGTGTCGCCGATCCGATCGAGAATGCTTTCGGTCGGGACGGGCATGACTATTTCCATGTAGATACAAATGATGTAGATACATATAACTATGAAGGCGCCGAATCAAGCCCGGAAGACGCTGCGCGCCGACGCGCGCGCGCTGGTCGAGAGCTGCCCCGCCTGGAACAGCCGCATGGCGGCAAGGCGGATCAGCCAGTTCATGGATGCTGCGCTGGAGAGCTCGGGGCTTTCCGCCGCCCAATTCGGGCTCATGGCGGAGATCGCCGCGGCGACCGACGACACACTGGGAGCGCTTGCCCGCCGCGCCGGGCTCGAGCAATCGACGCTGTCGCGCAACTTGCGGACGCTGGAAGCCGAGGGCCTGATCGAGATCGCGACCGTCGAGTCCGACCTAAGGCGCCGCGCGGTCTGGCTGACCGAGACCGGCGCGCGGCGGCTTGCGGCCGCCATCCCGGTCTGGCGCCGGGCGCAGGCCAAGTTCGCGCGTGACCTCATCAAACTCGCGCGTCGACTGGCCCAGGCGAGCGAAGCCTTGGCGGAGAGCTAGAGATCAGCGGCCCCGCGTGAAGGGCGCTGTACCGCTTCTAGTATTTCTTATTGCTGATCAGGTCCCAGCCCATACCGCCGGTCGCCTTCTTCAGATCGGACTCTGACAGCTCGACTCCACCCTTCTTGCTGGTCTTCGTGAGCTTGTCCGGCTTCGCTTTGCTCGGCTTGGATTTGGCCATTGGTACAGTCTCCATCCTGTCAAGGTAGGTCCCCACGGCACGCTTCCAGGCTATCGAGCAAAGCGCCAGAGCGCAATCCGAGACCTGCTCGGCACGTCCGGAACGGGCATCCGCCGGACGAAGCGATTCCGCACATTCAGATGGTTGCCCGGCGAATAGAAATCGCCGCCGACAGCGACCACGATGCCGGTCAGCGATCTTGGAACTTGCCGATCGGCACCCCGGCGACGGCGACGCGCAGCACGGCCATCCGCCCGGCACTGGGATGGCCAGCATAGGGCGGATGCAGGCCATCGCTGAGGCTCGTCACATAGAGTGTTTTCAGATCGTCGCCGCCGAAACAGGGCATGGTGCAACCCGGCATCGGCATCGCGACCGATTCCAGCAGCTTACCCTCGGGGCTGAAGCGGTTGATGCACTGGGCAGAGACGCCGGCGCTCCAATAGCAGCCTTCGGCATCGCAGGCGGCGCCGTCGGGCCGTCCCTGCGCGTCTTCGAGTTCGGCGATGCGGCGGCGGCGCGACATCGCACCGGTCGCGGGATCGAAATCATGGGCCTCGATCCAGCGGCCGCGAGAGTCCGAGTGGAACATGGTGCGACCGTCCGGGCTCCACGCGAGGCCGTTGGAGACGATGAGGCCGGTCAGCTTCTTCTCCACCTTGCCCTCACCGGTGACGCGGTAGAGCGCCGCGACCGGCTGGCGATCGGGGCGGTCATCCATGGAGCCGACCCAGAAGGCACCGTCCGGGCCGACCTTGCCGTCGTTCAGGCGGTTGGTCTTGGGCTCAGGCTCCGGATCGGCGAGCGACGCGATCGCGTTGCTCTTCGGATCGAACATGACGACGCCATGGGCGAACGCCACGACCCAGCGGCCGCTCGTCGCAAGGCCGAACGACGCGACCCGGTCCGGCAGGATCCAGCGCTTGAGATCGCCGCCTTTGGGATCGCTGGAGAGAATCTCGCCTGCGGGGATATCGACCCAGAGCAGCCGGCCGGCACCGGGATCCCAGGTCGGGCATTCGCCGAGACGGTTGCGATGGTCGCCAAACAGCATCGGCGCTGAAGTGACGACGCTTGCAGGCACGCTTCTCTCCTCCCAAGGCGAGGGCCGCGCTCTCAGCGCGTTGTCGTCCTTTTAAATTGTCTTACAAATTAACATATAGACTGACAAGCGTCAATCTCGGCGCCTTCGTGCCGCCGGACTTCTCGGCCGATCCCGACGGCCCTAGAGAGTCAGCTCTAGAATCGCTGGCGCCAGTTTTTCAGCAGCGCCTCTTCCAGCGCATGGGCGCGGCCGAGCCAGGCTTGCGCGCCGGGCGTCGGCGCCAGCACGCGCGAATCGAAGCTGGCATCGAGCGCCGCCCGGCGCTTGCGATCGATGACGAAGATCGTGAAAGCGAGGCGCCGACCGCTCTTGGCGGTGAGGAATCCGGCGAGGCCACAGGCGAAATCCATGGTGCCGGTCTTGGCCTCGGCCATCGCGCCACGATCGTCGCCCATGATCGGCGACAGCAGCGGCGTCAGGACGGGATCGCGCGCGATCGCGGTGAGGATCGCCGCGATCTGTCGCGGCGAGGCGCGGTTCAGGCTGCTCAGGCCCGAATGGTTGAGCAGCTTGAAGCCGCTCCAATCGACATAAGAGAGCCGGTTGGAAAGCCAGCCGCCGAGCGCTGCGCTCGAGGCGGTCGGATCGAGCACGCGGCCGGTGAGCTTGCGCGAGGCCGCCATGCCGATCAATTCGGCGGTCACGTTGTTGCTGTATTTCAGGAGCCCCGCGATCACGGCGGGAAGCGGCGGACTCTGGATGCTGCCGACGAGCACGGCGTCGGTCGGCACGGTGCCGGCCCGGGGCTCCGGCAGAGCGATGCTCAGGTCGGCGGCGATCCGCCGGAAGACCCGCGCCGTGTCGGCAGCGGGCGCCTTCACCGGCAGGAAGAGTGCGCCATCCTCCGGCAAGGTCTCGGCGAGATCCGGCGCATAGAGCCAGCGCTCGCCGCTTCCATCGCCGGCATAGAGGAAGTTGGCGCCGGGAGGCTCGGCGCCTTCGGCCGGAAGGAGACGGATCCAGTCGGCCGGCACATTGAGCCCGTCGGCGACGGCGCGCGGATGGAACGCTATCTTCCCATCGTCCTCGCGGGACCAGTTGATCTGCACTCGATTGAAATCGACGTTGAGCGCACCGAAACCGGCATTGTAGACCGCCTCCGCCGGCTGGCCGTGATCGACCTCGGCCTCGGCCGCGACGCTGCTCGCGTCGTAGAAGAACGACCGCCATCTTGCATTCTTATCCGGCTTGATCTGCCGTGCGAGATCGCGGAGCGCGATATTGTCCAGCACGGGATCGCCGCCGCCTTGGAGATAGAGCGCGTCGCCGGCGCGGTAGAGCTTGGTCTCGAAACGGAAATCGGCACCGAGAAGCTGCTGCGCCGGATAGACCGTGGCCAGCTTCGCGACCGAGGCGGGGATGAAGAGCGAATCGGCGAGATGCTCGGCGACCGCGCGCCCATCGTCGAGATCGACCGCGACGAAGCCGATATCGTCCGGCGCGAAACCGGCATCGCGGACCAGCTTGCTCTCCGGCGCGCGCTCCAGTGCGGCGACGGCGCCGGGATCGGCTTGCGTCGGTGCGCTCAGGCTGGCGAGCAAAGCGGCGAGAACGAGGGGACGAAGCATGGTGCGCCGCGATCATGGCATCCCGCGCGGGCGCCGTCACCGGCCCATCACGCGGGGATGGGTTGCCGCTGAAGGGATTCGGCTTCCTGTAACACGGCTTGGACGATTTCGGAGGCGGCAGACGCCACCGCCGGGCTGATGGGAGCGCCGGACGTGAAATCATCCGCCTCGATGGCGTAAAGGACCAATATCGGCGGCAGGCGCTGAAGCGTCGCCGCAAGCCGGATCGCCTCGGCGAGACCAAAGCCATGGGTTGAGGTCGGCGTCAGCTCGGCAGGCAAGGCTTCCCGGCGCAGATCGATTCGATGCACCCGGCCGGGCGAACCGAGGGATTGGGCGGCGTCGATCAGGACGACCGCGCCGTAGGCTCGCCAGTCTTCGATCAGCGCCAGCCCATCGCCTGAACGTATCCGCACATCGGTTCCGGACGGCGCCGACATCTGCAGCCGGCGAGCGACCAGCGGGCCGAGGCCGTCGTCGCCGCGGTCGGGGTTGCCGAAGCCGACGACCAGCACTCGGCCGGTGCTCATCCGCGATGGACTTTCAGCTTCACGAAATGGGTCGAGCAGGAGATGCAGGGGTCGTAGTTGCGGATCGCCTGCTCACAGCGGTCGCGCAGCGCGTCTTCGGGGAGATCGATCGCGGCGGTCGCGACCGCGCGCAGGTCCTCTTCGATGCTGCCCTGGTTCTGCGAGGTCGGCGGCACAATGCGCGCCTCCTGGATCGCGCCGTCGGCGGCGAGGCGGTAGCGGTGCCAGATCGTGCCGCGCGGCGCCTCGGTCGCGGCATGACCGATGCCGGCGCGCGGCTCCAGCTTGACCGCGGGTGCCGCCGGCGGCTGGTATTCGGCGATCAGGCGCAAGGACTCATCGCAGGCATAGACGATCTCCACGCCGCGGATGAGGATGCTCTTGAACGGGTTGCGGCACGTCGCCTGCAGTCCCGCCTCCTTGGCCAGGCCCTGGACATCCGCCGGCAGGCGGTCGAAGTTGATGTTGTAGCGCGCGATCGGGCCTACGAGATAGTTGGTGCCGTGCCGCTTGGTCACCGAATGCAGCGCGGTCGAATGCGCCACGTGCCGCTCCTCGAACTCGGACTCATACTCGGCGGCCGCGACGTCGATGCCGCGGGTCGAGACGATATGGCCCTCGTTGAACGGGTATTCGTCGGGATGACGCAGCGAGACGAACTCGTAGTCGCGCTCGTAGTCGGGAATCTCGAAACCGGCGGTCCAGCGCAGCACCGAGACCGCGAGATCACGCGCCTTCTTCAGCTGCTCGGCGATCGGCCTCAGCTCGGCCTTGCTCGGGGCGCGATAGAAGCCGCCGACCTTGACGTTGATCGGATGGATCTCGCGGCCGCCCAGCACCCGCATCAGATCGTTGCCGGCCTTCTTCAGGGCGAGCCCCGCCTCCACCATGGCGCCGTGTTTTTCCGCCATCCGGATCGCATCGGGATAGCCGAGGAAATCCGGGGCGTGCAGCATGACCACATGCAGCCCGTGGCTCTCGATCCATTCGCCGCAATAGAGCAGGCGGCGCAGCAGCCGGACGGCACCATCGATCTTGACGCCGAGCGCCGCCTCCATGGCATGGACCGAGCTCATCTGATAGGCGACCGGGCAGATGCCGCAGATCCGGGCCGTGATGTCCGGCGCTTCGGAGAAATCGCGGCCGCGGAGCAGGCCTTCGAACAGGCGCGGCGGCTCGAAAATCCGGAGTTGCACGGTCTCGACCTTGCCGTTGCGGATGGTGAGGTCGAGCGCGCCCTCGCCTTCGACCCGGGCGAGCACCTCGACCTTAATGGTCTTATCGGTCATGCGATTCGCTTTCCTTGCGGAACGGCTCGGCGGCCGCATTGAAGGTGCGGAACACGCGGTGGATGTCGCGCGGGGTCTTGCCGAGCTTCGCCCATTCCGCCGCCAGCGCCTTGGTGTTCGGCCGGTCCATCGGGCCGAAGCAGCCATAGCAGCCGCGGTCGAAGGAGGGACAGAGCGCCCCGCAGCCCGCATGGGTCACCGGGCCGAGGCAGGCCGTGCCATGGGCCACCATGACGCAGACATTCCCCTTCAGCTTGCATTCGATGCAGACGCTGTGACCGGCGATCGCCGGCTTGCGGCCGGCAAGAAAGGCCGAGACGACGTCGATCAGCTGGCCTTTGTCGATCGGGCAGCCACGGAGCTCGAAGTCCACCTTCACGTGGGCGGAGATCGGGGTCGAGGTGGCGAGGGTGTCGATATATTGCGGCGAGGCATAGACCGCGGCGACGAAGTCCTTCACGTCGGCGAAGTTCCGCAGGGCCTGGATGCCGCCGGCCGTAGCGCAGGCGCCGATCGTGACCAGCGCCTTCGACTGGCGGCGCACTTCGTGGATCCGCTCGGCGTCATGCGGTGTCGTGATCGAGCCCTCGACCAGCGAGAGATCGTACGGACCCGGCGCCATCACGCTGGAAGCTTCCGGGAAATAGGCGATCTCGACCGCCTGGGAGAGGGCGATCAGCTCGTCCTCGCAATCCAGAATCGAGAGCTGGCAGCCGTCGCAAGAGGCGAACTTCCAGACCGCAAGCCGCGGGCGCCGGTTTCCCGTCATCTCAGATCTCCCGCAGCGTCAGGCGCTTGCCAATCCGGTCGTAGCGCATCACCGGTCCGTCCTTGCAGACGAAATCTGGCCCCCACTGGCAATGGCCGCAGAGGCCGATCGCGCATTTCATGTTGCGCTCCATCGAGAGATGAATGTCGGCCGGTGCCACGCCGGCATCGGCCAGCGCGGTCGCCGAGAAGCGCATCATCACCTCCGGGCCGCAGACCATGGCGACGGTTTCGGCCGGATCGAAACTGGCGCGTCCGATCAGCCTCGGCACCACGCCGACATGGCCATGCCAGCTGGGATCCGCGTGATCGACCGTGACCTCGATCGAAACGTCGAGACGCTGCCGCCAGGATTCGACCTCGTGGCGGAAGAGAATATCACCCGGCTCGCGCGCGCCGTAGAGGATGACGATGCGGCCATAGCGGCCCCGGTTCGCGAGCACGTGGTAGATCGCGGGGCGCAGCGGCGCCAAGCCGAGTCCGCCCGCCACGATCACCACGTCCTTGCCCTCGGCTTCCGCGACCGGCCAAGCCGTGCCGTAGGGGCCACGCAGGCCGAGGACCGCGCCGGATTCGAGCGCCGCAATCGCACCGCTGACCGCGCCGACGTTGCGTACGGTGTGGACGATGCGGCTGCGGTTGGTGGCGTCGCCGCTGATGCTGATCGCAACCTCGCCGACGCCGAACACATAGAGCATGTTGAACTGGCCCGGCAGATAGGCGGGGACGGCGCCCGCGATCGGCACCAGATCGAGCGTCGCCACGTCGTGGATTTCCGACCTCGCCGCAACCACCCGATAGGGCTCCGGCAGGAAGGCATCCGCGGCGAGCGCCGTGTTGACGCCAGCTGGGCTCATGACGCGCGCTTTCCGTAGACATCCATCAGCTGCAGCCTTGCCGCCTGGAGGCGCTGCACTAGGATCGGCAAGAAGCGCTTCATCATCTCATACCCGAGCTTGGGATCGGCCTCGCATTTGCCGCGGAGGCAGGCGGCATCGATGCCGATCGCGCGGGTCAATTCCATGGCACGCGCGTCGAAATTCCAGCGATAGGGCGGCACCAGCCAGGAAGCACCCACGATCTCGCCCTCGGGCACCGTGTCGATCACAACCGGCCGCTGGCCCGGCGGGAGGATCTCCAGCGCGACGCGGCCGTGGCGGATCAGATAGAACTCGTTGGCGGCATCGCCTTCATGGAACAGGTACTGGCCTGCATCGAATTTGTGATTGCGGGCGCAACCGGTCACCACCGCACCGAAATCCTTGCCGAAGCCGGCGAAGAACGGATGCTCCAAGAGAATGCGCTCAAGATTCTCCACGTTTCTCCTCCGTGCTCCTTCTGTCGTCCGCTCGAATTGCGGCGGCTTCTTGCGTGATGTCGATGCCGACCGGGCACCAGGTGATGCAGCGCCCGCAGCCGACGCAACCGGATTCGCCGAACTGGTCGATCCAGCTCGCGAGCTTGTGGGTCATCCACTGGCGATAGCGCGAGCGCGTCTCCTGCCGCACGCTGCCGCCGTGGATATAGGAGAAATCCAGGGTAAAGCAGGAATCCCAGCGCCGCGTGCGTTCCGCCGTCCCACCGGCGAGGTCGCTGTGGTCCTCGACCGTGGTGCAGAAGCAGGTCGGGCAAACCATCGTGCAATTGGCGCAGGTGAGGCAGCGCTGTGCCACGTCGTCCCAGCGCGGATGCTCGGGATTCCCCTGGAGCAGCTCCTTGATGCCCTTGGTATCGAGGCGGCGGCCCATATTGGCGGCGGTGCGTGCCGAGATCGCCTCGGCTTCCGAGATCTCGGCGTTCGAGGCCGAGCGGTGCGGCAGCCGACCGAGCACCGCTTCGCCGCGCTCGCTGCCGGTCTCGACCAGGAAATCGTGGCGGGCGCCGTCGACGAGTTCGGTCAGCGCGAGATCGAAGCCGCGCTCCGCCTTCGGGCCTGCCTGCATCGAGACGCAGAAGCAGGTGCCGCCGGCCTCTGAGCAATTGACGGCGACGACAAAATTGTCGGCGCGGCGTCTCTCATAGCTCCGATCCGGATAGGGTTCGCGCAGGAAGACGTGGTCCTGCACCTCTATAGCGCGGATTTCGCAGGCGCGCATGCCGATGAAGGCATAGCGATGCGACTCCTCCGGCGCGGCGACGAGCGCATATCCTTCGCCCTCGCGGCGGGCCTGGAACACGCGCTCCGTGGGCGGATGGAGGAACTTCTTCCAGGATTGCGGCCCCACCACGTAGCCGAACAGCGCCGCATCGTCTCGCCGCTCCACGCGATAGGTGCCCGCCTCCTGGCGATCGGTCCAGCCCGCGGGCAGGTCCTCGACCTTGGCGATGTCGTCATAGAGGATGGCGCCCGCGCGCAGGGCCGGGCCAAGCACGCGATAGCCGTCGGCAGCGAGTGCGTCGAGCAGCGCCTGCAGTCCGTCCCGGCCGATGATCGCCTTCGCCGTCATCCCGGTCTGCCGCCCCCGTGCCGAATTGTTGGGCGACCAGCCTAACCGGAACTCGGGAAAGATGCCATTGATCGGGATCAATGCGGCGGCAGAAATTCCGCTATTCTCCGGACAGTCACAGTCATCCGGGTCAGCGGGGATAGAGCCCCGCGCGGCGAGCCTTGTGCCGGGTCAGGGCGTAGATCGCATCGATCATCGGGGTCGGCTGGCCGACCAGGCGGCCGAGCTCGGCCACGGCGCCCACGATGGCGTCGAGCTCGATCGGTCGACCGCGCTCGAAATCCTGCAGCATCGAGGTCTTGTGCTCGCCCACGCTCGCCGCGCCGTCGATCCGCTTCTCGACCGGGATCGGCATGGTGACGCCGAGCCTGTTGGCGATCACCTCCGCCTCGGTCATCACGGCGCGAGCGAGAGCGCGGGTCTCGGGGTCATCGCAGATTCCTTTCAGCGTCCCGCCGGTCAAGGCGCTGATCGGGTTGAAGGCGACGTTGCCCCAGAGTTTGACCCAGATCTCGGTGCGGATGTCGGTCTTCACCGGTGCCTTGAAGCCGGCGGCAACGAAGGCGCGGCTCAAAGCCAGCACGCGCTCGGATTTGCTGTTGTCCGGCTCGCCGAAGGTGAAACGGTCGTTCTCGACATGGCGCACGACGCCCGGTGCCTCGATCTCGGCCGCGGGATAGACCACGCAGCCGATCACGCGCTCCGCCCCGATCGCACGCCATTGCGCGTCGCCTGGATCCACACTGGAGAGCCGTCGGTCGCGGTGAGGTCCTTCGAGCCCGTGGAAGTACCACCACGGCACGCCGTTGACCGCCATCACGACGGCAGTCTGCGGCCCGAGGAGCGGCGCCATCTTCTCCGCCACGCCAGCGACCGCATGGGCCTTCAGGGCGACGATCACATAATCCTGCGGCCCCGCTTCGACGGGATCGTCGGTCGCATGCGGCCGGACGGTGAAATCGCCGCTATGCCCGGTGACCCTGAGGCCGTTCTGCCGCATGGCGGCGAGATGGGGGCCGCGCGCGATCAGCGTCACCTCCTCGCCGACGCGCGCGAGATGGCCGCCGATCAACCCGCCGATCGCGCCGGCGCCATAGATGCAGAACTTCATCTCCCGATGCTCATCCTAGGCCCAGCCGCTGCGCCATGCCGATCCGTTGGAGCTTGCCGGTAGCGCCTTTCGGGATCTCGGGGAGGAACAGGATCTTGCGTGGCACTTTGAAGTCGGCAAGCCGCGAGGCGACGAAATCCTTGAGCTCCGGCTCGGTGGCGCTCTCGCCGTCCTTCAGCACGACGGCAGCCGCGACATCCTCACCAAGCTTCTCGTGCGGCATGGCGAAGGTGACCACCTGGGCAACCGCCGGGTGATCCATCAGCACTTCATCGACCTCACGCGGCGCGATCTTCTCGCCGCCGCGGTTGATGATCTCCTTCAAACGCCCGGTGATCGAGAGATAGCCCTCGGCATCCATGACGCCCTGATCGCCGGTTCGGAACCAGCCGTTGCTGAAGGCCTCGCCATTGGCCTTGGGGTTGTTGGCGTAGCCCTTGGTGACATTGGGTCCGCGAATCACGATCTCGCCGGTCGCTCCGCGCGCCAGCAGCTGGCCCGCCTGGTCCATGATCGCGACCTCCGGGCCGGCGGCGATGCCGACCGTGCCGGGCTTGCGCGGCGCGGGCGGCAGCGGGTTGCTCGCCATCTGGTGCGAGGCCTCGGTCATGCCGTAGGACTCGATCACCGGGCAGCCGAAGGTCTCCTCCAACTGCTTCATCACCTGCGGCGGCAAGGAGGACGAGGACGAGCGGATGAAGCGCAGCCGACACCGCGCCAGGATCTCGGCATTGCGCTCGGCGCGGCCGACGATCGCCTGATGCATCGTCGGCACTGCCGTGTACCAGGTGGCGCGGGTCTCATCGAGCCAGGCGAAAAATTTGAGCGCGTTGAACCCCGGCGGGCAATGCACGCTGGCGCCGGCGCGCATCGAGGACAGCAGCGCGCCGATGAGGCCGTGAATGTGGAACAGCGGCATGATGACGAGGCAGCGGTCGGCCGGCGTCAGGGAGAGTGTGGTCGCGATATGCTTCGCTGAGGCGGCGAGATTGCCATGGGTCAAGGGTACGATCTTCGGCCGCGACGTCGTGCCTGAGGTATGCAGCACGAGCGCAACGTCGTCGGGCGACGGCGTGGACGCGCTTCCTGTCGCGAATGGAATCGAGAGGGTGAAAGCGCCAGCGGGACCGGTCTCATCGGGTGTCAGCTCGATCACGCGGATGCCGCGCTTGGCGGCGACCGCGCGGGCCGGCGAATCCGGGCCGGCCTGGATGATCAGCGCCTTGGCGTCGAGATCGCCGAGATAGAAGTCGAACTCGTCCTGGCGATAGGCGGGATTGAGCGGCGCCGCGATGGCCGAGCAGGCGACCGAAAGAAAGGCCGCCGCCATCTCCGGCCCGTTTGGCATCACGATGCCGATGGAATCCTGCGGTCCGATGCCGATCGCCCGCAATGCACCGCCAACTCGATCGACCAGCGCCACGAGCTCACCGCGCGCCAGGCTGCGCCGCCCCGGCGCGCCGATCGCCTCGGCGGCGACGTCACCCTGGCGCAGCAGTGCGGCGACGGTGGTCAGGTCACTCATACGCGAATCTCCAGCATTTGCCGCTTCTCGAACATTCTATAGGACGGCTGGTTTCCGGCACGCAACGTGGCCGCCGGACTGCAGAATGCAACTGACGTCGACCGCGGCCGGCCGCGCAGCACGCACGGTCGCAAGATCGACCTGACCCACGCTCGCCTGCCAGTCATTCGGCCGCGCGCAGAAGATGTTCTCGATCATCATGCGGCGCTGGCCGTCGTCGCGTTCGATGTAGAGCGCACCATCGCGCTGCTGCTGGGCGGCAAATGCCGTGGTGCCGCCCGGCGCCAGGAGGCCGAGATCGCGATCCACCCAGTGGCCGAAGATGATCTTGCATTGCATCGGTTCCGTGCCGGCATTGGTCAGGCGGAAGTGGACACTTGGATCGGTGCTTGATGCCGCCCCGGTGCACGCGGCAAGGAGCACCGCGATGCCGGCCAGGAGTAACGGTCTCATGGCGCCGCCTCCCGGGGATCATACGGCGCCAACGGCGCCTTGCCGCGCAGGAGATCGCTGAATCGCTCGGCGATGGCGACGATCGCTGCGTTGACCGGACCGGTCGTGATCGACGGGATCACGGAAGCATCGCATACGTGGAGGCCGTCGATGCCACGCACCTTTAGATCGGGTCCGACCACGGCCTCTCCATTGCGACCCATGCGGCAAGTGCCGACCGGATGATGATGGGTGAAGGCGGCTTTCTCCAGGAAGTCGCGTTTCGCGGCGATGTCGCGAACCGAGGGACCGGGCAGAACCTCGTCTGCGCGCCAGTCGGCGAGCGCCGCGGCGGCGCCGATCGCGCGGGCGCGCTCCAGCGCTTCGAGATAGATGTCGCGGTCATACTCCTCAGCGAGGTAGTTGGGATCGATCAATGGCATGGCCTTGGGATCGGCCGAGGCGAGGCGGATCGTGCCGCGGCTCTTCGGATGGGTGAAGCCGAACATCAGGGTATAGGCCTCGCCCATGGGCGGCGCCGTGAACTGCTCGGTTACGACGGGTGCCACGACGCAGGCCAGCACCAGTTCCGGCGCCGCATCCGCGTCGTTGCGGGCGATGTACATCAGCGATTCCGAGCTTTGGTATTTCGAAAGCGGCACCGGCCGGCGCGCGCGATAGACATTGCCGCCGGAGAGCAGATGGTCGTGCAGATTCCGGCCGACTCCGGGAAGGTCCGCCGCCACGGCGATGCCGAGCCGGTTTAGGTCATCGGCGGGGCCGATGCCCGAGCGCAGGAGCAGGCAGGGCGAGCCGATCGCACCGGCGCAAAGGATGACGGTGTCCGCCATCAGATCGACTGCGCGGGAGCCGGTGATCACACGTGCGCCACGACAACGGCCGTTCTCCAGGAAGAGATGCTGCACCTCCGCTTCCTGGAGCAGGTGCAGATTGCCCCGACGCGCGACCGGGGCGAGATAGGCGTCGGCGATGCTCTGGCGCTTGCCGTCCTTGATGGTCAGCGTGTTGAGGCAGGGGCCGGTCATGCAGCGCCCGTTGTGATCCCCGGTCGGCGCGAGGCCGGTCTCGGCGCCGGCTGTCATATAGGCCAGCGTGATCGGATGCGCCTCAGTCGGACGGATGAGATGCAGCGGCCCGCGATCGCCGTGATGCCTCGAGGCGCCGGCATAGTGCGTCTCCGAGCGGACGAAATAGGGCATAAGGTCGGCATAGCCCCACCCGGAGCCGCCCTGCTCCACCCAATTGTCGAAGTCCGAAGGATGGCCGCGCACGTGGGCCATCGCATTGAGCGCGGTGGAGCCGCCGATCACCTTGCCGCGCGGCCAATCGAACACGCGGTGCGCTGCGTGACGTTGCGGAACCGTGCGATAGTTCCAATCGATGGCGCTCCCCTGAAGCAGGGGCCAAGCGCGGGGATCGGCGATGCGCGGGTCCGCGGCGGCACCGCCTGCTTCCACGAGCCCCACCTTGATCTCCGGATCCTGGCTGAGACGCGCAGCCAGGACGGCGCCTGCGGTGCCGGAACCAATGATCAAAAAGTGGAACCAATTCTCCGGAGAGGCCGGCATCAGCGATGGGACCAATGATCGAAACGCGCCGATAGTGTTTTCACTTTTTCAGCCGTCCGTCTATCATTCATTCAATCACGATGCGCGCGGGACCAACTCGGCGCAACGAACCATGACGGGGGAGGCCGAACCACAATGGCGAAGAGCGCCGGGCGAAGCGGGACGAAAGCCGCAATCAAGGAACCAGTGATCACCCTCTCGGCGGGACCGGTCGCGGCCTATCCGCGGATCCTGCGGGCCATGTCCCGCCCGGTGCAATACGACTTCGATCCCTGGTTCCAGGCCTATTACGAGGCGATCACGAAAAAGGCGGCGAAGGCGATGCGGGTGCGCCAGCCGGCGCTGATCCTGCAATGCGAGCCGGCGCCCGGCATCGAGGCGACCGCAGCCTCGCTGATCTCGCCCAACGATGTCGTCTTGAACCTCGCCTCCGGCGTCTACGGCAAGGGCTTCGGCTACTGGTCGGCGCGCTACCACAAGGAGATGGTCGAGATCGAGGTGCCGTTCAACGAATCGATCGACCCCACCGACGTGAGAGCCGCGTTCAAGAAACGGCCCGACATCAAGGTGGTCTCGCTGGTGCACCATGACACGCCCTCCGGCACCATCAACCCGGCGCGGGAGATCGGCAAGATCGTGCGCGATCACGACGCACTGCTGATCGTCGATGCAGTCTCCTCCTTCGGCGGCATGGACATCCATCCCGAGGACTGCTTCGCCGACGTCTTCATCACCGGTCCCGGCAAGTGCCTCGGCGGCGCGCCGGGACTGACCGTGATGGCGGTCAGCGATCGCGCCTGGAAGCACATCAAGAAGAATCCGAAGGCGCCCTTCGCCTCGATCCTCAGCCTCTCCGACTGGAAAGACGCCTGGAGCAAGGAGAAGCCCTTCCCCTTCACGCCCTCGGTCACCGAGATGAATGGCCTGGATGCCGCGCTCGACAACTACCTCGAAGAGGGGCCCGAGAAAGTCTGGCACCGCCATGGCCTGACCGCGCAAGCGACCCGCGCCGGCATCAAGGCCATGGGCTTCGCACTCTGGGCCAGGACCGAGGCGATCGCCTCCCCCACCTGCACGGCCGTGCGGGTGCCGGACGGGGTAAAGGATTCCGACATCATCGCCACGGCGCGCGCGGAATACGGGGTGGTGTTCTCCAGCGGGCGCGACCAGACCAAGGGCAAGCTGATCCGGATCGGCCATATGGGCCCGGTGGCAGAGCCGATCTATGCGACGGTCGCGGTGACCGCTTTCGGCGGCGCGCTGCGCAAACTGGGCAAGAAGGTCGATATCGGCAAGGGCGTCGAGGCGGCGCTGGCGGTGATCGCCGCGGGTCATTGAGAACTTGGATCATCGAGTGTGTTGACGCGCGCTCACTATTGCAAACCAGAAGGGGGTGTTTGATGCAGAGGTTCGAGGGGCGCGTGGCGGTGGTGAGCGGCGCAGCACAAGGCATGGGCAAGGCGGTGGCGCTGCGCCTGGGGCAGGAGGGTGCGACGGTGGTCGCCGCCGACATCAAGGTCAAGGGCGCCGAGGCGACGGCGAAAGAGATCGGCGGAAAGTCGTTTGGACAGACGGTCGATATCGGCGATCCCGCGAGCGTCAAGGCACTGTTCGATGCGGTCGCGCAAAGATGCGGCAAGCTCGACGTGCTGGTGAACGTGGCCGCGATCGTGCCCTTCGTGAAATGGGACGAGCTGACGTTCGACGAATGGCGCCGGGTCGCGCGGGTCAATTTCGACGGGCTCTATCTCATGTGCAAGGCGGGCTCGGATCTGATGCGCAAGAACAACTACGGGCGCATCGTCAATTTCGGCTCCAACAGCATCCTCGCCGGCACGCCGAACATGGCCCATTACGTCGCCACCAAGGGCGGCGTGTTCTCCTTCAGCCGCGCGCTGGCGACCGAGCTCGGGCCCTACAAGATCACGGTCAACACCATCATGCCGGGCCTGACCGACACCGAAGGCGTGCAGCAGACGCCGCACAAGGACGCCTTCGGCTTCGTCGACATGCTGCAGGCGATCAAGGGCAAGGGCGTGCCGGCGGACATCGTCCCGGCTGTCGCCTTCCTCGCCTCGGAGGAGGCGCACTGGATCACCGGCCAGGCCCTGAACGTGGATGCCGGCATGGCACGGTGGTAGAGGGCTCTACGCAGCGGCGCCGTCACGTGGCAGATTGGGTGCGTGCCACTGCGCGGGGAGAGCCCAATGCCGAACATCCCGGATGACATCTTTGCGGAGCCCGAAGCCTCGCCAGATACCCTGGCCAATCTCGGGCCCCTGCGTCGCTTGGCTGGCGTCTGGGAGTCCGATCAGGGCGTGGACATCAACCCCAAGGCCGAGGGACCCGAGCGGCGGGTGTTCCGCGAGCATATCCGGATGGACCCGATCGACGCACAGGCCAACGGGCCGCAACTGTTCTACGGCCTGCGCTACCACATCCATATCAACACGCCCGAGGAAGCCATCACCTTCCACGATCAGGTCGGCTATTGGCTCTGGGAACCGGCGACCGGGCTGATCATGCAGACCATCGCCATCCCGCGTGGGCAGGTGGTGCTGGCGGGCGGCACGGCGAAGCCAGGCGACGATCGCATCTCGGTGGAGGCGCGCCGCGGCGACACCCGATTCGGCATCTGCTCGACCACCTTCCTCGAGGAAGCGTTCCGCACCGACTACTACCGGATCGACATCACCTTCCACGGCGAGGACAGCTGGAGCTATGTGACGCGCACCGATCTCGCAGTGCGCGGCGTCACGCCTGCCTTCGACCACCGGGACACCAACACCTTGCGGCGGATCGCGGCGCCGACGCCAAACCCGCTCTTCAGCCTGCTGAAGAAGGCGTGAGACCGAGCAAAGAGTGCGTCACGAGTAGTACTGCGACCCGGTCTGGTAGGTCTTGAAGCTCTCCAGATCGTGCGAGTAGAACAGCTCGGCATCATGCTTCTCGGCGAGCTGCTTCAGCCGCTTCATGGAGTTCAGGCTGCCCACCGGGTCGAGGTGGAAGCTCGAGATGCACATCATGTCCATGTTCTTCTTGCTGTAGCAGGCGTCCGCCGTGAACAGCATGGGGCGCCGGTTCTTGAGCTCGACCATCATGCTGTAGTGGCCGGCGGTGTGGCCCGGCGTCTCGAACAGCCAGACTCCCTTGGCGATCTCCTGGTCGCCGGTGAGGGTCTGGAATTTCGGCGTGTACATGTCGAGCGCGGGATCCGGCGGCAGGGTGATTCCCTTCTGCTTCATGATCTCCGGAGAGAAGGTGAGGTCCGAATAGCCCAGATGCTCGAAGGGCTGGCAGTTCTTGCTCTGCTCCAGCTCCTTGGCATGGCAGATGGTGCAAGCCTCGTGCAGATGCTTGTTCCCGCCGCAATGATCGAAGTGATAATGCGAGTTGATGACGTAGTTGATGTCGCTGGTCTTCAGCCCGAGTGCAGCGAGTTGGCCGGGGATGGTTTGGGCCTTGTCCTGGACCGGCTTCTCGAAGGGCAGCACCCGCATCACATGGTCGAAGTCGTAGCCGGTGTCGAACATGTAGCGGCCGTCGTTGTGCTCCACAAGGACGGCGTAGCACGGGAAGCGGAGCTCGCCACCGGGGCCGCGGTTCCAGAAGGCATGGTAGCCGTCGATGACGAGCGTTCCGCCATCCAGCAGATAGACCTTTGTGTCGGACATGGTTGGAGCCTCCCTGTTGGCTTTGTCCCCGTTCAGCCGCGGTCGCCGCGCACATAAGGCAGGCCGAGCGCCGGCGGCAGCACGCTGTGGCGTGCGAAGATTACCAGAACCAGCATGACCATGGCGAAAGGCAGCATCTGCACCACGTCGGTCGGCACATTGACGCCGGCCACCTGCAAGGCCGTGGTCATCGACAGGCTCGCGCCGAACAGGGCCGCGCCCAGCAGCACCCAGATCGGCTTCCCTCGCGCCAGCATGGCGAGCACGATGCCCATGAAGCCGGCGCCGCCGGTCATGAAGGGCACGAACAGGCCGGCGCCGACATTGGCCATGTAGGCGCCACCGATTCCCGTGAGAAAGCCCGTGCTGAGAACCGCATAGGAGCGGGTCTTGACCACGCTCACCCCGGCGGCATCGAGCGCCGCGGGCTTAGCGCCCGCCGCCTCGAGATTGAGCCCGACATAGGTCGAGCGGAACAGCCAGGCCAGCACCCCGACCAGGATGACTGCCAGATAGACGATCGCATTGTGATTGAAGAGGCCCGGGCCGATCACCGGGATCGCGCTGAGCCCCGGAATGCCGAGCACCGGCGGCGCGGCTAGATTGGGATGCTCGCGGCCGAACTGGAAATAGTACATGAGCGCGGTCAGGCCCTCGGCACCGATGGTGAGCGCGATGCCGACCACGATCTGGTTGAGGCCGAAGTGGATGCAGAGCAGCATCACGATGGCGGCGACCACGGCGCCGCCGAGCCCGCCGCCGAGGAAGCCGAGCCCGAACGAGCCCGAATAGTAGGCGCTGAGGAACCCGGTATAGGCGCCGAACAGCATCATGCCTTCGATGCCGATGTTGAGCACGCCGGCCTTCTCCGAGATCTGCTCACCGAGCCCGGCCAGCAGAAGCGGCACGCCGGCGGTGACCGAATAGAACAGCAGCGCCGTCAGGAAGGACTGGGTGAGGAGATGTTCCATTCGGAAGCCTCAGGTGGTCAGCCGCTTGCGGCGGAGATGATCGAGGTACTCGACCACCGCCAGGAACAACAGCAGCAGCCCCACCAGAACCAGCACGAAATGCTGCGGCACGCCCACCCGGCGCGCGGCGCTGTCGCCGCCGATCATCAGCGCCGAGAAGAACAGCGTGAAGCCGATCACGCCATAGCCATTGAAGCGCGCGAGAAAGACCAGCGGCACCACCAGGAGGCCGAAGGCCGGGTTCCAGTCGGCGCGCACGGTGCCCCAGACGCCGAGGATCTCGACCGATCCAGCGAGGCCGATCAGCCCCGCACTGAGCGCAAAGGTGGCGATGGTGAGCCAGCCGACGTTGAGACCGGCATGTACCGCGGCCGCGGGATTGGCGCCGACCACCTGCAACTTCAGTCCGAAGGCGGTGCGGGTCATCATGAGATGGACCAGAACAACGACGACGACGCCGATGATCACGCCACTGTGGATGGTGGTGGACGGGATCGGCGGCAGGCGATCGGGAACGGGCAGCATGCGGGTCTGCGGCACCGTCGTTCCGGGATCCCAGAACAGGAGCTTGATCAGCACGTTGGCGAAGCTGGTGCCGAGGAAGCTCATCATCAGCGAGGTGATGATCTCGTTGACGCCGTAGCGCGCCTTCAGGATCGCCGGGATCAGCGACCAGGCGGCACCGACCAGGATCGAGGCCAGCATGCAGGCGATCAGCACGGCGGCCGTCGGCAGGATGCCGACCAGCACCGGTCCGAGCGCCGCGGTGATGACGGCAGCGAGCAGGAACTGCCCGTCACCGCCGAGATTCCAGATGCCGGCGCGGAATGCGACGATGAGGCCCGAAGCGATCAGCAGCAGCGGCGCCATGCGGGTGAAGGTTTCCTGCAAGCCGCTCCAGGTGAGGAGGCCGCGGCGCAGCACATAGCCGTAATAGGCGAGCGGGTCCTTGCCGAGGATGAGCAGGATCACGCCCCCGATCACCAGCGCGAGGAAGACCGGGATGAGCACCCGGAGCGCGACGTCGCGCGCCTCGCGCAGACGCTCGCCACCGGGAAGGCGGCTGGAAAGCGCGCCGGCGCCGGTCTCGGCGCTCATGCGGCGGCCGCTCCGGTCATCAGCTGTCCCACCTTGCGCTCGACATCGGGTGCATTTTCGACCACGCCGACCAGCCGACCCTGGAACATGACGGCAATTCGGTCGCTGATCTCCAGCAACTCGTCGAGATCGGTCGAGACCACGACGATCGCCATGCCGCCCTTGGCGCTGGCGAGGATGCGATCGTGCGCCAGCCGCGTGTTCTGCAGGTCAAGGCCATAGGTCGGCTTGTTGAAGATGGCGATGCCGGCCTCGGCGTTCAGCTCCCGCGCCAGGATCACCTTCTGGATGTTGCCGCCGGAAAGCCGCGCCACGGGAGTCTTCTCGGAAGGCGTGCGAATATCGTTGCGGTGGATGAGATCGCGCGCATGGGTGTGGACCCGATCCCAGTCCGTGATCCCCCTGCGCCAGAAGGGCTCCGCACCGATCTCCTTGAGGACGAGATTGGTCGCGACCGAGAAGGTGCCGACCGTGCCTTCGCCCAGCCGCTCGTCGGTGACATAGCGCACGCCATGCCGCCGGCGCGCGGGAGCATCGTCGTGCGTGACATCCGCCCCGGCCATCTCGATCCGGCCATGCGTGACGGCACGCTGGCCGGCGAGCACTTCGGCGAGATGCTTCTGCCCGTTGCCGTCGACCCCGGCGATGCCGAGCACCTCGCCCGGCCAGAGGTCGAAGCTCACATGGCGCAGCGGACATTCGCCGCGGCCGGCCTGGGTTTGCAGATCGCGCACGACCAGGCACGGCGCGCCGCTGCGATCGATCGTTCGGTCGCGATGCGCAGCCCGGCCGCGGCCGGTCAGGATCTCGGCGTCGCGCCGGTGCTCGACCACGTCGCCGAACATCATGGCGATCACGGTGTCGGTCGCCTCGGCTTCGCTCATCTGCTTCAGGCGCTCCGGCGCGATCTCGCCGACCACGCGCCCCAGCCGCAGCACCGAGATCCGGTCGCCGAATTCATAGGCCTCCATCAGCTTGTGGGTGATCAGAATCAGCGCGACGCCTTTGTCGCGCAATCGCCGCATCACATCGCCCAGGTCGCGCACGCCCTGTGGCGTCAACATGGAAGTGGGCTCGTCGAGGATCAGCACCTTCTCGCCGCGCCAGAGCGCCCGCATGATCTCGACCTGCTGCTGCTCGCCGAGCGAGAGCTTGCCGACCTGCGCATCGGGATCGATCTCGACGCCGAGCAGCGCCGACAATTCGCGGAACCGTGCGAGCGCCGGCGTGCGGGCGAGGCGGCGAATCCAGTTGCCGCCGAGCATCAGGTTCTCGATGACGGTGAGGCTCGGCACCAGCAGCACGTGCTGGAACACGGTGCCGATGCCGAGCTCGAGGCTCTCGCGCGGCGACCCGATGCGGACCGGCCGCCCGGCGACCAGGATCTCGCCCTCGTCCGGTTGCTGCATGCCGGCCAGGATGCCGATCAGGGTCGATTTGCCGGCGCCGTTCTCGCCCAAGAGGACATGGACCTCGCCGGCGCGGAACTCGAGCGACACCTGGTCGTTGGCGAGCACGCCGGGGAAACGCTTGGTGATGTTGCGGACGGCGGCCGCGGTTTCGCTCATGCGATCACTCTGCATCGGACCGCGCCGCGGGGCAAATCACGGCGCGGTCGTCTGCAGCGGACTCCGAAACGCCTATTGGGCTGCCGCGCTGACCGTGCTCATCAACGCACGCACCTTCTGTGCGTCCTCGATGCGGTCGACCTTGAGGCTGCCATCCACGATCTGGCCGCGCACCTTGTCCACCGCCGCCCAGACGTCGTCCGGGATGTTCTTGGTATGCAGCAGCTTCACCGAATCGTCCTTGAGGCTGATCGCGTATTCATGGGTGCCGAACTTGTCCGCCTTCAGGTCCTCGACCATCTGCGAATAGACCGGGACCATGTCCCAGATCACCGACGAGAGCAGATTGCTGCCATGCTTCTCGCTCTTGTCGCCGATCACGTCGATGAACCAGACCTTGCCGCCCGCGGTGGATTTGCCGGTCTCGACCGCTTCCAGCATGCCGAAGCTGGCGCCGTCGCCCTGGCCGAACACGATATCGGCGCCGGCGGCGATCACCTGGGCGGTCACGCGCTTGCCGCCCGCGGCGTCGGAATAGGCGGCCGGGCCGATGACGGCGTAGAAGATCTTCACCGCCGGATCGGTCGCGTGCACGCCGTTGGCGAAGGCCGCGGACTGCGAGTTCCAGGAGGGGGGCTCGCCGGAAGTGACGATGCCCACCGCCTTGGTCTGGGTCATCTTGGCGGCGAGCACGCCGGCCAGATAGGCACCTTCATGGCCGCTCAGCGTATAGTCGGCGAGGACGCCGGGAACGCCGGTGCCTTCCTTGTCGACGATCGCGACCGGCACTTTCTTCTCGGCGCCGACCTCCGGCACCGCCGTGTTGTAGCCGCTGGCGTGGGCGATGATCAGGCTGGCGCCGTCATCGGCCAGTTCGCGGGCCTGCGGATGCACGTCGCCATAGCCGAGGCCGGTCGCCGGCATGAATTCCAGCCCGTACTTCTCCGCCACCGCCTTGGCGGCGTCGAAGCCCTGCTGGTTCCAACCCTGGTCGGTCGGATCCTCCGGCGTCATGACGGCGATCTTCTTCACGTCGGCCGCTGATGCGATGCCCGGGGCGATACCCGTGATCGCGCCTGCCGCCAGCGCCAATGCGATGGCGGTGCTGGTCAAACTCCGAGATATCCTGCTCATGTTGAAGCCTCCTGCTCTCCCTCGTTTTCGTTCCTCAGTCTTGATCCGCTGCGCTTCTGGACCCGTCTCCGCGCCGCGCAGCGCTTGCCGTCATGGTGGCGCGATCTCCATGTTGTCCTATGCCTGCAGCGCTTTGCGGACGGCGACCAGCTTCTTGGCGCGCTCGCCACGCAACGCGGCGATCCGCTCGGGCGTATAGTCGAAGATGCCCCCGCCGGTCTTGATGCCCAGCCTGCCGCGCTGGGTGCGCTCGGTCACATAGCCCGCCGTATCGGTGCGGTCGCAGAGCTCCTGGTTCAAATAGCCGCTGACCGCCTGGTAGATGTCGAGGCCCGCCATGTCGAGCAGGGCCATCGGACCGACGACCGCGAGCTTGTAGCCGATGCCCCAGGAAACGCAGGCGTCGAGCGCCTCGGGTTCGATGACGCCCTGCTCCACCAGATCGACGCATTCGCGCATGATGGCATAGAGCACGCGGTTCTCGACGAAGCCCGGCACGTCCTTCTTGATCAGGATCGGCAAATGGCCGGTCTGCTTGACGATGCCGATCATCGCCTCGGTCACCTTGGGCGCGGTCTTGGCACCCGGGATCACCTCGATCATCGGAATGATATGCGGCGGGTTCGACCAGTGCATGCCGATGAGGCGCTCCGGCGTCGCCACACCGTCCTGGATCTTGGTGATCGGGATGCCGGATGTGTCGGAGGCAAGGATGCAGGCCTTGGAGACCGCAGCCTCGATCTCGCGGAACACTCTGATCTTCAGCTCGAGCTGCTCGGGCACGGTCTCGATCACGAGATCGGAACCGGCGACGCAGTCGGCCAGCGTCTCGGCGATCGTTGGGACCGCTTGTTGTCTGTTCGGAACACCGAGTGAATCCAGCACTCCGGCCGCGAGCGCGAATCCGTCCTTGGCCCTGGCGCGCTGATCGGCACTGGAATCGAAGGCCGTCACCGTCATGCCGCAGCGCGCGAGGGTGGCCGCGATGCCGGGGCCCATGGTGCCAAGACCGATGACGGCTGCCTTGGTCATTGCACCGCTCAGCCCTTGGTCGCCTTCTGGAAAGACGGCATCGCCTTCAACCTGTCGCGCCAGGCCCTGAGGTTCGTCAGAGGCGGCAGGCCGATCGGGAAATCGAGGCAGCGATGCACGATCGGCCCCATGGCGATGTCCGCGAGCGAAAGCGCATTGCCGGCGATGAAGGGCTTGCCCGCCATCGCGCCGTCGAGGAGCGAGAGCTGCGTGCCGAGCTCCTTGGCATCGGCGGCGAAAGTCGGTGCGCGCTTGGCCGGCTCGTTCTTGGAATCCTTGAAAACCTGGACATACTGATAGTTCATCGAGGCGAGCAGCCAGTCCATCCAGCGCTCGACATCGGTGCGCTTGGCGAAGTCCGCCGGATAGAGATCGGTCTTGCCGTGTTTGTTGGCGAGATAGCGCAGGATGGTGTGCGACTCCCAGACCACGGTGTCGCCGTCGACGATGGTCGGCACCTTGCCGTTGGGATTGAGCTTCAGATAATCCCCGCCGGTGTTGTTGAACTGGCGGCCGTAATCCTCGCGGCTGTAGGGAATGCCGGTCTCCTCCAGGAAGAACAGCACCTTCTGCACATTGCCGGATGTCGCCCGGCCCAGAACCCTCAACATACTCTCCCCTCCCCCTCAGCTCTTCGGCTTGTAGGCCACCGCATCCATCTCGATCATGCAGTCGATCGCGAGGCGGCATTCCACCGTGGTGCGCGCCAGCTTCCCTTCGGGGAAGTATTCTTTGAACACGCTGTTGTAGCGCGCGAAGTTCCGCGCGTCCTCGATATAGGTGGTGACCTTCACGACGTCGGACATGTCGGCGCCCGCCTCGGCCAGGATGCGCTTGATGCATTCCAGGGTCCAGCGCGTCTGCACCTCGATGGTGGCGTCGCCGCACATGTTGCCGTTCTCGTCCTTGGGAACCTGTCCCGAGACAAAGATGAAGTCGCCGGCACGGACGGCCGGATGGAACGGCAGGTTCGGGTTCTTCTTGCCGATGGCGATGATCTTGTCGTTGGCCATGTTTGCCCCTGATTTCGCCCTAGAGGACGGATGTCTCGATGATATCGACACCGCGCTGCCTGTCGATCAGATAGCAGATTCCCCGGTCGTCGATGGTGACATCATTGGATGATGACAATTCGAAGCCCTGGGGCGCATCGGGCTCATAGTAGCCGACCTCCTTCGGCGCGAAGGGATCGGCGATGTCGAGGATCCTGAGGCCCTGGGCGAACCAGGCGAAGGGGATGACCGTGCCCTTGAAACGCTCCGAGGGCTGGTGGCAGCCCATCATGGCGGGTTGCGGCGATCCATCCTTGTCCAGGCCCTCGACCTGCCAGGTCGAGATCGGGATCGGACAGTGCTCGTTGGTGATGTCGTAGATCCAGGTGAAGGCCGGCGCGGCGGGCCAGAGCTTCGCCACGTCCTCGTCAGCCACCACCATGATCTTGCGGCCCTTGAGCGGCTCGGGGATCGGCAGGCAGGTATGGGTCGGATGCGGGAAAGCGGGCGAGGTGTTGCCGCCGGCCACCAGCTTCGGCTTCGACATGTCGGCGATATCGAGGATGTAGTAGCCATGGTGCCAGTATGAGACGTAGAGCCGGTCGCCCATGCGCAGCGGATGATGGCAACGCGGGGGCGTCCAGCTCTCCCAGGGATATTCCTCGCCGCCCGCTTTCCACTGGCCGGGGATCCACCAGCGACCGACCTCCTCCGGTTTCTCCGGATCCTTGAGGTCGAGGATCATCATGATGTTGCCGACATAGCCTTCGGCGGTCGGCGAGATATAGGCGTAGCGGCCGTCGAAGTCGTAGCGGTGCACGCCCTTGCCGTGGGTGCGCCATTTGGCGATCGGCTTGGGCTCCGCCGGTTTGGTGACGTCGTAGATACCGAGGCCGCCGCCGAACTCGAGAGCGCCGGACGGCCCCTGCTTCTCGTGGTTGACGATCATGATGCCGTTGGCCACCCGCACCTTGTGCGAATGCCAGCCCTCCGGCACTTCGACCTTGGCCAGCGTCTTCGGCCGACGCGGATCGGAGACATCGACGATCGTGGTGCCGGTCGGCTGGCGCATATGGCCGACATAGAGCGTCCGGCCGTCGATCCAGACCTGACCGCCGCCCGGGCAGTCGTAGTTCGCCAGCAGCTTGGTGTTCTTCGCTTTGGCCATCGTGATGCTTGATCAGGCGAGCCTGACGATATCGCCGTTCTTGTTCTTGCCGTGCTTCTGGTAGAAGGCGAGCGCCTTCAGCGTCGGCTCGTCGCTCGCGACGAACAGAATCGCCGGCTGGTCCGACGTGTTCACGTGCTCGCACCAGTAGCCGCCGGGCACCACGAAGGTGTCGAACTGGTTCCAGGCGATCTTCTTCTCGCCGACCATGGTGCAGCCGCTGCCCTCGAACGGCGAGCAGACCAGGCTGGCGCTCTGTTTCAGCGGCAGGGTCTTCTCGCCCGGCCGCAGCATCTGCATGAAGAAGGTGATGGTCTTGAAAATCCCCTGGCCGGTCGTGGGATCGACATATTCGATCATGATCGCTTCGTGGGGATCGCCGTCCCAATCTTTGAACCGCTCCAGCGCCGCGCGCATCATGTCGTAGCGGTAGACGTACATCGGTGAAGCCGCACCGGTGCCGCGATGATGCGAAACGAAGCGCGGCATCAGGCCGCCGGCGCCGTAGACCTGTTGCGAATAATCCGACGGAAAGCGGGCCGACTGCATCGCCTTCCTGACGCGCACACCCTCTTCTTCCTCGGTGTAGTCGTGCTCGAAATACATCGAGTTCAGCGCCTCGACCAGGGGCAGGTCGAGAACGGAGAGGTTGATCGCGTTGTCGTCGCCCTGGTTGCCGTGGTTATGCCAGGTGTCGTGCGGCGTCAGCACCAGATCGCCGGGGCCGAAGGTGATGTCCTCGCCCTCGACGCCGGTGAAGTTCTGCTTGCCGGTCAGGCCAAGACGGATCGCATTCGGCGAATGCCGGTGCGGCGGCATGATCTCGCGGGGATCGTTGAGCCGATAGGCGACATACATGGTCGTCGTCGTTGCCCGGCTCGGCGCCAGGCCCGGATTGACCAGGACCAGCGAGCGGCGCTCGGACGTCTCGGTGGTGATCAGCTCGGCGGAGCGGTGGAGCAGCGGCTCGATCTGCTCTTTGTAGGTCCACATGAAGGGGATGGCCTTGCGCTTGTCCATCACCTGGCGGTCTTCGTCGTGCTTGACCGAGCGATCGACCACCCAATAGGGCGCCATGTTGTTGGCATAGACATCCGCGTGCAGCTGATCGAGCGCGGCCTGGAGATTGTGATCCCCCATCCTCTGACCCGGGGTCTTGCTGCCGCTCGCCTGCATGATCCGCCTCGCTCTGTCCGTCAGCGGGTCCGGTGCGTACCCGAACCATTGTTTGATTGGTTCGCACTTGTCGTGCGTTCTGACCGGGATCGTAACCATTTCTCCGCGGCAGCGTCAACGACCGTCGATCGGCTGCTTGCGATTGGTGCGGACGATTGTTGCGGCAGGGAGATCATGGTATCGTCTGCGCCGTCAATGGTCTCACCCGGGACCGCTGCGGAGAGACGGAACTCGCCATGGAGCGCACCGACCAAACGCTCAGCAAGCTGCGGCAGCTGATCGCCAGCGGCAATTTCAACGGCGAGGGCCGCATTCCGCCGGAGCGCTCGTTGGCGAGCGAGCTCGGGGTCGGTCGCCGCTCACTCAGGCGCGCGCTGGAGGTGCTGGAGCGCGAAGGCCGCATCTCGCGGCATCAAGGCCGCGGCACCTTCGTCAACGGCGTCGAGGCGAAGTCGAACGGCAACGGCGCGATCGGCGCGTCGCCGGTGCATACCGGCCTCAACGGGCTGACCAGCGCCGCTTTCGCCAATATCCTCGACCACACCAACCCGCTCGAAGTGATCGAGGTCCGGCTGGCGATCGAACCGGTGATGGCGCGGTTGGCGGCGTTCCGCGCTTCGCAATCGGAGATCAACAAACTGAACGCCATGGCCGACGAGACCCGCGCGGCCGCGGACTCCGCGAGCTACGAGGCGGCCGACGCGCGCTTCCACCGCACCATCGCCGAGGTTGCCCGCAACGCGCTCTTCCTCGCCGTGTTCGACACGCTGCATGCCAGCCAGCGCGATCCCGGCTGGCGACGTCTCGGCGAGAACGCCCATTGCTTCAAGCGGCAATCGGTCTATGCCGGCTTCCATCGCGAGATCGCCGAAGCGATCGCCGCGCGTCAGGGCGAACGGGCCCAGGAGCTGATGCAGCAGCATCTCTCGGACGTGCAGCGTTACATCTACGAGCACGCCTTCCCGGCTGCAGTCGCCAAGGCGCAGTAGCGCCACCCTGCTTCCTCTTCGGCCGAACCACTCGCGCCGGTGCCTTGTCTCGGGTTCGGCGGCCATGCTACCGATTGGTGACCAGTGATTGAGATTGGTTCCGCCACGGTCGGAACCAATCGCCGGGTTCGGGGATCGGGAGAATGGCCGAGGACGCGACCTTCGACTACGTCATCGTCGGCGCCGGCTCGGCCGGCTGCGTGCTCGCGCATCGCCTTTCCGAGGATCGCGCCGTCTCCGTGCTGGTGCTGGAAGCCGGCGGCTGGGACCGCGACCCCTGGATCCATATCCCGCTCGGCTGGGGCAAGATCCTGATCGGCCGGCTGCATGACTGGGGCTACTTCTGCGAGCCGGAGGAAAGCGTCGGCGGGCGCGCGGTCGAATGCGCGCGCGGCAAGATCGTTGGCGGCTGCTCTTCGACTAACGCCATGGCCTATGTGCGCGGCAACCGCGGCGACTTCGACCGCTGGGCCGCCAACGGCGCCAAGGGCTGGTCCTATGACGAGGTCCTGCCCCATTTCCGCAAGCAGGAGACCTGGGAAGACGGCGCCGACGGCTATCGTGGGGCGGACGGACCGCTCGGCACCCAGTTCTGCCATTACGACGATCCGCTGCTCGGTGCTTTCGCAGAGGCCGGGAAGACCGCCGGCCATGCCTGGACCGACGACTATAACGGCGCCCGGCAGGAAGGCTTCGGTCGCCTGCAGATGACGATCCGCAACGGCCGTCGCAGCAGCGCCGCGACGGCCTATCTGCGACCCGCCTTGAAGCGCGGCGGCGTCGCCATCGAAGTGAACGCGCTGGCGACGCGCATCCTCATGGACGGCAACCGCGCGGTCGGCATCGAATATCGCCAGCACGGCGTCACCCGCGTGGCCCGCGCCGCGCGCGAGGTGATCCTGGCGGGCGGCGTCATCAACACGCCCCAGCTGCTCATGCTCTCCGGCATCGGCGATCCCGAGGACCTGAAGCGGCATGAGATACCGGTGAAGATCGCGCTCCCCGGCGTGGGTCGGAACCTGCAGGATCATGTCTCGGCCATCCTGATGTATCACCGCAAGGAGCCGAGCCCGTTCTTCCGCGCCATGCGCTACGACCGGATCGGCCTGTCGCTGGCGAACGCGTATCTCTTCGGCAAGGGCTTCGCCGCCGATGTCCCGGGCGGCATCACGGCCTTCCTCAAGAGCCGCGACGACCTCAAGCTCCCGGACATCCAATTTCTGCTGACCGCCGCGCCGCTCGGCGCCTGGCCCTATCTCGAACCGTTCAAGAAACCGTTCGCCGACGGCTTCGCCTGCCGCATCGTGATGCTGCATCCCGAAAGCCGCGGCCAGGTGACCTTGAAGTCGCGCGATCCCGAGGCGCATCCCAAAATCCTGCAGCGCTTTCTCGCCACCGACAACGACTGGAAGTCCCTGCGTGCCGGCATTCGCCTCGCCCGCGAGGTGGCGGCACAGTCTCCGATGCAGCGCTTCATCGCCCGCGAGTTCCTGCCCGGATCCGACAAGTCCTCCGACGCAGCGATCGACGAGCACATCCGCAAGACCGCGATCACCGTGCACCACCCGCTCGGCACCTGCCGGATCGGGCCCGACAGCGATCCCCTGGCCGTGGTCGATCCGGCGCTGCGCCTGCACGGCGCCGAGGGCCTGCGCGTAGTCGATGCCTCAGTGCTGCCCGACATGCCGACCGGCAACATCAACGCGGCGGTCATCATGGCGGCGGAGAAGGCGGCCGACCTGATCCGGAGCCGCCTGGCGGCGGCTTAAGCCGCGCGATTCAGCGCGCGGGGCTGGCGGCAGCGCGTTGCCGCTTCCCGGCCATCAGCAGCCCGTACATCGCGGCGGCGATGATGATCATGGCGACGACCTCATAGGCCGCAACGCCTCGGCCGAGAATGAAGATCGAGATGAGCATGGTGACCGCGGGCGCCGGCACCGTGATCGAGCTTCCGGTGGAGACGTCGATGGTCCGCATCGCGTAGAACCAGAGAATGAGCTCCAGGTAGTAGGCGACGCCCATGATCACGGCCGCGCGCTGGAAGGCGAAATCGCCCGATATGGCGATCAGGGTGCCGGCGCTTCCGGTCACGGCGCAGAACAGGAGCAGGAAGACGATGGAGATCACCAGGCGCGAGACCGTCACCTGGCTGGGCGTGACCGCGTTGGTCGCCAGGAGCCGCCGCAGCAGGATATGCGCGATGCTCCACAGCAGCGGGATTCCCAAGGCGAATGCCGACCACCAGGAGACGTCGGAGATCCGGAACGTGCCGTTGGTCGTGAGGTAGACCAGCGCCGCGATCATGAGCAGGATGAAGAGCACCTCGGCCCGGGCTTTCCGCCGCCCCAGGAACAGCGACTCCCAAAGCATCGCGAACAACGGATAGGCCTGCAGCGCGATGATCATGCTGACCGGCCCCGCTTTCTCGGCCGCGACGACGTACATGTAGGTGGCCAGCCCGAACATCGCGCCGGTCACGAGCGCGATTGCCAGCGTTCTCCGGCCCAGCCTGCCGCCGACGGCTCGGTCATCCGCATGCCGGTCTTGTCCGGCGCGTTCGATGAGGAAGAGCGGCAGCGCTGCGACCAGCTGCCAGACCGAGAGCCAGATCGCAAAATCGAGACCGCTCGATCCTGCGGGACGCGCGTTCGACAGGATCGGCATGGCGCCCAAAATCGCCAGGCACAGAAAGGCCAGCACAACGCCGATACGCGATGATCGATGCATGAATCCGCTCAGCCAGCTTTGCAAGCTGGCCCTCCCCGCGCGGTCATAGCGCCGGCCCGCGGCGGCGGGCAACCGGAGTATTGTCTGCTGACAATCCGGCATTGGGCGGGCAACGGATCGCGAAGCTGTGGTCAGCGACGCGTCCGGCTGGCGATGGCACCGGAAGCAAGATCGATCGCCAGAGCCGTCGCCATGGCCGCTAGCTCTTGGAGGCGGCCCGTCGTCGGCGATATTCCGGCACTGGCAGACCGCCCCATCCCCAGTTATCGAGCTCGACCTCCTCGATCACCACGAAGGTCGAATCGAGCGGCTTGTTGAGCACGTCCAGCAGCAGCTGGCTGACGCCGGCGATGAGCTTCGCCTTCTCCTCCGCAGTGACGGACTTGCGCTCGGGCGAAGTCCCTTCGCGGGTGACCTGAATGTTCACGATCGGCATTTTGGTCCTCCCTCAGTGACACGCATGCTTAGTGACCGGCGCCTCTAGTTTCCGGCGCTCTGGCCGCCATCGACATGCAGGATCTCGCCGGTGATGAACGGCGCGGATTCCAGGAACAGCACGGCGTCGGTGATGTCTTTGACTTCGCCCATCTGTTTCATCGGATGCAAATCGGCGAGGAAGGCATGGGTCTCCGGCGCATGCATCGGGGTCTTGATGATCCCGGGGGAAACGGCGTTCACCCGGACGCCCTTCCCCGCATATTCGATCGCCAGCGCCTTGGTGGCGGAGTTGATGCCGCCCTTGGTCAGGTTGGCGAGCGCGGTCGGCACCTTGGAGGTCGCCTGGTCGGTCAGGCTGGTGGTGATGCTGACGATGTGTCCGGAACCCTGCTTCAGCATCTCCTTGGCGGCGCGCTGCGTGATGTGGAAGAAGCCGGCGACATTGGTCGCGATCTTGGCGTTGAAGTCCTCTTCCGTGTAGTCGGTGAAGGGCTTGCCGATGAAGATGCCGGCATTGTTGACCAGGGTGTCGATCCGGCCGAAGCGCGACAGCGCGGCATCGACCACCGCCTCCGCGGTCTTGGGATCGCCGATGTCGCCGGCGACGGCGACCACGTCCTTGTCATTGGTCGGCTTGATCGAGCGCGAGGTCGCCACGACGCGATAGCCGCGGTCGCGATAGGCCTTGACCAGGCCGGCGCCGATGCCCTGCGAAGCACCCGTAATGATCGCCACTTTCTGCTCGTTGCTCATGACTGCTCTCCTGGTATCGCCCGGGCGCGGGATCGCGGCCGGCTGGTGAGCAGTCATTTTGGGTGTTTCTGGTTCCGGGAGAATTGACGTCCATGGGCAGTCACTCTTCCGGATACCGGTATAAAAGATCAGGGCGTCAGCGCCATCGCCTCGGCGGAAAGCCGAGCAAATTCAGCCTTTAAGCGCGGGGTGGCGAAGTCGATGAAGGCGCGGACCTTGGGCATGGAGACACGGCCCTGGGGCATCACCAGATGGACCGGCCGGGCCGGCGGCTCGGCATTCCGGAGCACCAGCTTCAACGAACCGTCCTGAACCCGCTCGGCGACGTGATAGGTCAGCAGCCGCGTGACCCCGATTCCGGCCACGGCGGCGGCCAGCGCAGCACGGGTGCTGTTGACGATGAGGCGCGGCTTGAACTGCACCGCACGCGGCACGGCGCTGCCCTTGGCCGGCGGAAAGACCCAGCGGTCCGGGCCCTCGGTCCCGGTCGTGACGATGCGATGCTTCGCGAGGTCGGCGGGCTCATCGATGCGCGGATGCTGGGCGAGATAGCGCGGCGCCGCGACCACCACTTGTTTCACGTCGCCGCCGATGCGGATCGCGACCAGGCTGGAATCCGGCAGGTCGAGGATCCGCAGCGCGACGTCGATCCCCTCCTCGATCAGATTGGCGGCGCGGTCCAGCAATACGAGATGGACCGAGACCGCCGGATAGGCCTCGAGAAAGGCATCGATCACCGGGCGCAGCACCTCCTCGCCGCCGATCGGCGGCGCCGTAATGGTGAGCGTGCCGCTCGGCGCGGCGTGTTCGCCCGCCGCCGCCAGGTCGGCGGCTTCGAGCTCGGCAAGGACGCGTCGGCAGGCTTCCGCATAAGCTTCGCCCACCGCGCTGAGCTTGATGGTCCGGGTCGTGCGATGCAGCAGCTCGGCGCCGACATGGGATTCGAGGAAGGCGATCGCGCGGCTGACCGCCGCCGGCGAACGGCCAAGCCGGCGACCCGCCCCGGCGAGACTGCCCTCATCCAGCGCGGCGACGAACACTTTCATCGCCTCGATGCGATCCATCGAGCGCGCCCTAGTGCCACATGTCGCCGACCGCCTGCTTCTTGCGGGCGATGAAGTCCTGCAGCGCCTCGTCGACCGCGGGATCGATCGGCGGCGGCTCGTAGGCGCGGAGCATGGCGCGCCATTTCTCGCTGGCGCGCTGGGTCGCGGTCTTCTCGCCGGCATCCCGCCATTGCTCGAAGGAATTGTTGTCGGCGATCGAGGAATCCCAGAACGCGGTCTCGTAATTGCGGAGCGTATGGGCGCAGCCGAAGAAGTGCTTGCCGGGCCCGACCTCGCGGAAGGCGTCGAGCGCCAGCGCGTTGTCGTCGACCGGCAGGCCGGCGAGATAGGTGTGCATGGCGCCGCAGAAATCGGCGTCCATCACGAACTTCTCGTAGGACATGGTGAGCCCGCCTTCCAGCCAGCCGGCGGAATGCAGGATGAAGTTGGCGCCGCATTGGATCGCCGCCAGCATGGAGACGGCACTCTCCTGCATCGCCTGGCCGTCCGCCGCCTTCGAGGCGGTGAAAGCGCCGGAGCATCGCAGCGGCACGCCGAGCCGGCGCGTCAGCTGGCCGACCACCAGCGAGCCCAGGGCGGGCTCGGGCGTCCCGAAAGTGGGCGAGCCCGAGCGCAGCGAGGTCGAGCTCAGGAAGTTGCCGAGAATGGCCGGCGCGCCGGGGCGCTCCAGCTGGGTCAGCGCGACACCGACCATCGCCTCCGCCATCGACTGAGCGATGGCGCCCGCATTGGTCACCGGGCCCATGGCGCCGCCCAGGATGAAGGGGACGACGACCGCGCATTGATTGGCGCGCGCGTAGGCGCGAAGCGCCCTCGACATCGTGCCGTCGTAGACCAGGGGCGAGTTCGCGTTGATGTTGCCCATGATCACGCAGTTCTTGTCGACGAAGTCCTCGCCGAAGGTGATGCGGGCGAGTGAGATCGAATCCTCCGCGCGTTCCTCGGCGGTGACGCCGCCCATGAACGGTTTGTCCGACCAGCGGATATGGCTGTAGACCATGTCGAGATGCCGCTTGTTGACCGGCAAATCGACCGGTTCGCAGACCGTGCCGCCCGAGTGATGGAGGAAGGGCGAGAGATAGGCGAGCTTCACGAAGTTGCGGAAGTCCTCGATCGAGCCATAGCGCCGTCCGCCTTCGAGATCGTGCACGAAAGGCGAGCCATAGGCCGGCGAGAAGACGAGATCGTCGCCGCCGATCTTGACCGAGCGCGCCGGATTGCGCGCATGATGGGTGAAGCTCGTCGGCGCGGTGCGCTGGATGATGCCACGCACGAGGCCGGGCTCGAACCGCACGCGCTCGCCATCGACCGAGGCGCCGGCCTCGCGCCAGAGGTCGAGAGCCCGGGGATCGCCGCGGAAGTCGATGCCGATCTCCTTAAGGATCACATCGATGGCAGCCTCGATCCGCGCGAGCCCCTCCTCGCTCAGCAGCGCGTAGCTGGGGATTCGGCGATGAATGCCGGGGATGATCGGCTGGCTGCGGGCAGCGCCCCGCTGGGCCTGACGTCCCTGCCGGCCGCCGCGGCTCCGGCCAACGGGAAGGGTCTGGGCTTGGGACTCCGTCTCGGCCATGGGAGACTCCTGTGCTCGGCGACGCCGGGGAGTCTAGCGGCCGGCGCGTTCCACGCCAATCATCGGCCCGAGTGGTGCTGCAGGTGCGATTTATAGTCGAGGTCGTGGCGGAACAGGACGTCGATCAGCGTGTCGCGCGTGGAACGCGCGGCGTTGCGATGCTCCGGCTTCGATCCGTCGACACCCGCCAGGAAGGTAACCAGCTCCCGAAACTGTGCTTCGATGCGGCGATGCTGTGCCTCATGGAGTCTTCGGCGCGGGAAGTCGGTCTTCTCCAACAGCAGTTCTTCCGCCCGGAAATGCTCGGCGCAGTGTTCCGCCAGTTCACGCACCACCGCCACGACGTGCTCCCATTCCGCCCCGTGGTCCATGGCGGTATTCAGGGCGTTGCATTGGTCGATAAGCCGGCGATGCTCGTCGTCGAGCTCGGGAACGCCGGTCTCGAGTACATCCAGCCATCTGAGGGGCGCAGCGTTGGTGTCGTCCATCCTGATGCGTCCGCAGCTTTGGGCCCGCCATCCGCTCCACCATTCTACTCACACAATCTGTCTTAAGACCCCGTGAACGGCGTTCCCATCACGGTTGATGCAAATCACGGTCGTTTCCCCAAAGTCGGAGGAAAGTTGACCCATGACCCCACAGTCGGCGATAGCTTTGACTGGCGCCGATCCCGCATATTGCCGCCTCCCAACTTGGACGCAGGAAATTAACATATCCATGGCTGTAGGTCTGGACGAAATCGAGAGCCCGATCCTCCGCCGCTTCTTCCGGTACTACCTCGAGAAGCGCGGCAGCCGCTTGTTTCCAGCGCGCGCCGACCTGGACCCGGTCGATTTCCCCTATGCGCTCGGCGACATCACGCTGGTCAACGTTCATCGTGACCCGCTCAATTTCAGTTTCCGGCTGGACGGAAGCCGGCATGTCGAGCGCTTCGGCTTCGATCTCACCGGGCGTTCGCTGGACGAGTTCCCCTATCCGGAAATGCGCCAGGCGATCTTCGACAGCTATCGCGACGTGGTGGATCGGCGCGAGCCGCTGCGCTATTTCCGCGAGCTCGAATCAGGCGGGCGGTGGTTCCGTTACGAGACGCTGCTGCTGCCGCTCTCGAGCGATGGAACCACCATCGACATGATCGTCTCCGCGATCTCGTTCCACGACCTGCAAATCCCGGTGACGCCCGAGGACACGGCCTGAACCGAGCGCGCGCCGTCAGCCGCGGAGAAGTCAGGCGCGGAGAAAGTTGAGCAGCGTGAACCGCCGGCCTTTGGTCACCGGCAGGGCCTCGTGCAGCAGCGAGCAGGAAAAGAGGATCGCGGCGCCCGCCGGCGGATCGTAGCGATGATCGCCGTATTCGGGAAACAGCAGCTCGCCGCCTTCATACTCGCCGGTGTTCAGATTCAGCGTGAGGGCGAAGCGCCGGTCCGCGGTCGCCGGACTCTGGTTGTCGCGGTGCCGGCCGAAACGGTCGCCGCGCGCCGCGTCATAGCAGGTGACGTTGAAGCGGTCGAACCGGAACTTGGAGAACGAGAACGCCTTATCGAGCTCGGGAGCGATGCGGCGCCCGATCACCGCATTCAATTCCTGGAGCACCGATTCATCCTCGATCACATGGTCAAGGCGGGACTTCAGCTTGCGGTGCACCCGGGTGGTCTCCACGCCTTGCACGATGGAATGCACCATGCCTTCGTCATGGCCGAGGCGTTCCCACCGGTCGATCAGGGCACGGCAGTCCTCCGCCGTCAGCACGTTGGGAACCACCAGCACCGGGGCTGCAGAAGCCAAACGATGCCCAGGTTCCGGCCGTGGCCAAGCCTGCCATCGGGCGCGGGCCCAAGTGACCAGCTCACCGCCATCGAAACCGCTGCGGGCTGCGATCAGCCGCTGGTTGGGATCGATCAGGGCGATGAAGGCGCCCTGCGGTCCGATCCCCAGCATGCGCCGCAAGGCGCCGCGGATCATGCCCTTGGAATCGCCGAGCAGCGGAAGATCGATGCCGAGCGCTTCGGCGCGCCGGGCGGCTTGCTCCGGCTGCTCGGCCACCATGGCCAGAGCGTCGACCCCATCCGCTTGCGGGCGCACCGCCTGCAAGGCGCGGAGCGCCGCATCGTCGCCATCGGCCAGGATGACGATCAGGTTACCCTTGGCGCGCTCGAGGAAGGAGCGCACCTTTCCGCTCTGGTCCGGGAGGAGGAAGTTCGGGAAGCGGTCGCCCGGCGCGAGCTCGGCCGCCGGGAGATAGCCCTTGAAGCGACCGGCGCCCGGGTTCGGCATCGCCTGGACGGCGGGAGCTTCAGTCGTGTCGTGCTGCACGTGCGTCAGACCGCTCTTGATCCTGCATGGCCCGTACCGATAGCATGCGCCCGCCTATCGGAACAGCCCCAGTTCCCCTGAATTTCCGTGAGATATCAGTACCATGAAGATTGCGGTCATCGGTAGCGGCTATGTCGGCCTGGTTTCCGGCGCCTGCCTCTCCGAGTTCGGCCATGAGGTGGTCTGCATCGACGCCGATCAGGAGAAGATCCGCCGGCTGAAGTCCGGCGAGATCTCGATCTACGAGCCCGGGCTCGAGGATCTGGTCGAGCGCAACACGGCGGCGAAGCGCCTCTCCTTCTCCACCGGGATCGGCGACATCGCCGGCGCGCAGGCGGTCTTCATCGCGGTCGGCACGCCGAGCCGGCGCGGCGACGGGCATGCGGACATGACCTATGTGCATGCGGCGGCGGCCCAGATCGCCGCGGCGCTCAAGAACTACGCGGTCGTCGTCACCAAATCGACGGTGCCGGTCGGAACCGGCCGCGCGGTCGCCAAGATCATCCGCGAGACCAATCCCAAGGCGGAGTTCGACGTCGCCTCCAACCCGGAGTTCCTGCGCGAGGGTTCGGCGATCCAGGACTTCATGCGGCCGGACCGGGTGGTCATCGGCACGGATGCCGAACGGGCGAAGACCGTGATGCGGCAGATCTATCGGCCGCTGTTCCTGATCGACACGCCGACGCTCTTCACCAAGCTCGAGACCGCCGAGCTGATCAAGTATTCGGCCAACGCCTTCCTGGCGATGAAGATCACCTTCATCAACCAGATCTCCGATCTCTGCGAGAAGGTCGGCGCCGACGTGCACGACGTGGCGCGCGGCATCGGCCTCGACGGCCGGATCGGGGCCAAGTTCCTGCATCCGAGCCCCGGCTTCGGCGGCTCCTGCTTCCCGAAGGACGCGCGCGCCTTGATCCAGACCGCGCGCGACGCCGGCGCGCCGGTCTCCCTGATCGAGGCGGCGCTGGATTTCAACGAGGCGCGCAAGCACCATATGGCCGAGCGCATCGTCGCGGCGCTCGGCGGCACTCCGAACGGCAGGACGGTTGCGGTTCTCGGCCTCACCTTCAAGCCGAACACCGACGACATGCGCGAGGCGGCGAGCACCACGATCCTCCCCGCCCTCATCGAGCGCGGCATCAAGGTGCGGGCGCACGATCCCGAAGGCATGGCGGAAGCGAAGAAGCAGATGCCGGACCTGGTCTATTGCGACGATCCCTATCAGGCGGTCGAGGGCGCCGACGCGCTGGTCATCCTCACCGAGTGGAACAGCTATCGCAGCCTCGATCTCGACCGCGTGAAGCAGCTCCTGAAGACGCCGGTCTTCATCGACCTCAGGAACATCTACCGGCCGGCCGAGATGGCGGCCGCCGGCTTCCGCTATTCCAGCCTCGGACGCTCCGCATGAGCGGCAGCGCCTAGGCACCGCAACCCTCGAGACGCCACATAACCGATTGCCCATGAACACGACCGTCGATCGCGCGCGGCTGCGCCATGCCGAGCTCGTGGTGATTCTGGCGGTATTGAGCTTGATCGCGCCGCTGGCGATCGACATGTACCTGCCGGCGCTGCCCTTCATCGCCCACGGGCTCGCGACCAGCGATGCCAAGGCGCAGCTGACGCTGCCGACCTATTTCGCCGGCTTTGCCATCGGCCAAGCCTTCTACGGCCCGATCTCCGACCGCTTCGGCCGCAAGGTCCCGCTCTATTTTGGGCTGACACTCTATATCCTGGCCTCGCTCGGCTGCGCCCTCGCCCCGAACGTCGAGACCCTGATCGCGCTCAGATTCCTGCAATCGGCCGGCGGCTGCGCCGGAACCGTGGTCGCGCGCGCCATGGTGCGCGATCTCTTCACCGGCGCCGATGCGATCCGCGTCTTCTCGCGCGTGCTGCTGGTCTTCGGCTTGGGGCCGATCCTGGCGCCGATGATCGGCAGCGGCGTCCTCGCCCTGTTCGGCTGGCGCGAGATCTTCATGCTGCTGACCGCGATCGGCGCGCTCGCGCTGGTGCTGATCTTCATCCGCCTGCCGGAGACCCGGGATCCCGCCTATGTCCGGCCGCTGCGCCTCGGCTCCATCCTGGTCGGCTACTGGCGGCTCTTCACCCACCGCAACTTCGTCGGCTATTCGCTGACCGGCGGCACCATGATGGCGGGGACCTTCGCCTATATCGCCGGCCTGCCCTTCGTCATCGTCAACATCTTCGGCCTGCCGAGCGCATATTTCTCCTGGGTGTTCGGCGGCAATGCGCTGGGCTTCATCCTCGCCTCGCAGGTCAACGTCCGCCTGCAGCGGCGCATTTCGCCGGAGCGCGTGCTCCTCGGCGCGCTCTTGCTGCAGATGGTCGCCGCCACCGTGCTGGTGATCGACGGACTCACGCAATGGGGCGGCCTCTTCGGCATCCTGGTGCCGCTCTTCTTCTGGATCGCGACCATGGGCTTCGTCATCCCGAACACGACGGCCCTCGCGATGAATCCCTTCGGCGCCAACGCGGGTGCGGCCTCGGCGCTGCTGGGCGTGCTGCAATTCGTGCTGGCCGCCGGCAGCTCCGGCCTGGTGGCACTGGCGGCGGACGGCACCGCGCGCCCGATGATCGGCTTCATGGCGCTGTTCAGCCTGGTGGCGCTGCTGATCAACCGCTTCGTGGTGCGGCGCGAAGCGGGACCGGCGAAGCCTTAGCGCGAGGCATTTGGATCAGCTTTGCTGTCGCAATAATGCCTGAAAATCCAATCGCCTGCTTCAGGAGTTGACGCAGCTCACACTATAGTGTAAAGTCTCGATGACTTTACGATGTGCCATCAGCCGTGGAATCCGCCCGCCATTATAGCCCGTTTTTGACCGCGGCCGTTGCGTGCACTGTCATCGGATTTCGGCGGGAGTAAGGGGAGTTAAGGGGACATAATACTTAGCTCCCGCCCGCGCCGCGCGGCTTTGGGCCGGGCTTGCGGCGGGCGAGGCTTCGGCCGAGGCGCTTCTCCAGCCGGGCGACGAAGCGTGGGGAGCCGAGCGGCCTCCCGGTGCGCTCCGCGGCGCGGATCGCGGCGTGCTCCGCCGCCTCCAGGCCACCCTTCAGAAAGCCCCGCCAGTCCGGCGCGAGATCGAGCAGCGGCGCCACCTCGGCGCATTCGTCGTCGCGCCCCCGAAGATGGGCCCGTGCGCTCGACCAGGGCCAGTCGTCGGGCCGGCGTGCCAGCCCGGCGCGCACCGGGTTGAGCTCGACATAGCGCGCGCAGGCCAGCAGATGGGCGCCGTCCATCGGAAAGGAGGCGAAGCGCCCCTGCCAGAGATAGCCGCGCCAACCCTCCCTCAGGTTGACGTGGCGCGTGTAGCGCCGATGCGCCTCGCCCAAGGCCGCGCGCAGCCCGTCCTCCTTGCGCGGCACCAGGATCAGATGAACGTGATTGGGCATCAGGCAGTAGGCCCAGACCGCGACGCCGGCGT
>DATKMF010000106.1:0-3651 GCA_035542015.1 Candidatus Cybelea sp.
GGTCGGGGCGGCGCAGATGCTGCTGCCGGAATCCAAGCGCAAGAAGACCATCGCGGTGAAGGACGTCGAGGCCGTGGTCGCCACCATCGCCCGCATCCCACCCAAGACCGTCACCAAGGACGACAAGGCGACGCTGAAGAATCTCGATCGCGACCTGAAGACCATGGTGTTCGGCCAGGACAAGGCGATCGAAGCGCTCTGCGCCTCGATCAAGCTCGCCCGCGCGGGTCTCCGCGAGCCGGAGAAGCCGATCGGCGCCTATCTGTTCTCGGGCCCGACCGGTGTCGGCAAGACCGAGGTCGCCAAGCAGCTCGCCCGCAGCATGGGGATCGAGCTCGTGCGCTTCGACATGTCGGAATACATGGAGCGCCACACCGTCTCGCGCCTGATCGGCGCGCCTCCGGGCTATGTCGGCTTCGACCAGGGCGGTTTGCTCACCGACGCGATCGACCAGCATCCGCACGCGGTGCTGCTGCTGGACGAGATCGAGAAGGCGCATCCCGATCTGTTCAACATCCTGCTGCAGGTGATGGACCACGGGAAGCTGACCGACCACAACGGCAAGTCGGTCGATTTCCGCAACGTGATCCTGATCATGACCACCAATGCCGGGGCCCATGCCATGTCCAAGGCCGCGATCGGCTTCGGCCGCGACAAGCGCGAGGGCGAAGATGCGGCGGAGATCGAGCGCATGTTCGCGCCCGAGTTCCGCAACCGCCTCGACGCCATCATCGCCTTCGCCAACCTGCCGCCGGAGATCGTGGCCCAGGTGGTGGACAAGTTCATCATCCAGCTCGAGACCCAGCTCGCCGACCGCAACGTCACCATCGAGCTCTCGGAAGCCGCGCGGAAGTGGCTCGCCGACAAGGGCTTCGATCCGCTCTACGGCGCACGGCCTCTCGCCCGCGTCATCCAGGAGAACGTGAAGAAGCCGCTGGCCGAGGAGCTGCTGTTCGGCAAGCTCGAGAAAGGCGGCACGGTCCGCGTCGATCTCGACAAGGAGATCGACAAGCTCACCTTCAAGATCGTGGAGTCGAAGTCCACGCCGCGCGAAGAAACCGTCGAGCCCGTGGACGCGTAATCATGTCGATCGGCGCCATCATCGCCATCATCGCCGGAGCCGCCGCGGTCGCCACCGCCGCCGCGGCCGCCCCGCGCCCCCAGGCCAAGCCCGTGCCGGCGAAGGCGCGGAACGGAAAGCGCGGATAGGGTTTAGCGTCGGGCTTCCGCCAAGGAAGCGGCGATTGCGGCAATCGAACGAAAGAGCACGAGCGGATCGTCTCTTGAGGGAGCGAACCCGCGCCGGCGCCAGAACGCTGCGGCTTCGGCATCGACCGCGTTGACCATCAGCGCCCTTCCGCCGACCAGCCCCGCCGCTGTCACGCAGCGCTCCAATGCATGCTTCAGCAGGCCCGTTCCGACGCCGCGTCCCACCCAGCCTGCATCGGTCGCGAGTTGACCCAGCAACAGGCAAGGCACAGGATCGGGCGGTTGCCCCGTGCGGATCGATCGAGGCAACGCGTTTGGTACGACTGCCGTGGGTGCAAGGCCATAATAGCCGACGACACGCCTCGCCTCATGGACGACCATGACGGCAGTGAAGCCCTTCTCCTGATTGGCGAGCGCCCGGGTCTTGAGCCAATGGTCGAGTGCCGGCTTTCCGCAGGAGAAATCGGAAACGTCGTGGGCTGCGGTCAGTGGCTCAGGTGCGGAGAGGGCCAATGCTCAGCGTTTCGCAGCCGAGCCTCGTTCCCAGGGGGCACGACGCTTGGCCACTTCTACAATCTCCGGGACCGGAGTCGCGGGCGCCGAGACGATGGCCATGAAATCCGCAAAACCTTTCCGACTCATCCGAATCAGGCGGCTCTCCATCAGCACGTCTTCGGCGGCGCGAACCGCTGCCTCGCGCACGAAGTCGGTGCGCGATCGGCCCCTGAGACCGGCGGCACGATCGATGATCGCAATGTCGGATTCCGGGAGTCGCATTGAAATCGGGTGTTCCTTGCGCTCGGTGCTGGCGGCCATGCCGTTCTCCTTTGCCATAAAGTAGGCGAGTGTAGTGTAAGTTGCAATACGGCACGGGCGTTCAATAGGGCGGCTTCTTCTGCCCGCGCTGGCGCTTCGCCGCTTCCGTCCACCACGCGAGATCGTCGGCAAAGCGCGGAAAGGTCTTCTCGAGCGCGCTGCCGGCTGCGCCGATCGGCCGGCCTTCCGCATCCAGAGTCTCCGATACCGGTCCGACGGTGATGGTGCTCGAGATCACCGCCATGCCCATTTCGGAAAGGATGCCGTGCCAGATCAGGTTCGAACGGGCACCGGCGATCCGACCCGCCGAGTAGCTGATGATCGCCGCCGGTCGCCAGAACCATTCCTCCAGGAAATGATCGGTGAGGTTCTTGAGGCCGGGCTGCGGGCCCCAGTTGTACTCGCCGGCGACGAAGACGAAGGCATCGGCGGCCTTGATCTTTCCCGCCAATGTCTCCAGCGCCGCCGGCGCCGTTCCCGGCGGGTATTCCTTGTACATGCGGTCCAGGATCGGCAGATCGACGGCCTTGGCATCGATCAGCTCCACCTCCAGCCCGCGCGCAGCGAGCCGCGAGACCGTGAAATCGGCGAGGCGGATGCCCAAGCGGTCGCTGCGATAGGAGCCGTAGAAGACAAGAATACGGTCGCTCATGGATGCCCCCCTCGGTGACCACAGCCGTGCAAGGCTAGCCGAAGTCGAGTGCGGCGATCCACCTGGCCGATTGAGCCGGCCCGTTCGCCTTGCTAGCCTCGACCGATGGTTCGAGGGCAGCGCGATGACTGAGCCTGTATCGGGTGCCGAGGCGCGGCTTTCGGCATTTGCGGGGGATCAGGAGCTCATCGCGGAGATTCCGGCCGGTATTGCCGACCTGCTGCACGAGCGCGCGAAGGAGCGCTACCTCCGCCGCATCTGGCAGACGCTGTTCGTCGTGATCCTGGCGGCGCTGTTGGCGTCGTTCGGACCGGCGCCCAGTCTCTCGCCGAGCGAACGGCTCGCGGCCCTCATCGGCGTGCTCGGCTTCCTCGCCTATCTCGCCTACGGCTTCACCCTGGTCTGGCCGGAACGCTGGGAGCACCAGCTCCTGCTGGAAGAGATCGAGCATCGCCGCCACACCGGCAAATGGCGCTGGGAGCGGTGACGCAGATCGGGCCAGCCACCGAAGCCCGAGCGCCCGTGACCATTCGGCGCGATTGAGCGACGGCTGAGGCTTTGCTACTTTGGGTCATTGATCCGGAGGGGGCGGAATGGCGGCTGTCGTTGAATCCGTGGACGCGTTGGTGGCAAACCGCATGCGACGGTCGTTGACTAGGCATGCCAACTACGGCGATTGGGTTGCCGAGCTTTCCGAGCCGATGTTTCGGCAGCTGGTCCGCGAGGGCTTGTATCGGACCGTCGTGCACTATTTCTCGAGGGTGGCATTGATGTGGCTTATGTTGCACTGGCTCCCGATTTGGACCGGAACCCGACCAGGGGATATGTACCTCTATGCATTCACCACGATACTTACCGTACTCACGATCGCTTCCTGGCGGAAGCAGTCGGCGCAGTGCTTCGAGCGCGAATGTATCTACCGGCGCCAGCACGGCAAATGGCGCTGGGAGCGGTGATGCGGAGCATTTGTGTCG
>DATKMF010000107.1:0-2012 GCA_035542015.1 Candidatus Cybelea sp.
CGGCGCCATGGTCCGGGTCCCGGCGGCGGCGAGCGCTTCCTGCTGCTGCACCGCCGGCGGGTCTTCAACGCCAGCGAGGGCAAATGGATGGGCTGGGAGCGCAAGCGCGGCAAGCTGCACGAGCTCAACCGCCTGCTGCGCGGCGCCCGGGACACCACCTTCATGCCGATCGCCGGCCGGCTCCCCACGGTACCGCCGAGCGTGCGCTACGTGATCACGCTGGATGCCGATACCAGGCTGCCGCGCGATGCAGCGCGGCGCTTGATCGGCAAGATGGCGCATCCGCTGAACCGGCCGCGCTTCGACGCCGCCGGCCAGCGCGTGATCGGCGGCTATGGGATCCTGCAGCCGCGGGTGACGCCGTCGCTGCCGGTCGGCCGGGAAGGATCGCTCTATCAGCGGATCTTCTCCGGCCCCGGCGGCATCGATCCCTATGCGGCGGCGGTTTCCGACGTCTATCAGGACCTGTTCGGCGAGGGCTCCTATACCGGCAAGGGAATCTACGAGGTCGACGCGTTCGAGGCCGCGCTTGCAGGCCGCGTTCCCGAAAACGCCATGCTCAGCCACGACCTCTTCGAAGGCGTCTTCGCCCGGGCCGGCCTCGCGTCCGACATCGAGGTGATCGAGGACTTCCCGTCGCGCTATGAAGTTTGCGCGCGACGCCAGCACCGCTGGATGCGTGGCGACTGGCAGCTGCTGCCGTGGATCTTCGGCACGAGGCAGGCAGTGCCGCCGGTCGGGCACTGGAAGATGCTGGACAACCTGAGACGATCGGTCGTGGCCCCCTTCACCCTCGCGACCATCACCCTGTGTTGGCTGTTCCCGATGCCGGCGGCGGCAACGGCGACCTTCCTGGCCCTGGGTGGTATGGCGATTCCGGCATTCCTTCCGGCGCTGTTCTCGCTGCTGCCGCGACGCCCGGATATCCGCTTCCGAAACCACCTCGGCAGCATGGGCTCCGATGTAAGGCTGGCGGCGCGGCAGACGATGCTTTCGGTCGTCTTCCTGGCGGACCAGGCCTGGAGCGCCGGCGATGCCGTGCTGCGCACGCTGCTGCGGCTGTTCTCGACGCACCGGCATCTCCTGGAATGGACCACGGCTGCGCAATCGGCCGGCAAGCCGCGGCTCGACCTTCAGGCGTCCTATCGCGCGATGGCCGGGGGCGTCGGCCTGGGCCTGCTGCTCACCGCCGGTTCGCTTGCACTGGCCCCCGCCTCCTGGCCGCTCTGTCTTGTGTTCGGCCTCGCCTGGCTCGGCGCGCCGGGAGTAGCCTTCTGGGTCAGCCGATCGCCGACCGAGAGCCAGCGCCTCGCCGTCTCGGATTCCGATGCGCGCGATCTGCGCCTGACCGCGCGCCGGACCTGGCGCTTCTTCGAGACCTTTGTGACCCCGGCCGACAACATGTTGCCGCCGGACAACTTCCAGGAAGACCCGAAGCCGGTTCTCGCGCACCGCACGTCGCCGACCAACATCGGTCTCTACCTGCTCTCCAGCATCGCGGCCCGTGACTTCGGCTGGGCCGGCACGCTGGAAACCGTTGAGCGGTTGGAAGCCGCGCTGCATGCGATGGGGCAACTGGATCGGTTCAACGGGCATTTCTTCAACTGGTACGGCACGCGCGACCTGCGGGCGCTGGCGCCGGCCTATGTCTCGACAGTCGATAGCGGCAATCTGGCCGGCCATCTGATCGCGGTCGCCAATGCCTGCGAGGAATGGCGCCAAGCCGCCGAGGCTCCCGAGGCGCGCGAAGGGATGCTGGACGATCTCCGGTTGGCGCGTCAGGCGTTCGCCGCAACGCCCGCCCCGGCGGGCGCCGCATGGAAGGCGCTGGGAGCCATCCTGGAAGAGACGGAGCGGCTTCTGGCCCGCGCGCAAGCCCTCGAGATTCTATTGCCCGCCCTGATGCGCCTGACCGCGAAGGCGTCCAAGGCAGCGCAGAGCATCCTACCACAGCCGAGCGGCGAGCCGTCCCCGGACCTGATCCATTGGATCGAGGCGCTGCGCAAATGCGT
>DATKMF010000108.1:0-2853 GCA_035542015.1 Candidatus Cybelea sp.
GGCTTCAGCACCACCGTGTTGCCGGCGGCCAAAGCCGGCGCCACTTTCCAGGCCAGCATCAGCAGCGGGAAGTTCCAGGGGATGATCTGGCCGCAGACGCCGACCGGCCCCATACCGGGGAACTCGCTGCCGAGCAGCGCCGCCCAGCCGGCGTGATGGTAGAAGTGGCGCGCGACCAAGGGGATGTCGATGTCGCGGGATTCGCGGATCGGCTTGCCGTTGTCGAGACTCTCCAGAACGCTGAGGAACCGCTCGCGCTTCTGCACATGCCGCGCGATGGCATAGAGATATTTCGCGCGAGCCTCGCCGGACAGCTTCGACCAGGCGGGGAAGGCTTCGCGGGCCGCGGCGACGGCGCGATCGACATCGCCGGACGAGCCTTGGGAGATGCGGGCGAGCACCGTGCCGTCGGCGGGGTTATGGCATTCGAAGAACTGGGCTTCGAGCGGGCTCTTCCATTCGCCGCCGATGTAGTGGCGGAAGCCCGGCTGGTGCTTCTGCAGCCAGGCGGTGACGGCATCCCTGGCTTCCGGCGCCGGGCCGTAATCCATCGTTTTGAGAATGTCTTTTACAGCGGTCATCTCATCTCGCTCTCATAAACCCGTCGACCCCTCACCCAACTCTCTCCCTCACGGGGAGAGGGCTCAAACGGTGAGCTTCGCTCGCGGTTTTCTTGAAGAGGTTGTCAATGATCCCCCTCTCCCCTGCGGGAGAGGGCAGGGGTGAGGGGTCGAAGACTCCTGCCGCATCGCGCTCACGCCATCGCATGCCGGTTCAACGCGGCATAGCGGCCGGTGACGAAGTGCTCGATCTGGCGCTCGATGTCGCCCAAGAGCGAGCTCGCGCCGATGCGGAAGAGATCGGGCTCCAGCCAGTCGCGGCCGAGTTCCTCCTTCATCAGGATCTGCCAGTTCATGGCATCCTTGGCGGTGCGCAGACCGCCCGCCGGCTTGAACCCGATCTTGAATCCGGTCAGCTCCAGATAGTCGCGGATCGCACGCACCATCACCAGCGAGACGGGGAGGGTGGCGTTGACCTCCTCCTTGCCGGTCGAGGTCTTGATGAAATCGGCACCGGCCATCATCGCCACCATGCTGGCGCGATAGACGTTGCGCAGAGTCTTCAGGTCGCCGGTGGCAAGGATGGTCTTCAAGTGTGCCGGACCGCAGGCGGCGCGCATGGCGGCGATCTCGTCATAGAGGGCCACCCAGTCCTGGCCGAGCACATGGGCGCGGGTGATGACGATGTCGATCTCACCGGCACCGTCGCCGACGGCACGGCGGATCTCCTCCAGGCGCAGATCGAGCGGCATCAGTCCGGCGGGGAAGCCGGTCGCGACCGACGCGACGGGAATGCCGGAGCCGGCGAGCGCCGCGACCGCCGGCTTCACCATGGTGGGATAGACGCAGACCGCGCCGACCCGCGGCGGATCGTCGGCGAGGCCGAGCGCCTCCACAAGATCGCTGCGCAGCGGCGCCTTCGCCTTGGCGCAAAGTCGATGCACCCGCGCCGGCGTATCGTCGCCGGCGAGCGTGGTCAAGTCGATGCACTGGATCGCCTTCACCAGCCAGGCGGCCTGGTATTCCTTCTTGACCGAGCGGCGCGCCGGCAGCGAGGCGGTGCGTCGCTCGACGGCGGAGAGATTGACCGTCGGTCCGAGCACCGCTTCCTCGTTCAACGGGATGCCGGTGTTGCGGCGCTGGTTGTGGCCGTGTTCGGGCTGCGCGGCGTCGCGCTTGGGGGCTGTCGCGAGGTTCATGGTTGACTTCCTCCCGAGCCGGCCCGACGTGAAATGCGATATTGGCTGCGGGTTCCGATCTTACCGGCCCTGATGATAGCGGCCATGTCGTCCAATGATAGCGAGATCCGCTCCGTAGCCGATTCTCCCGCCCAAAGGGCACTCAGCAGGGTGTCAGAAGCCGAGAGCTTATGGAGAGTCCGGACTTCGCTTTCGAGCTGCGGGAGCGCATCTGGATTCATGGACCAGTAGGGGGCATTCCAGTCCGCATTATTCGCGAGCGCGTCGTGCGCCGCTGTCAGCTCAATTGTGCTGTCACCGCGAATAGCCAGGCGCACCCCGGATTCTGTTGTTGCGCGTTTCGCCAAGGCTTTCACTGCCGCCTCGTCCGCGCCAAGGAAATGCATTTGCATGATCAGGCTCATTCCGCCATCTCGTGCGTGAAAGCCGGACCTTGCGGTGGTACTTCGGTCAAGTCAAGCCGAACCGATCGTATCTGCCCTGGGCGGATTTGGCGGGATATCGACTGCCTAGGGCTGGATTTCGCGGAACCGGCCCGGCATGCTGCGGGCATGAACAAGCCTGCGACCAAAGACCCGCTGCTGCAGCCTTTCCGGCTGAAGCATCTCGCCCTCAAGAACCGCGTGATCTCGACCTGCCACGAGCCGGCTTATTCGGAAGAGGGCATGCCGAAGGAGCGCTACCGGCTCTATCACGTCGAGAAGGCGAAGGGCGGCTGCGCCATGACCATGATCGGCGGCTCGGCCACGGTCGACCTTGACTCGCCGCAGGCCTTCGGCAACCTGAATACCGGCACCGACGCGATCATCCCCTGGTTCCGCGCGCTGGCCGATGCGGTGCACGAATACGATTGCGCGGTGATGTGCCAGATCACGCATCTGGGGCGGCGCACCAGCTGGAGCAAGGAGCACTGGCTGCCGGTGGTGGCTCCTTCGGCCCTGCGCGAGCCGGCGCATCGCAGTTTTCCGAAGGTGATGGAGGATTTCGACATCGCCCGCATCGTCAAGGCCTATGGCGAGGGAGCGCGGCGCTGTCGCGAGGGTGGGCTCGACGGGATTGAGATCGAAGCCTACGGGCATCTGTTCGATGGCTTC
>DATKMF010000109.1:0-19510 GCA_035542015.1 Candidatus Cybelea sp.
TCGAGCCCGAGCTCCTTCACGCGCTCGATCTCCTTGTCGGCATGGGAGCGGCTGATCGCCATGGTGAGCCCCCCGGCCGGCGCCGGTCGGGCGGTGATCGCCTCCGGAGTGCCCGTGCCCTTGCGTCGCGCGGCGCGGCCGTCGGCGCCCGCGTAGCAAAGGCCCGTGTAGCAAAGGTCGAGCGCCGGCAGATAGACGACCCCGAGCACCGGCTTGCCGTCCTCGATCAGGGCGATATTCACCGTGAACTCGCCGTTCTTGGCGATGAACTCCTTGGTGCCGTCGAGCGGATCGACCAGGAAGAACCGACCGGCGGCCTCGGTCGGGATGCCGTTCGCCGCCGCCTGCTCCTCCGCGACCACCGGCGTCTTCGGGTCGAGCGCGGCGAGGGCCTTCAGGATCACCGCTTCCGCGGCGGTATCGGCCTCGGTCACCGGCGAATGGTCCGCCTTGCGCATCGCCTCGAAGTCCCGCTTGTAGACGTCGAGAATCACGGCGCCCGCTTGGCGCGCCGCCCTTACCAGTTCTTCCAGCAAGATTTTTCCTTCTCCTGGTCGGTTTGCGGCGGCGATCATAGGGCCAGGCGGCGAAATTGCGAGTCGCTCGTCCAAGAACCATGGTCAATATAGGGATATAATCAATATCAAGAATCCCTTGGCGACGCTGGGAACAAACCCCGCAAAGGGTTTGGCCAGAGCTTGAACCCTAGGTTGATCGATATCATGGACGTGTTCCCGCGTAGTGCTATGTTAATCATTTCGCGATACTAAGGTTTCTGGCGCGATTCGACGGCTCGGGGACCACGTGACCGCAACCAAGACGGAAGTGCTACGTCGGGATCGCGACCGATTCGTCGGCTTTGCCTTTGCGAGCGCTGACCTGTTGCTGGAGCTGGACAGCCGCGGCCGCATCCAATGGGCGGGCGGGGCGGTCCGCTCGATTCTGGACGTCGAGCCCGAACAGGCCCGTGGGATGCAACTTTCCAAGCTGTTCGAGCCGCAAGACGCCGAGCTGCTGGACTGGGCGCTGCGCGGTCTGGAGCGCGGCCAGCGCCGGCGCGATATCGACCTCGCCCTGCGTGGGAATGGCGGGGTCCCTCGGCCGATCCGCTCCTGCGTCTATCGGGCCCTCGATCCCACCGCGCCGGAATACCTGCTTTCGATCTCGCTGCGCCCGGGTCGGGCGACGGAGCAGACGCGCGCCCGCCAGCGCGACCGCGCGACCGGCCTGATCGAGGCGGTCGAGTTCGCCGAGACCACGGCAAACGCCGTGCGGGCCGCCCGCGACGCCGGCAAATCGGCCTGCCTCACGCTGGTGCAGATCTGCGGCGAGGCGGAGCTCGATCGGCTGCTGGGGCCGGAGCGCGCCAGAGCGCTGATGTCGGAGATCGGGACCGAACTGCGCTCGCAGGCGATCGCGGTCGAAGCCGCGGCCAAGCTCGGCGACGGAAAGTTCAGCGTCGCACATCTTGCCGACCGCGACCCCGTCGCGATCACGGAGGCGATCAGCCGAGTCGGCGACTCGTACGAGATCGATTCCGCCGCGCTGAAAGTGACCGAGACCACGATCAAGTTCCCCACGAACTCGCTGGGCGACGACGACGTCGAGGGCATCCTCGGCTACATCCTGGAGAAGTTCCGCGCCGATGGCACCGCGGGCGTCGAGGGCGGATCGGCCGACGCCTATCTGCGCAAGATGACGGCGGAGACCTTGAGCCGCGTCGTCATGATGCGGGACGTGATCCACGAGCGCCGCCTCACGCTGGTCTACCAGCCGATCGTCGGCCTCTCGGACCGTGTGCTGCATCACTACGAGGTGCTGCTGCGCTTCGCCGATGGTCAGTCGCCGTTCGATGACATCCGATTCGCCGAGCAGATCAACACCATCCACGAGGTCGATCTCGCCGTCGCGCAGGGCGCCACCAAGCGGTTGCAGCAGGCCACCGCCGATCGGCAGGAGCTGAGCCTCGCGGTCAACATGTCGGCCAGGTCGCTGCTCAACGAGAGCTTCCTCGCCATGTTCGACGAGGTCGCAGCGAGGCTGGGGCCCGAGCGCAAGCGACTCATCATCGAAGTGACCGAGTCGGCGAAGCTCGAGGAGCTGGAACGGGCGGCGCGGGCGGTCGATTGGCTGACCGAGAAGGGCCATCCCATCTGCCTCGATGATTTCGGCGCCGGTGCCTCCTCGTTGCCATATTTGCAGCAGCTCACCGTGTGCTATGTGAAGATCGACGGCGCCTATGTCCGTGGTATCACCGAGGGCGGGCGCGAGCGGGCGATCATCCAGGGCGTGCTCGCCACCTGCAAATGTCTCGGCATCTCCACGGTGGCGGAGATGATCGAGCGCGAGGACCAGCACCAGTGTCTGCTCGGCCTCGGAGTCGATCTCGGCCAGGGTTGGCTCTATGGTCGTCCCGTGGCGGAGATCCCGGGCGAGCGTGCTCCGATCAAGGTTCCCCGCCGCATGGACCCGAAGGCCGTCAGCCGCCTGTTGACGCGCGGCGGCGCTTCGTAGCCAATCGCGGGGCGCGCTGGATCGGCGGAGCCCCGAGTCACAACCGAAGAGAAAGACTTCGCGATGATCGACGAGTACCGGCGACTCACCTTCTCGATGGATGAGCTGGCGACCGCAGTTCTCTCCTATCTCATCGCCACCAAGAAGATGGGGGAGCGGGACAAGCTTGCGAAGATCGCCATCGGCGGCACCACCGAGGACGTCAACGTTTCCGCGGTGATCCAGCCGGCGGATGTGCCGACTCCGTCGGAGCTCACGCTGGGATCCCAGCTCCTGGCTGCGCTCTTGATCGCGCATTGCATCAAGCGCAAAGTGCCCCTGCCGAAGCGCGCGGCGAAGGCGATTGTCAAGTCCAACAATCTGATCGCCCTCGTGCTGACCATCCAGTGAGGTGCCGGGCGTGGCCGTTAACAATCCCAGCATGCAGCTCGAAGAGCTCTGGGCCGTCTTGGCGGCGCATCAGCTCTGGCTGAGCAATGAGAAGGGCGGGCGGCGCGCGGACTTGAGCAAGCTGCAGCTGGACGGCGTGTCGCTGCGTGGCGTCAACCTCACACGCGCGAAGCTGGTGGGCGCCAAAATCGTGAATTGCGACCTCGCCGGCGCGCAGCTGGAAGGTGCCGATCTTTATGGCGCCAATCTCACCGGCACCAACCTCAAATATACCAACTGCCAGCAGATCGATCTTCGGGGCGCCCTGCTGAAGGGAAGCGACTTCACCGAGGCGCAGCTTTCGGGCGCCGATCTCCGCAGCGGCAACCTCCTGACCGATGGCGGCGCCTCCGGCAAGGAGCTCGACGATGCTTTCGAGGAAGGGCCGCGCCTGCATCGCGCCAATCTCGAGGGCGCGCGCCTGAGCGGCGCCATCATCCGCAAGGCCGATCTCAGCGGCGCCAGTATGCGCCAGGCTAAGCTCGACGGCGCGGATTTGTCCGGAACGCAGTTGAAGAACGTCGATCTGACCGGCGCCGATCTCTCGCGCTGCGACCTCACCGGTGCGCGCCTCGACCATGCCATCGTCAAGGGCGCCAAGCTCGACCAAGTGAATTTCAAGGGCACCAACCTGATCGGCGTCGATCTCACTGCCGCCGCGGTCAACAAATCCGACATGTCGGAGAGCCTCCGGGTTGACGATTCGCCGGAGGCGATGGACCGGCTGCAGGCGTTGATCGCCTCGCACAAGATCTGGGTCGAGACCGGCGGCGTGCAGGGCGCCCGCGCCGAGTTCACGGACGCCGACCTCTCCGGCCTCGACCTCATCGGCTGCCGGCTGGTGGGCGCCGTCTTCAAGAAGGCGCGGTTGCGCGGCACCAAGCTCCGGGGTGCCGCGCTCAACCTCGCCACCTTCTCGCATTCCGATCTCACGGAATGCGATCTCTCGGAGGCTGAGCTGCGCGGCACGCGGTTCGAGGAATCCATCCTCGAGCGTGCCAGCTTCGTCGGTGCCGACCTCTCGATCGAGAGCATCCGCCGGCGCGGCGCCGATCCGATCGTCTACCAGACCACGATCGCCGATTGTGCGGTCAAGAAGGCGGATTTCACGGGGGCCAAGTCGGAAGGCGTGATCGCGCGGAACATCGATTTCAGCCGGGCAGTGACCGACAAGACGTTCCTGGATCTCCTGACCGTGACGGCGGAGGGCTGAGGCGAGAGGGTTGGGCGCGGCGTCAGTGCACGAGACGGCGCCGCTCGCTCTCCGGCTCGTGCTCCGGCAGGTTCAGCGATTCGAGCAGACTCTCGAGCGCGTCGGTCTGATCCTCTGACAAGGTTTCCGGAGCAGGCGCAGCTGCAATCGGCGCCGAGGCTTTCAACGTCGCCTCGTCCACCTCGGTGCGGCAATGGGCGGCGATCTTGCGCAGGAGCTCGGCGGAATCGATCGGCTTCGCGACGAAGTCGTTCATTCCGGCTTCGAGGCAGCGCCGGCGATCCTCCTGCATCGCGTTCGCCGTCATGGCGATGATCGGGACGGTCTTGCCCATGGCGCCCAGCTGGCGGATCCGTCGCGTCGCTTCGAGGCCGTCCATCTCCGGCATCTGCATGTCCATCAGGATCACGTCGAAGCTGCGCTGATGGACGGCCTGCACGGCCTCGACGCCGTTGGCGGCGACCTCGGCGCGCATGCCGGCCTTGGCGAGGATCGTGCTCACCAGCAGCTGGTTCACCTGGTTGTCCTCCACCACCAGCACGCGGAGCAGGGCGCCATCCGCGCCGGTGGGGATGAGCTCGGCCGGCGCCGGGCGGTGCGGCAGCGCCTCGCCGACGCCGAGCACGTGGCCGACTGCGGCGAGCAGCGAGGAGCGCCGCACCGGCTTCGGCAGGCTTTCGTCGCAGCCCAGTTCCAGCACCTGGCCGCGGCTCAGCATGGCGGCCGAGGAAGAGAGGATGCATTTCTCGATCGTGACCCAGGGGATGCGGCGCGCGGCGGCCAGGAAGTCCGGGCCGGTCAGGTTCGGCATCATGTGGTCGACGATGGCGAGTGCGATCGGCATGGCGACCGCGTTGCGCTTCAGATCCGCCAGCAGGACCTCGGGGTCCTCATAGCTCAGGACCCGGGCGCCGAATCCGGTCATGTATCGCGCGAAGATCTCGCGGTTGATCGGATTGTCATCGACGATCAGCACGCCGCAGCCGCGCAGCTTGGCGGCGATGGCCGAATTGACGTTATCGGCGCGGCCCTGGCCGAGGCCGAACCGCCCGGTGAACCAGAAGGTGCTGCCGCTGTCCTGCCCGATCCGGGAGTCGACGCCGATCTCGCCCTGCATCAGATCGACGATCTGCTTGCAGATGGCGAGGCCGAGGCCGGTCCCGCCGAAGCGCCGCGTCATCGAGGCATCGACCTGGCTGAACGGGGAGAACAGCTTCGGCCGCGCGTCTTCCGGCACGCCGATGCCGGTGTCGCGCACCGAGAAGTGGAGCTTGATTTCATCCGGCGCCGCATCGGCCAGCTCGACGGTCAGGCTGACACCGCCGGTCTCGGTGAATTTCACCGCGTTCGAGAGCAGGTTGATCAACACCTGCCGCAGCCGGCCCGGATCGCCCTTCAGCATGGTGGGCACTTCCGGCGAGATGAAGCTCGCGACCTCGATGCCCTTGGTGTGCGCCCGGCTCGAGACCAGATCGACCGTGCTGTCCACCACCGAGACGAGCTCGAACTCGATGTTCTCGAGCTCCAGCCTGCCGGCCTCGACCTTGGCGAAATCCAGGATGTCATTGATGATGGAAAGCAGCGATTCACCGGACTGCTGCAGTACCTCGACGAAGTGATGCTGCTGGGCGTCGAGCCTGGTATCCGCCAACAGCCCCGCCATGCCGAGCACGCCGTTCATCGGCGTGCGGATCTCGTGGCTCATGGTGGCGAGGAACTGGGTCTTGGCGACGTTCGCGGATTCGGCGAGTTCCTTCGCCGCGCGCAGATCCTGGGTCATGGCCGCGGCGAGGCTCTCGGCACGGGTCTGGGCGCGGCTCAAGGACCAGATGATGCCGGCCGCGAGCAGGCTCGCGGCAAGGCCCGCGGTCAGCATGACCGCGGGTAGGCGGGTGTCGCGCTCCAGCAGGAAGTTGGGCCGGCTGCGGAACTGAAAGGTGAGCATCTGGTCGGCAAATTCGAGGATGTCGTTCCGCTGGTAAGCCGGCACCGCATCGAGGTCGAGCGCCGAGCCGGGAGCCGACTTCGCCACCGGGCCGCCGCTGTCGTAGAGCAGGTTCTCCGGCATCGGGGCGCCCATGTAGACCTCGATGTCGAGCGCGTTGGCGCTCTCGGCGACCGCCTCGTCGACCAGCTGGTTGAAATGCACCGGCAGCACCACCCAACCCACCAGGCGGGTGCGCCGCTCCTCCGCGCCGCTGGGCGGATTGCCGGGCGTATAGACCGGCGAGAGCACGAAGGCGGCTCCGGCAATGTCTCCGGTCCCCGGCTGCATCATCTTCGAAAGCGTCACGCGACCGCTGGTCATCGCCCGGTCGGCGGCGCCGCGCAGGCGCCGGTCCGAGGCGAGGTCGAGGCCGAGGAAGCTCGGTGCGGCCGAGGCGGGCTCGAACAGCGTCACCGGATAGATGCGGTCCGGCTGCGGGTCGCCCAGGGATTCGATCGAAATGTCGGGTGAGTAGGAGTAGAGCCGCGAGAGCAGGCTGACCGCGTAAGGCTTGGCCCGCTCCGCATAGCCGATGCCCATGAGACCGGTCAGCGATTTCCAGTCGAGGTTCTCGGTGAACGAGCTCCACTGGTCGGGGCTGGTGTTATTGACGATCTGCACCATGCCGAGGCCCAGCTCGGAGATCAGCGTCAGATGCGCCAGGCGCTCCGCCACGCGCTTCTTCACCAGATCGATCTGGTGCACGAAGCGCTCCTCGGCAGTGCGCTCGATCTCGCTGCGCATCACGCCGGCGAGATACCAGGAGAGGCCGGCGCCGCCGATCAGCACCAGCAACGGCAGGACGCGCAGAACCATGCGCACGACCCTTCGCGTCGTGCCGGGAACCAGCCGCAATGCCGCCGAGACGATCATGGGGAGAAGCCGACTATCGTCCTTTCCCGCCAAATTCGTGCGGACCCATTCGTGGAAGAAGCCCTGCCCTATAATGTGATCCTGCCACTGCGGCATGAAGGAACGGTTAATGTATGCTCCCTCTTGACTTAAAGACCAGGAAGTAAATCAGTGATTGATTTAGAAAAATTGAATCGAAATTTGATGCAACGGCGTCAGGCCGATCGACTACCGGCCGATGAACCGCGGCGCGCGCTTTTCCAGGAAGGCGCGCACGCCCTCCTGGAAATCCTCGGTCTCCGCGGCCTCGGCCTGCAGCCCGGCTTCCAGCGCCAGTTGCTGCTCCAGCGAGTGATGTCCGCCGGCATTGATGGCCCGCTTCATCAGGCCGATCGCGGCGGTCGGCAGCCGGGCGAGCCGCGCGGCGGTCGCTGCAATCGTCGCGGCGAACTCGGCCTCCGGCACCGTCTTCCAGATCAGGCCCCAATCTGTCGCCGTCGCGGCATCGATCGGCTCGGCGAGGAGCGCGAGGCCGAGCGCGCGTGCCTGGCCGACGAGGCGCGGCAGGAAATAGCTGCCGCCCGCGTCGGGCACGAGGCCGATCCGGCTGAAGGCGAAGACGAAGCTTGCCGGTTGCGCGGCGATCGCGAGATCGCAGGCCAGGGCGAGGCTGGCACCGGCGCCGGCGGCGATGCCGTTGACCGCGGCGAGCACGGGAATGGGCAGGCTGCGCAAAGTGCGAATCACCGGATTGTAGTGCCGCTCGACCACGGCGCGCACCGCGGCGCCGTCTTCGACGGCCTCGGCCTCGCGCAGATCCTGCCCGGCCGAAAAGGCGCGGCCGGCGCCGGTGATCACCAGCGCCCGTGCCTCCTGATCGCCGGCGATGTCGTTCAGGGCATCGCCGAGCTCGCTCAGCATGGCGCGCGTGAAGCTGTTGAGCTTGTCCGGCCGATTGAGCGTGACGCGCCGGATCGCTCCTTCTCGCTCGACGAGGATTGTCGATTCACCCACCGTGCTTGCTCCCTGCCCGCGTTTGACAAAAGGCCCGCGATAGTGCCACGGCTTCGCCCGGATCGCACCGGCGTTGGGTGATGGCAAGATGCCCATGGGAAAGCGCCAATGAGCAAATGGATGGCGGCCGCCGGCTTCCACGGCTTCTGCGGCGTCGCCTTCGGCGCCTGGGCCGCCCATGGCGCGGTGAACCAGATCGGCGCGCCAGCGACCGAATGGGTCAGGACCGGCGCGCAGTATCAGCTCTGGCATGCGGCGGCGCTGCTGGCGCTTGCCGCCTTGCCGCGCGATTGGCCGCGGCTGCGGGACTGGGTCGGATCGTGCTTTTGCCTGGGCGCCTTGCTATTCTCTGCGAGCCTCTATGTTCTGGCGATCCTCGGCTGGCATTGGGTCGTGTTCGTGACGCCGCTCGGCGGTCTCTCGATGCTGGCGGGATGGCTGCTGCTGCTGGGATTCGGATTGCGCAAATGGCGGGAAGGGCGATGACGGCGCGGATTTGTGGCTTTGCGATGTTGATCTCCGCGACGCTGATCGCGGCGCCCGCATTCTCGCAGGATCAGAGCCAGCAGGATCAAAGCCAGCGGGATCAAAGCCAGCAGGATCAGGGCCAGAATGCGGGCCGTGGCGATGCCGTATCGATGCCGGATCCGGTCGCCTCGCTTGAAGGACTCTGGCGCGTCGATCAGGTCGATGGTTCCGCCGCCGGATCCGAGACGGTCATGGGCCGGGTGATGCGGATCAGTCGTCTCTCTCTCGCGAGCCTCTCGGCCGGAACTTGCAGCAATCCGAGCTTCGCGGCGTCGAACGACGGCAATTCCGAGAAAGTCGAGATCGGCTGCGTCGGGCAGACTCTCGCGACGGCCGAATGGGATCCGTCATCGCCCGACACGGTCAACTGGTCGGAAGCCAATCTGAAGGCCGTGCTCCATCGCCTCGCCAGCGCCGGCGACCTCACGCCGAAGCCCTCCAGCGGAAGTCAGCCGGGCGGCAACCAGCAGGACAATGATCAGCAGGGTGGCGACCAGCAGAACAATCAGGATGATCAGCAGGGCGGGGAGCAGAACGACCAGAGCGGCGATTCGCAATGACCACCGCGCTCTACACCCACGCCGCCTGCCTGCAGCACGACACCGGCCCCGGCCATCCGGAGCGCATGCAGCGTTTGTCCGCGATCCTGCAGGCGGTGAAGGGTCCGGAGTTCGACGCGGTCAAATGGCGCGAGGCGCCGCTCGCCGAGCTCGCGCAGATCGAGCGCATGCATGATGCCGAATACGTGCGCCTCGCCCTGGCCGCGGTGCCCGACAGCGGCTGGGCCCATCTCGACGGCGACACCGTGATGTCGCCGGGCTCCGGCGAGGCCGCGTTGCGCGCCGCGGGTGCGGTCACCGCCGCGGTCGGCGCCGTCATCACGGGCGAGTTCAAGAATGCCTTTTGCGCCGTGCGTCCGCCGGGACACCATGCCGAGCGCGACATCGCCATGGGATTCTGCGTCTTCAACAACGTCGCGATCGGTGCTGCCGAGGCGCGCGCGGTGCACGGATTGGCAAGGGTCGCCGTCATGGATTTCGACGTCCATCACGGCAACGGCACCCAGCATCTCTTCGATCATGATGCGGGCCTGTTCTACGCCTCGACCCACCAGATGCCGCTCTATCCCGGAACGGGGGCCAGAAGCGAGCGCGGCCTCGGCAACATCTGCAACGCGCCGCTGGCCCCGGGTTCGGGCTCCGAGGAGTTCCGCAACGCGATGGAGACCATTGTGCTGCCGGCCATGGAGGCATTCCGCCCCGAGCTGGTGATGATCTCCGCCGGCTTCGACGCGCATCGCCGCGACCCGCTGGCGGCGCTCGAGTTCGAGACCGAGGACTACGCCTGGGCGACGGCCGAGCTCTGCGCCCTGGCCGAGCGCTGCTGCGGTGGCCGCGTGGTCTCGACCCTCGAAGGCGGCTACGACCTCGTCGCGCTCGCCGAGAGTGCCGCCGCCCATCTCGCCGCACTGATGGCAGCCTAGCTGGGAATTTCTCAGCGATTCCTGCAGGTTGCGCGGCTTGTCCGAGCCGATGCCTGCCGATAGAATGCGGCCCCGAATCATGAATTGATCATCCCTGCCGACGCGCGGCGGCAAGGGTTGCGCACGTTTCCTGGAGATCAAGATGGCGGAGACTACCAACGCCGGGGCCAGTATGCCGGCGGACATCGCGGCATTGAGCTTCGAGGAGGCCCTGGCCGAGCTCCAGGATCTGGTGAAGCGGCTGGAGAAGGGCGAGGCCAAGCTCGACGACGCGATCCGCTCCTACGAGCGCGGGGCGCTCCTGAAGCGCCACTGCGAGTCCAAGCTGCGCGAGGCGCAGATGAAGGTCGAGAAGATCGTGCTCGGCGCGGATGGCGCGGTCGGTACCCAGCCGGCCGATCTTGAATAGGCAAGACCTGGAGCAGGGGACAGAAGCGTGCAGATCGAACGCGCGTTGAACGAGGCCGCGAGCTCGGCCAATAGGGTGCTGGATGAGCTGATCCCGTCGGTCGCGGGAACCGAGAGCCGGGTCGTCGAGGCGATGCGCTACGCGACCATGGGCGGCGGCAAGCGCATCCGGCCCTACCTCGTCATCAACAGCGCCGGGCTCTTCAACGTCGACACGACCTATGCGCTCCGCGCCGCCGCGGCGGTCGAGATGCTGCATTGCTACAGCCTGGTGCATGACGATCTCCCCGCCATGGACGACAGCGATCTCAGGCGCGGTCGCGCGACGGTGCACAAGGAGTTCGACGAGGCGACGGCGATCCTCGCCGGCGACGGGCTGCTGACCCTCGCCTTCGAGGTTCTGTCGCATCCGCTGACCCATCCCGACGGCGGCGTGCGCGCGGATCTGGTGCATGCGCTGGCGGTCGCGGCCGGTGCGGCCGGCATGGTCGGCGGACAGATGATCGATCTCCTCGCCGAGAACATGACGCTCGACATCGGCGCCATAACCCGTCTGCAGCGCATGAAGACCGGCGCCATCATCGCCTTCTCCTGCGAGGCCGGCGCCATCCTTGGCCATGCCGGGCCGCAGGCGCGCCACAATCTCAACGCCTATGCCCACGATCTCGGCCTCGCCTTCCAGATCGTCGACGATCTGCTCGATGCCGAGGGCAACGCCGAGGTCACCGGCAAGCCGGTCGGGGCCGATGCCGCCGCGGGCAAGGCGACCTTCGTCTCGATCCTCGGCCTGGAACGGGCGCGCGACCAGGCGCGTTTGCTCGGCGAGCAGGCCAACGCGCATCTGGATATCTTCGGCCCCAAGGCCGACCCGCTGCGCTGGATGACCGAGTTCGTGATCTCGCGGAAAAGCTGACGGGACAGAATGGCGGATCGCACCACCATCACCGGTTCCGGCAACGAGAACCGGAGCAAATGGGCTGCCGAGATCGCGGCGAGCGCTAAGCTGGCCGCGCCGATCGCGCTCGCCTTCCTGGCGGAGATGGGGATCGTGGTCGCCGATACGGTGATGACGGGGAAGCTCGGCGCCCGATCGCTGGCGGCCGAGGGCCTCGCCGGCCACCTCCTCTTCACCCCGCAGCTCCTCGCCATGGGCGTGCTCTCCAGCGTCGCCGCCCTCGGCGCCCATGCCGACGGCGCCGAGGATCCGCAGATGGTCACGCGGGTTGCACGGCAAGGCATGTGGCTGGCGGCCTTCCTCGCGATGCCGGTCATCATCGCCATCGTGCTGATCCCGTTCGGACTCGCCGCCGCGGGTCGCGAGCCTGACCTCGTCGCCATGATCCGGGGCATGCTCTATTGCGGCATCCCCGGCGTGCCGGCGCTCCTCTGGTACACGTCACTCCGGAACTTCTCGACCGTGCTCGGACGCACGGCGATCGTGATCGTGATCTCGCTGATCTCGCTCGCGGTCGCCATCGCCAGCAACTGGGTGTTCCTCTACGGCAATCTCGGCATGCCGGCGCTCGGCGTCACCGGCGTCGGCATCTCCTGGTCGCTCGCCAGCTGGGCCCAGCTCCTGACCATGGTGATCTACATTCGTCGCCAGCCGATTCTCGCCCGCTATCGCGTGCTGACCGGCCTCTTCGCCAGCGACTGGAAGGTGCTGAAGGACCTCATCCATGTCGGTTGGCCGATCAGCCTCAGCTACGCCTTCGAATCGAGCATGTTCCTGGCTTCGAGCCTGATGATGGCCTGGATCGGGCCCGATGCGCTGGGCGCGCATACCGTGGTGATCAGCATTTCGTCAATGTCCTACATGATCCCCTACGGCCTCAGCCAGGCCGCGACCGTGCGCGTCGGCTTCAACACCGGCGCCGGCGACCCCGCAAGCGCACGCCGCGCCGGCTTCGCCGCGATCGGGCTCGGCATCGCTTGGATGCTGATGACCGGCACCCTGATGGTGAGCGTCCCCGACACGCTGATCGGCTTCTATTTCGACATCACCGCGCCGCAGAACCAGGGCGCGCTCGCCGTGGCGCTCACCATCATCCCGATCTCCGCGCTGTTCCAGGTGGTAGATGGGATCCAGTGCACGGCGATCGGCGCGCTGCGCGGCCTCAAAGACACGCGTGTGCCGATGCTGCTCTGCTTCATCGGCTATTGCATCATCGGCCTCATGAGCTCGCTGCTGCTTGCCTTCGCTTTCGGTTTCGACGGGCCCGGCGTCTGGTTCGGCCTCTTCATCGGGCTCTTGGTCGCGGCGGTTCTCCTGACCCTGCGCTTCCAGAACCTCTCGCGCCGCCTCACGCTACGGGCGCCGACGGCTGCGACTCCCTTCCGTGCCGCCTGAGCGGTCTCGAACCAAGGAGCGCGCCGACAAGCTGCTGGTCGATCGCGGCCTCGCGCCGACGCGTGCGCGAGGCCAGGCGCTGATCCTGGCAGGCCAAGTCTATTCCGGCACGCGCCGCATCGACAAGGCGGGCGAGCTTCTTGCGGCCGATGCCGATCTCAACATCAAGGGTGCCGATCATCCCTGGGTCTCGCGCGGAGGACTGAAGCTCGCCCACGCGCTCGCGCATTTCCAGCTCGATCCCGCCGGCGCGATCGCGATCGATGTCGGTGCCTCGACCGGCGGCTTCACCGACGTGCTGCTGGCGAACGGCGCGGCCAAGGTCTACGCCGTCGATGTCGGCCACGGCCAGCTCGCCTGGAAGCTCCGCAACGATCCCCGGGTCGTCGTGCTGGAGCGGACCAATGCCCGCCATCTCGATCGCAGCCATGTGCCGGAGCCGGCGAATGCCGTGGTCTGCGACGCCAGCTTCATCGGCCTTGAGACCGTGCTGCCGCCCGCTCTCGCGCTGACTGCGCCCGGTGCCTGGGCCGTTGCACTCATCAAGCCGCAGTTCGAGGTTGGGCCGGAACATGTCGGCAAGGGTGGCGTGGTGCGCGATCCCGCCCTGCATGCCGCCGTCTGCGACCGCATCGCGGCCTGGCTCGGGGCTCTCCCCGGATGGCGCGTGCTCGGCGTCACCGAGAGTCCGATCCTCGGTCCCGAGGGCAACCGCGAGTTCCTGATCGCCGCACGGCGCGTATCATGAGCCGCGATCTCCCGAAGCTTTCCGGGCCGATCGAGATCGCGTCGCTCGGCGCGCAGGGCGACGGCATTGCGGAGACCGGGCATGGCCGCGTCTTCGTGCCCTTCACCCTGCCGGGCGAGCGGGTGCGCGCCGAGATCGCCGGCCGTCGCGGCGACGGCTGGACCGCGCGTCTCCTCGAGATCGAGACGCCGAGCCCCGATCGCGTGACGGCACCGTGCCCGCATTTCGGCACCTGCGGCGGCTCCATGCTCCAGCATGCGCGTGCCGAAACCTATCGCGCCTGGAAGCGCAGCCTGGTCGAAACCGCGCCCCGCCAGCGTGGCCTCGTCGCGCCCGACTTCGCCCTGATCGAGACCCGACCTGCGACGCGCCGCCGCGCACGCTTTGCCGTTGCACGCGGCGATGCGGGAACGGTGCTCGGATTCCACGCGCCGGAGAGCGACGCGGTCGTGCCGATCTCGGAATGCCACGTGCTGGCACCAACGCTTGCCGCGCGTCTGCCTCTCCTGCGCGATCTCGCGTCGGCGGCGCTCGGCAAGGGCCAAGCCGCGACCTTGACCGCGACCGAGACGGAGACCGGCCTCGATCTCCTCTTCACCGCCGACCGGCCGCTCGAACGTCGCCGCGCGCTTACGGAAGCGGCAGCCGCAGCGCCGATCGCGCGCCTCTGCTGGCAACACGGGCGCGCTGACCCGGAGCCGCTGATCCAGCACGCGACGCCGCGCATGACCTTCAGCGGCGTCGCGGTCGACTTGCCGCCGGATCCCTTCCTGCAAGCAAGCGCCGAGGGCGAGGCGGCGCTGGTCGAGGCCGTCACGCGCTTCGCGGAGAAGGCGAAGTCCATCGCCGATCTCTATTCCGGCTGCGGCACCTTCACCTTTCCGCTGGCCAAGATCGGCAAGGTCGCTGCGTTCGAATCATCGAAATCCGCCGTCGCCTCGATCAGCGCCGCCGCCAACCGCGCGAGCCTCGCGGGCCGCGTCACCGCGACGGCGCGCAACCTCGAATCCTCGCCGCTACCGCCGGAGGATCTGAAGCGTTTCGACTGCGTCGTGTTCGATCCGCCGCGCGCCGGCGCCAAGCCCCAGGCGGAAATGCTGGTGCGTTCTCGGATCAAGCGCGCCGTCGCCGTCTCCTGCAACCCCGCGAGCTTCGCCCGCGACGCACGCATCCTGGTCGATGGCGGTTTCGCGCTCACCGCGCTGGTCGCCGTCGACCAGTTCGTCTGGTCGGCCCATTTGGAGCTGGTGGCGCTGTTCCGGCGTTGACCTATTGCTGCAGCGTCAGCCGCCCGTCGTTGACGCCCCAGGACTTCAGGCGCCGCAGGAACTCCATGCCGAGCAGGGAGACCGGCATCTCCGCCTGGTTCACGGTCGCCGGCACGTCATGCATCACGATCGGCCCGACCTGCAGCGTCCTGATCTGGATCGGCGCGCCGCGCACCTCGCCGTTGGCGGTCTCGGCGCGCGTCGTGTAGTCGAGCTCCTCCGGCTGCAGGCCGAGCGTGCGCGCATCGGCCGGCGAGAGGACGATGTCGGTCGATCCGCTGTCCACCAGGAAGCCGATGCTGCTGCCGTCGACGCCGGCGTAGAGGTGATAGTGGCCGTCGTCGGCCAGCGGATAGGCGATCGCGGCGGGGCCGGTCTGCTCGCCCTGGGCGGGCACCAGCTCGGCGGTGAACCGGTCGCGCAACGCCGAGAACTCGCCGCGGTAGCTGTAGATCAGGATCAGTGCGGCAAACAGCACGCCCCAGGCGCCGAGATGCGAGAGCACCGTGCCGGGCCGGGCCTGCAGCCGCGCGGCCAGTCCCACGCTCAAGGCCAGCAGCACGACGCAGAGATAGATCAGCTGCAGCCGCCGGTCGGGATCGTTCAAGCCGCCGGGCGCCACATGCGCCGCCATGGCGATGACCCCGATCATCACCGCCACCACCAACAGCCAGATCCACCCGCCGCGCATGAAGCCAAGCATAAACGCCGCAGGCGCCGGCCGCCAAGCCCGTCACGCCCAGCCTCTTGCAGCCAGCCCATTACACGCCGCATGTCCGGCATGCAGGGCGCCGGCTTGCCCCGGCCGGTCGGCTTCTTTAGCTTCTCGGCGAACATTCTAGGCAGGGGAGGCAGATGCCCGTCTGGGCGCTCTATCTGGTGACGGTCGCCATCTGGGGCTCGTCCTGGTATGGGATCGCCGAGCAGCTCGGCGTGGTCGCCCCCACGGTCTCGATCGCCTACCGCTTCCTGCTGGCGGCGGCGATGCTCTGGACCTTCTGCCTCGCGACCGGCCGGGCTCTGCGCTTCCCCGCGCGCAGCCATGTCTGGATGGCGCTGCAGGGGCTGTGCCTGTTCTGCGGCAACTACATCCTCTTCTACTATGCCGGTGCGCATATGGTGAGCGGGCTGATGGCGGTCTGCTTCTCCACCATGTCGCTGATGAACGTGGTCAATGTCGCGCTCTTCCTGCGCCAGCCGATCGATCGCAACGCGACCTTGGCGGCGCTGGTCGGCATCGCCGGCCTCGGCTTCGTGTTCTATCCGGAGTTCATGGCCCAGGGACTGCGCGCCGACGCCATGCTCGGCTTCGGCCTCTCGATGCTGGCGACCTATCTCGCCTCGCTGGGCAATGTGCTCTCGTTGAAGCTGAAGGCGCTCGACATCCCGGTGGTGCAATCGAACACGATCGGCATGAGCTACGGCGCGCTGTTCTGTATCCTGTTCTCGCTGTTGCTCGGCGCGGCGTTCAACTACGACCTCCGCCTCGGCTACTCGATCTCGCTGGCGGGCCTGGCGCTCTTCGCCTCCGTGATCGGCTTCGGCTGCTACCTGACCTTGGTGCAGAAGATCGGCGCAGGCAGGGCAGGCTACACCTCGGTCATGTTTCCCATCGTGGCATTGACGCTCTCCACGTTTCTCGAAGGCTACCACTGGTCGACGCTGGCCGCGGTCGGCCTCGTGCTGGTGCTCGCCGGCAACCTCATCCTGCTGCTGCGACCGCGCGCGCCTGCGCCGATCGCGGCGCCGCGACTTCAGAAGGATCCGATCGGATGAACACCGCCGTGAAACCGGATCTCGACGCGCTCTCTTTCCGCGTCCGCCCGGAGATCGCCAGCCTGCCGGATTCCGGCATCGTCGAAGTCTGGAAGATGGGCTTCACCGTGCCGGATGTGATCGGCCTCTGGGTGGGCGAGGGCGACCTCCCGACCACGCGCTTCATCTGCGACGCCGCGGCGAAATCGATGAACGCCGGCGAGACCTACTACACCTACAAGGCCGGCATCCCGGAACTGCGCCAGGCGCTCTCGGACTATTATCGCCGGCACTGGAACGTCGGCGTCTCTCCCGAGCGCATCGTCGTCACCTCCAGCGGCATGAACGCCATGGTGCTGATCGTGCAGGTGCTGTGCGGCGCCGGCGACAATGCGGTCTGCGTGACGCCGGTCTGGCCGAACATCTTCGCCGCGATCGAGGTGATGGGGGCAGAGGCGCGCCAGGTGGCGCTGACCGGCGACGAGCAGGGCTGGCATCTCGACCTCGAGAAGCTGTTCGCCGCCTGCGATGAACGCACCAAGGCGATCTATCTCGCCTCGCCCGGCAACCCGACGGGCTGGGTGATGCCGGAGGAGCAGCGCCGTGCCCTCCTGGATTTCGCGCGTAAGAAGCGGATCGCGATCATCGCCGACGAGGTCTATGCGCGCCTGATCTACGACCGGCCGGTGGCGCCGTCGTTCCTGGAGCTCGCCGAGCCCGACGATCCGCTGTTCGTGGTCAACAGCTTCTCCAAGACCTGGGCGATGACCGGCTGGCGGGTGGGCTGGATCGTCGCCCCGCCGGCGATCGTGCACAAGCTGGAGATGCTGATCGAGTACAACACCTCGGGCGGCCAGACCTTCCTGCAGCGTGCCTGCGTCGCGGCGCTCGAGCACGGCGAGGACTGGGTCAAATGGATGGTCGAGCGCTGCCGCCAGAGCCGCGACGTGGTGATGAGCCGGGTGGCGCAGATGAACCGGGTCCAGGCCATCCCGGCCGAGGCCGCCTTCTACCTCATGCTCCGGGTCGAGGACATGGGCAATGCCACCGAGTTCTGCAAGCGCCTCGTGGTGGAGGGGCGGGTCGGCCTCGCGCCCGGCACGGCTTTCGGCGCCGGCGGCGAGCAGTATCTCCGGCTCTGCTACGCGCAGGGCCCGGAGCGGGTCGGCATGGCGATGGACCGGCTGACCGACTTCCTCGCCCGCCGCTGACCGGCACGCTCGGGTTAACGATAACGGACAATTGTCGGGCGGCCGGCATACTCCCGGCTACCCAAGCCGGAAATCGCTGTGCTAAGGTTCGAGCCGTCGCCGGTCGGCCCGCAGAATGGCCGAGCATAGAAGCGTCCGGCAGACGCAGGGAGCGTTGCAGCCGGAACCGGCAGCTTTACGGGAAGAGGGACAATCATGAAGAAGACGATTCTTGGGAGCATCGTCGCGGGCGCCATGATGGCGTTTGCGGCCATCTCCGCGCAGGCACAGGACACCATCAAGTTCGGCGTTGCCGCCGAACCCTATCCGCCGTTCACCTCGCCGGACGCCTCCGGGAAGTGGGTCGGCTGGGAGGTTGACCTGATGGACGCGGTCTGCGCCGAGATGAAGGCCAAGTGCGAGATCGTGCCGGTCGCCTGGGATGGCATCATCCCCGCGCTGCAGGCCAAGAAGTTCGACGTGATCTGGTCGTCGATGTCGATCACCGATGAGCGCAAGAAGCAGATCGACTTCACCGACAAGTACTATCAGACGCCGGCCGTGCTGATCGGGCCAAAGAGCGACACCAGCAAGATCGCGATCATCGACAATCCGACCGCCGCGGGCCGCAAGATCATCGATCCCGCCAGCGTCAAGGGCAAGACCATTGGCGCGCAGATCCAGACCATTCACGCCAACTACGTGAAGACCTATCTCACGCAGTCGGACGTGAAGCTCTATGACACCCAGGACAACTGCAACGCCGACCTGGTCGCCGGTCGCATCGACTTTGTGATCGCCGACTCGATCGCGCTCGACGCCTTCCTGAAGTCGGACCAGGGCAAGGACATGGAGGTGAAAGCCACCGTGCCCAGCGATCCGATCTTCGGCGACGGTGTCGGCGGCGGCCTCCGCAAGGACGACACCGCTCTCAAGGATAAGCTGAACGCCGCGCTGGCCGCGGTCCACAAGAGCGGCAAGTACGACGAGATCACCAAGAAGTACTTCAACTTCGACATCTACGGCAGCTGAGCGCAGCCGCGGATTTCGATCCGGAACGCCGCCCGAAGCTTGCGCTCGGGCGGCGTTTGCCGTTTCATGGATTGGGGGATAGACGGCACCGGCGACAAACGCCGGGCCAGGTGACGGGGAAGCGCATGTTCCGATCCGACCTGCAGGACCGCGCGGGATGAATCCGAATCAGTCGGTCTGGTCTCTCCTGAGCTACGGCGACCAGGGCTTCAGCGACGAGCTGCTGCATGGCCTCTGGCTGACGATCCAGATCTCGGTCTGCACTTACATCGTCGGGTTCTGCTTCGGCCTGGCCGGTGCCGGCATGAAGCTCAGCGGCAAGCGTTGGCTGATGCGGATCGGCGATCTCTACACCACCATCATCCGGGCACTCCCCGAGCTGCTGCTGCTGTTCCTGCTCTATTATGCCGGAACGGACATGGTGAAGGGCATCCTGGTCTATCTCCACCTCGCCGGGGACGATTTCCAGATCGATGCCTTCCCCGCGGCGGTGATGGCGTTGGGCTTCATCCTCGGCGCCTACATGACCGAGGTTCTGCGTGGCGCGATCCTCGCGGTGCCGAAGGGCCAAATCGAGGCGGCGCGCGCCTACGGCATGCACTTCTGGCTCAGGTTCCGCCGCGTCCTCTTCCCGCAAATGATGCGCTACGCGACCGGCGCCATGGGCAACCTCTGGCTCAACACCACCAAAGACAGCGCCTTGATCGTCGTGCTCGGCAGCCTGCCGGAGCTGCTTTCG
>DATKMF010000110.1:0-12480 GCA_035542015.1 Candidatus Cybelea sp.
GACGAATCCGATGCCTTCGTCTGGCAGGCGGAGACGGGCTGGCTCGAGCCGGTGAAGACGGTCTCCCGCGTTCACATCAATCTGCTGCGCGGCATCGACCGGGCGAAGCAGATGCTGATCGAGAACACCGAGCGTTTCGCCAAAGGCTTGCCCGCCAACAACGCGCTGCTTTGGGGCGCGCGCGGCACCGGCAAGAGCTCGCTGGTGAAGGCCGTGCATGCGCAGATCAACGAGCGCGGCGACAGGCTGAAGCTGATCGAGATCCACCGCGAGGACCTCGTCAGCCTGCCGAAGCTGCTCGGCATCCTGCGCGCCGCGCGCGAGCATCGCTGCATCCTGTTCTGCGACGATCTCTCCTTCGACACCGCCGACACCAGCTACAAGTCGCTCAAAGCGGTGCTCGAAGGCGGCATCGAGGGTCGCCCGCCCAACGTCATCTTCTACGCGACCTCGAACCGCCGCCATCTGATGGCGCGGGAGATGATCGAGAACGAGCGCTCGACGGCGATCAATCCGTCCGAGGCGGTCGAGGAGAAGGTCTCGCTCTCCGACCGCTTCGGCCTCTGGATCGGCTTCCACAACTGCGACCAGGAGACCTTCTTCGCCATCATCGAAGGCTATGCCGAGACCTTCAAACTGCCGATCGAGCAGGCAGAGCTTCGGCGTCAGGCCGTCGAATGGTCGATGACGCGCGGTGCCCGTTCGGGCCGCGTCGCCTGGCAGTTCATCCAGGATCTCGCCGGAAGACTCGGCAAGAAGATCGACGGTTGATTGCCGCTGCGTTACCGATTGCCGTCCAAGCAATCACGCGCTTGTATCGGTTCGGGGTTGTCAGCCCTCGCGCCGCGCGATAGCTTCCTGGGCGCGCGGTCTGTCGGGGGAATCGGCCATATGCTGCGGATCGGGATCAAATGGCCGGCGGTCGCCGGCTGCCTCATGGCGGTCCTGTTCGCGTGCGGCATCCATCGCGCTCAAGCAACACCCGTCGATGCTCCCGTCTACGCGATCGACGACTACCCCTATCAGAAGGCGCCGGCGCTGAAGCAATGGCGCTCGGTGCTCGAGCGCAGCGCCGCGGACGAGGCGAAATGGACCGGCGAGCAATGCGCGGACGACGCGCCGGAATACGATTGCGCCGCCAAGCAAGCGCACCTCCTCGAAGAGAAGCTGAAGGACAAGACGCCGGTCGAGCAGATCTACGGCGTCTACACCTACTTCAACGCCTTCAAGTACCAGGAGCATGGCGCCAACTGCACCGAAGACTGCTGGGCGACGCGCCTGCAGTTCATCGCACGGCACCAGGGCGATTGCGGCGACCACGCGCTCGCCGAGTATTTCACACTGAAGCGGCTCGGCTTCAAGGAGCGCGACCTCCAGCTCATCGTCGCCCAGCTGCCCGGCTACGAAGACAGCTTCAAGGGCGGCCATGTGGTGCTGCGGGTCGCGGCAGCCGGCCACTATTACATCCTCGACAACCGCCGCACCGACGTGACCGGTCTGAAGGGTCTCGACAAATACAAGGTGCTGGCCGGCCTCAATGCCGACAGCGTGCAGATCTACAATGTGGTGACGCCCCAGCCGCCGGCCGGCTATGTCGCCGACGAGACTAAGATCGCCGACCTCGTGGCTTCGCCCAGCGAATTGCCGAAGCCGCTCGCACCTATGCCGGGCCTGGAGCCCAAAATCGTTCTGGCCTCCGTTGTTTCTCCGTCTGACGCGCCCACGACGGGTGCGGGAGACGAAGCCGCGCTGATGGATTGCACGCAGACTGCAACTCTCGGCGACTGGAACCCGAACCTGCCCTGCTCCGCCTTCGAGCTGCCGGACACTGCGCCGAAAGCCCAGGCGAAGAAGGAGAAGCCGACCGTGGTGGCGACGCTCGCTGTGTCCGACGTCGCAAAGCCGACCAGCAGGCCGAAGGCGACGCAAGTCGCCGCTGCGAAAGCGCCGGAGAAACCGGCGAAGAAAAAGAAGAAGAAGAAGGCCTCCGCCAGCGGTTCCTGCGTGCAGGGTGCTGCCAGCATCGCCGATTGGAACCCCAACCTGCCTTGCGCCTCGGATGAGAGCGCCTCGCGGCTGACATTGCTGGACGTGCCGCCGGCCCTCTAGGCGCCGGACTCAGCCACCGAGATAGGTCATCGGATCGACGGGCTGCGTGCCTTTGCGGATCTCGAAATGCAACTGCGGGCCGAAGACCGCGCCGGTCGAGCCCACGCGCGCGATGGTCTCTCCGCGCTTCACCTGATCGCCCTTCTTCACCAGCAGCGAATCGTTGTGCGCATAGGCGGTGACAAAGCCGCCGTCGTGCCGGATCAGGATCATGTTGCCGAAGCCGCGGAGCTCGTTGCCCGCGTAGGCGACGACGCCGTCCGCTGCCGCGACCACGGGCGCGCCTGCAGGTGCCGCGATGTTGATGCCGTCGTTCTTCAACCCGTCCTTGGTCTGGCCGAAGGTCCCGATCACCTTGCCCTGGACCGGCCAGACGAAGGGACCCTTCCCGCTTCCGGCGGCGGGTGCCGACTGGACCGCGGCATCGGGCGTCGCCGAAGCCACGTCGCTCTCAACCTCCGCCTCGGCAGAGGACTTCGGCGCCGGTGAGGCCGCGGTCGGCTGCGCGGCGGCGGTCGCCGGCGCCGCGGTCGCGGACGATGTCGTCGGCGCCGCCGGCATCGAGGCCACTTGCGGCGTCGCCGCGGCCTTGGGCGCGGGGGTGGCCGGTGGGTTGCTCGCGCTCGTCAGCGGCGTGGCGGTCACGCCCGCCGTCGAAGCCGGAGCGGTGGATAGGCCAACCTGGCCCGCCTTCTCCGGTGCCGTCATGCTCGGCTCGGGCATCGCCGAGACCGGCGCCGGCAATGCACTCAGCGGCGTGCTGGTGATGCTGCCCGAAGGCGACGCCGAGGGGGTTTCGCTGCCGCCGGAAACGGCGACGCTCGTCCCCGGCTTCAGCGCGATCTTCATCCCCGGATAGAGCACGTAGGGCGGCTGAAGTCCGTTGAGCTCGATCAGGCTCTTCATCGGCGTGTTGGTGCGCGCCGCGACCGCGGACAACGTATCGCCGGGTGCCACCACATACTGGTTGCCGGTGACCTGGCCGTAGCTCGCGACCGCCGACTGGGACGGTGCCGAGGCGGCCGTGTCGGTCGGCAGCGCCACGTTGCGCGGCCGACCGCTCTGGTTGCAGGCCGCGAGCCCGATGCAGAGCGCGACCGCCGATACCGAGATGCGCTTAGCCATTGCCACCTCCTGCGACGCTGCGCAGCGCACGGCGATCCTCTTCGGGCAATGCGCCCGCCACCAGCGGCACGAAACGAACGTCGGCCAAGACCTCGCGCTTCAAGGAACCATCCGCCTGCCTGGTGATCCGCTCCAGCACCTGATCGCCCCGCTCGGCCCCGATCGGCAGCACCATGACGCCGTCTACGCCAAGCTGCTCGATCAGGGTCTGCGGCAGATCCGCCGCTGCGGCCGTCACGATGATCCGGTCGAACGGCGCCTGCTCCTTCCAGCCCTTGCTCCCGTCGGCGCATTTGGAGGTGACGTTGTGGATGCGCAGCTGCTTGAAGCGGCCTTCCGCCTCGTCCAGCAGCGACTTGAACCGTTCGACCGTGTAGACGCGGCGCGCGAGCCGCGCCAGCACCGCGGTCTGGTAGCCCGAGCCGGTGCCGATTTCGAGCACTTTGTGCGCTTTCTTCACCTGGAGGGCTTCGGTCATCATGGCGACGATCTGGGGCTGGCTGATGGTCTGGCCCTGTGCGATCGGCAGGGCCTGGTCTTCATAAGCCTGATCATGGAAATGCGGCAGGACGAAGGCCTCGCGGGGTATCCGCTCCAACGCCGCCAGCACCGCCGTGTCGGTGATTCCGGCACGGCGCAACCCCATGATCAGGCGAATCTTGCGAGCGGCAAGGCTCACCGGCGCTTCCTCCTGCCGGGCGCGGCAACCGCCGCCCCTGCCCGAGGCCGCATGACGGCGCCTTCGAACACGCCATTCATCCGCCGCATCATGCGCGCCTGGGTGAGGTCGAAATGCAGCGGGGTCACGGCAATCGCGTTCCGCGCGATAAGGCCGAGATCGCTGTCGGCCGCCTCCGGCTCGTCGTTGGGAAAATCGCCGACCCAGACCACCTCGCGCTCGAACGGGTCCTTCGCCTTCACCACCTGAACGTCCGAGACCCGCCGTCCCTGTGAGCCGACCTCGATCCCGGTAACCTTTTCCGGGGGCACGGCCGGGAAATTCACGTTCATCAGCAGGTCGTCGAGCCATTCGATCGAGGCCAGGCGACGAACGATCTCCGGCCCGAACCGCTCCGCCGTCTTCCAGTGCAGCACGTCGCCGCGCCGCACCTGGCTCATGGCGATGGCCGGGATGCCGAGCATCGCCGCCTCCATCGCCGCCGCGACGGTCCCGGAATAAAGGATGTCCTCGCCGAGATTGGCGCCGCGGTTGACGCCGGAGAGCACCAGGTCCGGCCGTTTGCCGGAGACCAGATGATTGACCGCCATCAGCACGCAATCCGTCGGCGTGCCGGAGGTCGCGAAGCGGCGCGGGCCGAGCTTGTGCACCTGGATCGGCCGCCGCAGGGTCAGCGCATGCGAGGCGCCGCTATGCTCGCTTTCCGGGGTCACCACCCAGACGTCGCTGGAGAGCGCGCGCGCGATCTTCTCCAGCACTTTGAGACCCGGCGCATGAATCCCGTCGTCATTGGTGACGAGGATGCGCGCATTCTTGAGATCGATGGCAGGCTTAGTCACGAGTGATCCTCTCCCGACCGTGCATGTAGGGACGCAGAGCTTCGGGGATCGCGATCGACCCGTCTTCCTGCTGATAGTTCTCCATGATCGCGATCAGCGCGCGCCCGACGGCGACGCCCGAGCCATTGAGCGTGTGCACGAAGCGCGTGCCCTTCTCGCCCGACTTGCGGCAGCGCGCCTTCATGCGCCGCGCCTGGAACTCGCCGCAATTGGAGCAGCTCGAGATCTCGCGATAGGCTTCCTGGCCGGGGAGCCAGACCTCGATGTCGTAAGTCTTCTGCGCGGCGAAGCCCATGTCGCCGGTCGAGAGCGTGATCACCCGATAGGGCAGGCCCAGGCGCTGCAGCACCTTCTCGGCGCTGGCGGTCATGCGCAGATGCTCGTCCTCGGAATGATCCGGATGCGCCACCGAGACCAGCTCGACCTTCATGAACTGATGCTGGCGGATCATGCCACGCGTGTCCTTGCCGGCGGCACCCGCCTCCGAGCGGAAGCACGGCGTCAGCGCGGTGAAGCGCCAGGGCAGCTTCTCCTCGTCGATGATCTGGTCGGCGGCGAGATTGGTCAGCGGCACTTCCGAGGTCGGGATCAGATAGAGGCCCTGCTCGGTCTTGAACTGGTCCTCCTCGAACTTCGGCAGCTGGCCGGTGCCGAACAGCGCCTCCGGCCGCACCAGCAGCGGCGGCGCCACCTCGGTATAGCCGGACTCGGTGGTGTGGAGGTCCAGCATGAACAGCGCGAGCGCGCGCTCCAGCCGCGCCAACGCGCCCTTCAGCACCACGAAACGTGCGCCGGAAAGCTTCGCCGCCGCCTCGAAATCCATCAGGCCGAGCGCCTCGCCCAACTCGAAATGCTGCTTCGGCTTGAAGGCGAAGTTGCGCACATGCCCGACCGTGCGCTCGACCCGGTTGAAGCTCTCGTCCGGGCCGTCCGGAACATCGGCCGCCGGCAGGTTGGGCTGGGCGGCGAGCAGCGTCTCGAGCTCGGCGGCGAGCGCCTGCTCGTCCTGCTCGGCGACGGTGATGGTGTCCTTCAGGGACGCCACCTCCGCCATGACGGCGCTGGCATCGCCACCCTTCCCTTTGATCTGGCCGATCTGGCGGGAGAGCTCGTTGCGCCTGGCCTGTGATTCCTGGAAGCGCGTCTGGGCCGCCCGGCGGCGAGTGTCCAGGGCGAGGATCTCCTCGGCGAGCGACGGCAAGCCGCGCCTTTGGCGGCCCCGGTCGAATGCCGCCGGATTGTCGCGAATCCACTTTAGATCAAACATTTAGGGTCGATTGCCGGCTGTTCCCGAATCGGACCGGAGTCTAGCAGGACGGCCGGCGCTCTGCATCAATCCAGCAGCCGCGAGGCGCATCCCGGCGCCGCCTCTGCGCGCATTGACGCATGTCATCGCCGAGTCACGCCCAAAGCCTACTGTCACCCGCATGAACGCTCCCACGCCCCCCGGAACCGCCGCCTCCGCCGCCGCCCTGCTCGAGGAAGTGCTGGCACTCCGGGCCGATGTCGTCGCCGGCGCCGCCCCGCTCCTGCTGAGGTTCGGCGACGAAAGCGGAAACCTGCCCCCCACTCTCGTCAACCTCGCCCATTACCTCGCCTTCCGCCGCCATGACCTCCGCTCGCTGCAGCGGAAGCTGATGGTGCGCGGGATCTCCTCCCTCGGCCGGCTGGAGAGCCGGGTCCTGCCGACCCTGGATGCAGTAATCGCGGCGCTTTCGGCCATTGCCAACCGCCCGAGCCCGGTAGTCGCGCCGGAAGAGGCGAGCTTCTTCGGCGGTGAACTGCGGCTGCAACAAGCCGCCGACACGCTGTTCGGCCCGCCGCCGCCCAAGCGCCGCGCCCGGATCATGGTGACCCTGCCCAGCGAAGCCGCGCGCGAACCTGGCTTCGTGCTCGACCTCGCCAAGCGCGGCATGGACATCGCGCGGATCAACTGCGCGCATGATGATCGCGACGCGTGGCGGGCCATGGTCGAGCATGTCCAGGCCGCCGGGAAGGCGGTCCGCCGCCCCTTGAAGGTCTTGATGGACATCGCTGGCCCGAAAATCCGGACAGAGTCGGTGCTCAGCCTCGACCGCAAGGCCAAGCTGGCACCCGGCATCGCCCTGCGTCTCGTCTCCACCGTGACGCCGCGGGTCTCGACCGACATCCCCTTCTGTGCCGCCGTTTCCCTGCCGGAGCTGGTGAGCCGCCTCTCGGTCGGCGACCGGTTCCGCTATGACGACGGCAAGCTCGAAGGCGCGGTTGAAAGCGTCGGCACGGCCGAGGCCATCATCCGCATCAGCCGGGCCAAGACCAAGGGCATCAAGTTGAAGCCCGAGAAGGGCATCAATCTTCCGGACACGGCGCTCGGCCTCTCCCCGGTGACGGCCAAAGATCAGGACGACCTCGCGACCGTGGTCGATCTCGCCGACATGATCGGTTATTCCTTCGTCAGCCGCCCCGATGACATCGATCTCCTGGAGAGCTTCCTCGCCGAGCACAACTGCAAGCGGCCGCTCGGGCTCGTGGCCAAGATCGAGCGGCCCGAAGCGTTGGTGAACTTGCCCGACCTCATCGCGCGTGCCGTCCGCCGCCGGCCGTTCGGCGTGATGATCGCGCGCGGCGACCTCGCCGCCGAGATCGGCTTCGAGCGCCTCGCCGAGATGCAGGAGGAGCTGCTCTGGATCTGCGAGTCGGCCGCGGTCCCCGTCGTCTGGGCGACCCAGGTGCTGGAGGATCTGGTGAAGACCGGCATCCCTTCGCGCGGCGAGATGACCGACGCCGCGATGTCCAGCCGCTCGGAATGCGTCATGCTGAACAAGGGACCCGCGGTCGGCGTCGCGGTCGAGCTCCTGGACGGGCTCCTCACCCGCATGGACGCCCATCAGTTCAAGAAGACTCCGACCCTCCGCGCTCTCAAGAGTTGGCGGCTGGCCTAAGCCTTATTCTCGTCCTGCGGCGTCACCGCGGCGCTGCCCTGGGCGGCCGCGGCCGCTTCCTCAGCGGCACGCTTCTTCTCGACCGAGCGGGCCAGCCAGATCGAGATCTCGTACAGGCCCACCATCGGCACTGCCAATGACATCATGCTGATCGCATCGGGCGGCGTGAAGATTGCGGCGACGATGGTGACGACGATGATGGCGTAGCGCCGCTTGGCGCGCAGCGCTTCGGAGGTGACGATTCCGACGCGGGCAAGAAGGGTCAGGATCACCGGCATCTCGAAGCAGATGCCGAAGGCGAAGACCAGCTTCATCACCAGGTCGATATACTCGCCGATCTTCGGCATCAGCTCGATGTTGGCGTATTGCTGATAGGAGACGAAGAACCTCAATGCGAGGGGCAGCAGCACGAAATAGAGGAAGGTAGCACCGACCGCGAACATGATCGGTGTCGCGATCAGGAATGGCAGGAAAGCCTGGCGCTCGTTCTTGTAGAGGCCGGGCGCGATGAATTTGTAGAGCTGCGAGGCGATCAGGGGAAAGGTCACGCAGAGTGCCGCGAACGCTGCGATCTTGATCTGCGTGAAGAAGGGCTCGATCAGGCTTGTATAGATGACGGGACAAGGCTTGCCCTGATGGATGCAAGCGGTCTCCAGCGGTGCCGTCACGATCTCCAGCACCGGCTTGAAGAAGAAAGCAAAGCAGATCAGGAAGGCGACGAGGAAGCCCGCGAGCGAATAGAGCAACCGTGACCGGAGCTCCGTCAGGTGCTCCAGCAACGGCATCTTCACATCGTGTTCCGCCCCCACCGCCACGATTTCAGCGCTTTCCCGCCGTGGCGACTTCGGCGGGCGGAACTTCTTCTGCTTCCTGTGGCATTGCGGTCTCTGAAGCAGGTGCCGGCGCGATCTGACTCTCGGCCGGGGCAGTGTCGCTCGCCGGCAGTGGCACGGGCGCCGGCGTTTCTGCGGCCTTGTCCGGATCGATCGCCAGCGCGCTCTTCATCTCGCCGGCAGGATCGACCGCCTTCTCGATGACGTCCTGGATCTGGTTCTTATTGAGGGTCTGGATCTCGGTGAGCTTCTTACGCGCGTCCTCCAGATCGGCCTCACGGATGATCTCGTTCACCCCGCTCTGGAACTCGCTGGCGAGCTTGCGCGCATTGCGCATCAGCATGGTGATCGTGCGCAGCGCGTTGGGCAGTTCCTTCGGCCCGAGCGCCAGCAGCGCCACGAGCACGATGATCCCCATATGGGCCCAGCTGAGGTCGAACATGCGCTAAATCCCCGGCGCCCGCGGCGCGGACCCGATGCCGCAGCCTCGGCTGTGTTCTCAGCTCCGCTCGATGGTCTCGGGCTTGCGCGTTTCCGCCGACGGCGGCGGCGCCTTCGGGAAATCGTCGTCCTTGTTGTCCTTGAGGCCCTTCTTGAAGGCGTTGATGCCTTGCGCGAAGTCGCCCATGATGCCCGAGATCTTGCCGCGCCCGCCGAACAGCACCAGCACGACAGCCAGCAAGATCAACAGATGCCAAATACTAAAGCTGCCCATCTCGGCGCCTCTCCATCAAACTGCTTAACGCGGGTTCCGCGTTGGTTCGGCCGGACTATGGCAAAATCGTTCCGGCGCTGCAATCAGTCCCTGGCCGGCCTTTCCGACCTTGCCTGGGGATTCTCCTCTGCTACGCGAGACTTAAGCGCTCGGACGCAATTCCGCTAGAAGGGACTTCAGGAATGGCGACCGGACCATCGGGCGCCGATCCGGTCCAGTCTCCCGCCAGGGCTTATGACGGGCCGTCAGGATTGCTGCGGGCCTAGCGGGGCGGCGCCAGCGGATTCCTTTAAGAATACCGTTCAGCCCATTGATATTTTATGAGAATCCAACTGCGCGCGACCCGCAGCCCTTGCGGCGTCTTCAGCTCAGTTCCACCAGCCTTTGGCCCCTGCCCGCTTGGCGGAGCGCCTCGGCAAAGCATCGGCGGCGTCTGGTTCGACATCCATCAGGAACCGGTGGGCCGGCGAGAGCCGCTCGTAGAGCTCCCGCGTGAGGTAATCTCGCTGTACCAGCTGCTGGGGCAGGTCGCGGCGGGTATAGGAAAGGTGCAGCACGCGCCGCCGGGCACCGCTCTTGTTCCTGGTGCCGGCATGCCAGAGCGAGGCGTTCAGCACCGCGACCGATCCGGCCGGTGCCGTCACGCAGATTTCGCCCGGATAGGGCTTGGCGAAGTCCTGCGGCACCCGCGCCTGTTCCTCCGGCGTCAATGGCATCGGCTCCCAGTCGCCGATGTTGACGTAGGAGATGTTTATCGGCGCCCAGAGATGCGAACCCGGCACCAGGCGCGTCGGTCCGTTGTCGAGCGTCATGTCGTCGAACAGCAGGATGCCGTTCGCGACCCACCAGTCATCGCGGAAATGCTTGGGCACGTCGGCATGCAGATCCTGGTGTCCGTGCCCCTTCAAGGGTTCGCGCAGATTGGCGCCATGGATTTTGAACTCGCCGAGGAGATGCGCCGCCGCGGCCAGCAGCGGCTTGCATTCCAGGCAGCGGTCAAAGACCGCGCTCTTGTTGAAGATGTTGGAGATGCGCGGCGCGCCGGGCTCGACATGGACCTCGTGGCCGCCCTGGTCGCGCTCGATCGCCGTCAGGCGGTCGAACTCCTTCGCCATCTCGCGGCATTCGGCCCGGGAATAGACGCCCTCGACCAGGAAGTAGCCCTCATCGTCGAGCGCCTTGCGCTGTGCGTCGGAGAGCTCGCTGCCGTCGAGGCCGAGGGCACGCAACGCCTGCTTGGTGTACATCGGCGTTCCTCCGGATCTTCCGGGAAGGCTAATCCGGTGGCGCCGCGTGGAGCAAGCTCTAGGAGTCGGCCCGCTCCAGCGCGCGCTTCCGCTCGGGGTCGATGTCGGAGTCGTCGGAAGGTTCCTCGCGCTCGACCCCCGCCTCGGCGTCCGCGGACGGCTCCTGCCGCTCGACTTGAGCCTCGCCGTTCTCTTCTTCCTGCTCGCCCGGTTCGCCATGCTTCTCGAGCAGCTCGCTCTCGTAGTCGTCATCGACCGGCGCATCGGCGCCCGCATCGGCCTGCTCGCCCGGCGCCTCGCCACGCAGCTCTTCGGCCGCGGCCTCCTCGTCGGCGCTGTCCTCCGGTGGCACGGCGTGGCCGGCGGCGGAGGCTTGGGTCGCGAGCGTCGAGATCGCGGCGCGGGAATCCAGGAGGCCCGCGGCGCGAAGCTCCTCGACGCCGGGCAGCGCGGCCGTGTCCTCCAGCCCGAAATGCTCGAGGAAGGCGCTGGTCGACACCCAGGTCACAGGCCGACCCGGCGTCTCGCGGCGGCCATGCGGCTTGATCCAGCCGATCTCCAGCAGATGGTCGAGCGTACCCTTGGAGATGATGACGCCGCGGATCTCCTCGATCTCGGCGCGGGTCACAGGCTGGTGATAGGCGATGATGGCCAGCGTCTCGATCGCCGCGCGGCTGAGCTTCCTCGTCACCTTGCGCTCGATCTGCAGTCGGGTGGCGAGATCGGGCGCGGTGCGGAAGGCCCAGCGGTCCTCGATCCGGGTCAGGTGCACCCCGCGATTGGCGTAGTGGGCGCCGAGCTCGGAGAGCAGGCCGGAAAGATCGGCATCCTCCGGCAGACGCGCCTTCAGCACCTTCTCGGCCAAAGGCTCGGTCGAGGCGAACAGCACGGCCTCGAGCAGGCGCAGCAGCTGGAAACGGTCTTCGCTCATGCTTCGGTCCTATTGAAGATCCGGCGTGACATCCGCCGCACGCTGCGCGGCCCGGCGCAGGTAGATCGGCCCGAACACGCCCTCCTGCCGGAGCTCGATGTTGCCGCTCCGCGCGAGCTCCAGGCTGGCGGCGAAGGTCGCCGCGAGGGCCGCGCGCCGCTGCAGCGGCGTCTCCATACCGTCCGGGAGAAAACTTCGGAGCACGGTCCAGTCGGGCATGTGCCCCAGCATGTCGCCGATCCGCTTCAGCGCATCGTCCATCGAGAAAAGGTTGAGCGGCGCGATCCGCAGCAGGCCCTCGCGGCGCCGACCGGGATGCGTGCCATAGGCCTTGAGCAGATCGAACAGCGTCACGTCCCAGACCGGGACGTCGATCACCTTGGCCGGCTCCGGCTCGCCGCGGGCGAAGAAGTCGTGGCCGAACTGCGGCAGCGCCATCAGCGCCTTGCCGGCCTGCTGCATCGCTTCGAGACGCTGCAGCTGGAAGGCGAGCGCGGCTGCCAGCTCGGCGCCGGATGGTTCGCCATCGGCGGGCGGCTCCGGCAGCAGAAGGCGCGATTTCAGATAGGCGAGCCAGGCCGCCATCACGAGATAGTCGGCGGCGATCTCCAGCCGCAGGCGCCGCGCCCGGGCGATGAAGGCGAGATACTGGTCGGCGAGCTCGAGGATCGAGATTTTGCGCAGATCGACCTTCTGATCCCGCGCCAGGGTCAGCAGGACGTCGATCGGCCCCTCGAACCCGTCGAGGTCGAGCACCAGCTCGTCGTCACTGGCCGATCGTACTGGTGCATCGTCGAAACCGTCGCTGGCCGGGGTCGGCTCAGGGGCATTGGGCGACGGATCGGGAGCCGCTTCCGGGCCAGTTTCGCTATCCGAGTCCCGTTCGCTCATCAAAACGCCGATAGGTCGCCAAGGCCCGCAAGATGGCCAATGATAGACCGCACATAGCTGTAAGCCGGCCCCAAAATCCAGCCCAAAATATTGATATCCACACCAAACTGGTTGCCGAGCATCGGCAGGATCACGAGCAGCCCGATCAGCACGAGCATGCCGTAGCGCTCGGTGCGCTGATAGGCGACGG
>DATKMF010000111.1:0-14045 GCA_035542015.1 Candidatus Cybelea sp.
CGGTGTCGGTCAGGACACGGTCGTCGCCCTCGACGACGTCTCCGTCACCATCGGCCAGAACGAGTTCTTCACCCTGCTCGGCCCTTCGGGCTGCGGCAAGACGACGCTTCTGCGCCTGATCGCCGGCTTCGAGATGCCGACGGCGGGGAGCATCCTGCTGGAAGGCCAGGAGGTCGGCCATCTGCCGCCGTTCCGCCGCCCGGTCAACACGGTCTTCCAATCCTACGCCCTGTTCCCGCATCTCACGGTCGCCGACAATATCGGCTTCGGGCTGAAGATGCTGGGCCGCAAGCGCGCCGAGCGCGAGGCCCAGGTCTCGGCCATGCTGAAGCTCGTCCAGATGGAGCCGATGCGGAATCGCAAGGTGCACCAGCTCTCCGGCGGCCAGCAGCAGCGCGTGGCTTTGGCCCGTGCGCTCGCCCCGCGGCCCAAGGTGCTGCTGCTGGATGAGCCCTTGTCGGCACTCGATCTGAAGCTGCGCAAGGAGATGCAGATCGAACTGAAGCGACTGCAGCATGAGACCGGTATCACCTTCATCTTCGTGACCCATGATCAGGAAGAAGCCCTGACCATGTCCGACCGGATCGCGGTCATGTCCAAGGGCCGGATCCTGCAGATCGGCACCGCGGCGGAGATCTACGAGCATCCGACCGAGCGTTTCGTCGCCGACTTCATCGGCGAGACCAATTTCATCGAAGCCGAGGTGATCCAGCGCATCGGCACCCAGGGCCGGATCCGCCTCCCCTCCGGGATCGCATTGCCGCACGAGCTCAGCCACGAGGCCGCGGTGGGCGGGAAGGTGACGCTGGCGATCCGTCCCGAGCGCATCGACCTCGTGAAGCCCGGTGCCGAGTGCCATCTCGCGGGAAGGGTGGAGAACATCGTCTATTTCGGCACCGACACCCATTTCCACATCGACCTCGAATCCGGCGGCGAGGTGACGGTCCGGGTGCAGAACCGCCGCGGCCGCCAGGACGTGCTGAAGACCGGCGACGCCGTTGGCCTACGCATCGCCCCCGAGGCCATGCAGGTGCTGAAGGACTGAGATGTCGAGCGAAGCGGCCGCGGCGCCCATCGTCACGCCGCAAAGCGCGGCCGATCAGCTCGCGCAACGCCTGGAGCGCCGCGCGACCTTGCGGTGCTGGCTGCTCTCGGGCCCCGCCCTGCTGGTGATCGGCATCTGCGGGCTGATGCCGCTCCTGATCGTGCTCGCTTATTCCTGGGTCAAGCCCGCGGACTATGCCGGCGTCGTTTGGCAGTTCCGGCCCGATGCCTGGATCAACCTCGTCTTCGAGCGCGACCTCTTCTCCGACGCGCTGACACCGAACTACGCGTACTACTCGATCTATCTCCGATCGGTGCTGCTCGCGGCCCAGACCACGCTGCTGGCGCTGATCGTCGGCTTTCCGACCGCCTATTTCATCGCCACCCGCGCGCCGCGCAACCGGAACGTCTGGCTGTTCCTGATCACCATCCCGTTCTGGAGCAACCTGCTGATCCGGATCTACGCGATCATGATGATCATCCGGGACGACGGCTATCTCAACCACGCGCTGATCAGCCTCGGCGTGATCGATCATCCGCTGGCGATCATCTACACCAACACCGCCGTCGCCTATGGCCTCATCTACGCCTATCTGCCGCTGATGGTGATGCCGCTCTACGCCAGCATCGAGAAGCTCGACTTCCGCCTGGTGGAGGCCGGCTACGACCTCTACGGCAATCGAATGAAGGTGCTGTGGCACGTGATCGTGCCGCTGGTTAAGCCCGGCATCGTCGCCGGCTGCACCCTGGTCTTCATCCCGGCGATCGGCGACTACATCATCGCCCAGATGCTGGGTGGCGGAAATCGCATGATGCTCGGCAACCTGATCGCCCAGCAGTTCGGCACCGCGCGCAACTGGCCGCAAGGCTCGGCGCTCTCGCTGGCGCTGATGTGCATCGTCATGCTGGCCCTGATCTTCTACGCCCGAAAGAGCCAGAGGAGCAGCCTCCGATGAGCGACGCCGCGGCGCTGGGCGCCCGATCGATGCCGCGGGGCGGTGCTGCAGGCGCCGTGACACGGGGCGGCGACCGGCGCCCGCGTTTCGACGTGAAGCACCAGCCGGGCTTCGTCCTGCTGGCCTGGGTCTGCGTCGTCGGCCTCTACGCGCCGATCGTGGTGCTGATCACCTATTCGTTCAACGCCAATCCGTCGGTCACGATCTGGACCGGCTTCTCCTGGCAGTGGTACGCGACCGCCCTGGCCAACGACGAGATCAAGAACGCGGCGCTGCTCTCGCTCCGCGTCGCGGTGACGGCATCGACGATCGCCACCGTCTTCGCCACCATGGCCGCGCTGGCGACCACGCGGGTCCCGTCCTATCGCGGTCTCACCCTGATCTACGCGGTGATCAACCAGCCGCTGATGGTGCCGGAGATCGTGACCGGTATCGCGACCGTGGTGTTCTTCGCGCTGGTGAAGCAGATCACGCACGTTTATGGGCTCGGCTATCTGATCACGGCGCATATCGTCTTTTGCATCCCCTTCGCCTATCTGCCGATCCGCGCGCGCCTCGAGGACATGGACCGGGTCTACGAGACCGCCGCCGCCGATCTTTATGCGACGCCGTGGCAGACGTTCGTCCATGTGACGCTGCCGCTGATGGCCCCCGGCATCCTCGGCGGGGCGATGCTCGCCTTCCTGATCTCGCTCGACGACGTCGTCATCACCGTGCTCGTTTCGGGTCCCGGCGAGGAGACGCTGCCGCTCTACGTGATCGGCCAGGTGAAGCGCGGCGTCACCCCCGAGCTCAACGCCATGGCGACGCTGTTCCTCGCCGCCTCGACCCTGTTCGCCACCCTGTTTTTCCTGCTGACGCGACGAAAACGCGTCTGAGACCAAGACCCGCCGCTTGGCGCGACGGGGATGCGCAAACCAACAACAAGTCGACGATGACAAGGAGGTAACGATGTCCAGATTGGTTCAAGCCCTCGCCTTGGGCTTCGGCGTCACCATGGCCGGCGGCGCCTATGCCGACGGCGAGCTCCATATCTACAACTGGGGCGACTACACCAATCCCGATGTGATCAAGCAGTTCGAGCAGACTTTCAATGTGAAGGTCACGCTCGATTCCTATGACAGCAACGACCAGATGATCGCCAAGATCAAGGCGGGCGGCTCGGGCTACGACATCGTGGTGCCGTCGAGCTACGTGATCCCGTCAATGGTCCAGGACGGGCTGCTCGCCCAGACCGAGCCCGATCAGATGGAGAACTTCAAGAATATGCGGCCGGAGTTCGTCCATGTCTATTGGGACGACGGCCGGCACTACACCGTGCCCTGGCAGTGGGGTACCACCGGCATCTCGGTCAACACCGACATGTATAAAGGCCCGGCAGACAGCTGGTCGCTGCTGTTCAACCCGCCCGACGAGCTCAAGGGCAAAATCAACGTGGTGCCGGAATTGGGCGACGTGATGAACGCCGTCAGCTTCTACCTCGGCCTGCCGCTCTGCTCCGACAAGAAGGAGGATCTGAAGAAGATCAATGACACGCTGCTCGCGGCGAAACCGTTCTGGCGGACCATGGACTACGGCACTTTGGAGAAGCTGACCGGCAAGGACGTGGCGGTCAGCATGAACTGGAACGGCTATTCGATGCGGGCGCGGATGCAGGTGCCGGCGGTCAAGTACGTCTATCCCAAGGAGGGCATCGCCAGCTGGATGGACAACGTGGCCGTCGTGAAGGACGCGCCGAACATGGACAACGCGAAGAAGTTCCAGAACTTCATCATGGACCCGAAGGTGGCGGCCGGCCTCTCCGCCTTCGCGCGCTATGACAACGGCATCGCGGACAGCCAGCAATACATGCCGGCTGACATGAAGGGCGCGCCGGAGATCACGCCGCCCGAGGGCTTCAAGGCGAATTTCGTTCCGGGTTGCTCGCAGGATGTGGCCGACACCTACAGCAAGATCTGGAACAATCTGATGAAGTAGTCTTGGCGTCTTGCGAAGGGCCCGGTCGTTCCGGGCCCTTCTTCTTTTTCAGGGGATGGGGAAAATGAGCGATAACGACCTTTGCTACCTGACGGCGACCGAGGCGCTGGCGCTGTTCCGCGCCCGCAAGCTCTCGCCGGTCGAGCTGATGAAAGCGGTGATCGCGCGGGCGGAGAAGGTGCAGCCCAAGCTGAAACCCTTCACCTTCACGCATTACGAGGAAGCGCTCGATCTCGCCAAGAAAGCGGAAGCGAAATACGGGAAGACGGGTGCCCGGATCGGCGCGCTGGAAGGCCTGCCGATCGGCATCAAGGATGAGAGCTGGATCGCGGGCAAGCCCACCTCCTACGGCTCGCTGATCACCAAGGATTACGTGGCCGCGACGACCTCGCCCAACAACGCGCGGATCATGAAGGCCGGCGGGATCGTGCATGCGCGCACCGCGACGCCGGAATTTTCCTGCGCTTCGGTCACGCATTCGAGACTCTGGGGCGTCACCCGAAATCCCTGGAATCCCCGCTACACGCCGGGCGGCTCTTCCGGCGGGTCGGGCGCGGCGCTGGCCGCCGGCCTGGCGCCGCTCGCCATGGGCTCGGATATCGGTGGCTCGATCCGGATCCCCGCATCTTGCAATGGCGTCGTCGGCTACAAGCCGCCCTATGGCCGCAACCCGGACGATCCGCCGTTCAACCTCGATCCCTATTGCCATACCGGGCCGATGACGCGCTCGGTCGCCGACGCGATCCTGCTGCAGAACGTGATCTGCGGCCCCTCGCCCACCGACATCGCGAGCCTGCGGCCGAAGCTCAAGCTGCCCTTGAGCTACAAGCCGATCAAAGGCTGGAAGGTCGCCTATTCGATGGACCTCACCTGCTTCGAAGTGGACAAGGAAGTCGTCGCCAACACCAAAGCCGCGCTGGACGTGTTCCAGAGCCTCGGCGCCACGGTCCACGAGGTCGATCTCAAGTGGGGCCGCATGGCGGTCGATACCGGCATGGACCATCTCGACCATCTGTTCGGCACCTGGCTCGCCAAGGCGGCGAAGAAGCACGCAAGACAGATGACCCGCTACGCGCTCGATTTCGCGAAAAACGCACGCAAGTCGACCGCCGACAAGTTCCTGGCGGCGATGGAAGGCGCCGCCAAGATGTACCAGACCTTCGGGCCGATCCTGGAGACGCACGATGTCTTCATCTGTCCGACGCTGGCGCTCCCGGCGGTCAAGGCCGAGTTCCTGGAGACGCGAGAAGATCTTCGCATCAACGGCAAGGTCTCGAAGCTCCCGGCCATCCTCGGCTGGTGCATGACGACGCCGTTCAACACGCTGTCGCGCTGCCCGGTGCTTTCGGTGCCGTCCGGACATGCCAAGAACAATGTCCCGACCGGCATCCAGATCGTCGGCCGCACCTACAGCGACGCCGACGTATTCCGCGCCGCGATGGCGTACGAGACCGCGGTCGGCGGCTGGTATCGCGACAGCGCGCACCGGCCGAAGCTGTAACGCATCCCTGCCTGGCCCTCCCCCGAACTTCGGAGACGAGGAGGGCCAAGTGCGGGTCAACGACCGGCGCGCGCCCGGCTCGGTTCTGCCGGCGCACAGACCGGGGGATAGGGGTCCGCCATCGCGGCGGCGCCGGTCTCCAGCAGCGACTTGAGGTTGGAGATCACCTTCGGCCAGCCTCCGCCGACCGCCTCGATCAGTTTCGAGGGTTGGCGTTCGGCGGTGTGGGTGATGGAGAGCTTGACCGCCGCGCCGCTCTGCTCCAGCTCCATGGTGCAGAGCGCTGGGCCTTCGACCGCGAGCTCGGGCTTCCCGTGCTCCTGCCAGCGGACCACCAGGCGCCGCGGCGGATCGGCTTCGACGATCTCGCCCGCCTCGAGGGTCTGACCATCGGGGTGTATCAGCTTCCACGGAGAGCCAACCGTCCACCGGCTTTCGCAGTGGCAGCCGAACCAGTACTGTTTCATGAACTCGGCATCGGTCAGCGCCGACCACAGCTTCTCCTGCGTGGTCCGGATGTAGGCGACGTAGACAAAAGTCGATTTAGCCATTGGCCTTCTCCAGTCGTCGTTTCAGATCCGAAAGCGCCTTCAGGCGCGGCTTTTCGAACTTGGCGATCCAGCGTTCGTAGATCTCCTGCAGCGGCACCGGATTGAGGAAGTGCAACTTTTCGCGACCGCGCTTGACGGTGGCGACCAAGTTCGCCGCCTCCAGCGCGTCGAGGTGCTGCGTCACGCCCTGCCGCGTCATGTCGAGATGCTCGCACAGCTCGTTCAGCGTGCGGCCGTCATGCGCATGCAGCAGGTCCAGCAGCTTGCGCCGGCTGGGATCGGCCAGGGCCTTGAACAGCAGGTCGGTGTCGCGGCGCTCCGCCATGTCCCATACGCAAGTAGTCACTTGCCTGAATATAGGCAAGAGGATACTTGCATGTCAAGCGGCCGATACGATGGTGTCGGCAATACCAACGTCTACTGGCGGGATCGGCGCGGCGGCGTCACCTTGGCCGATCATCACCTGCAAGGGAGGCGCATCGTGACCTGGTCCCCTCGGTTCGTCAGTGGCCTGTTCTGCCTGATGGCGACGGCAGCACTGCTGAGCGCATGCCAGGATTCGTCACCGGCGGGCGAGACCCGATCGCTGACGGTCCACCAGAATATGAACATGAACGGCGACCAAATGCCCGGATCTCCGCACATGTGTTGCCGCCAGGCGGGGCGCAATAACAAGCACTGATAGAAGCGGCGTCAGTTCGGTTGACTGGGCGGCGGCGTGGCGCTGCTCTGCATCGCGGTGCCGCCGAGCTTGGCGAGATCGGCCGCGGCGATGTTGTATTCGATGTATTGACGGTCTCCCGTGGCGATGACGGCCTGCAGCCGCTTCTGCGCGTCCGCGTTGTTGCCGGCGATCAGCGCCGCCTGTCCGAGATAGAAGTCGCGGTCGAACGCGTGGGCGCGCCGCTCATAGGCGTTGCCCTGGTCGGCGATGCGCTCGACGGCGGCCGCATCGATCTCGCCGGCGAAGAAGCGGGCGAGCGTGCGCGGCCAGTCGTCGAAGCGGGTGTCGGCGGCGAAGTCGGCGAAATTCTTCTTCGCCTCCTCGGCCTTGCCGGCGCGCGCCTTTTCGATGAACAGCAGCAACTGGATGAAGGGCTCGCTGGGATCGAGGCTGACCGCCTGCGCGTAGTCGTTCAGCGCCGCCTCGTGATTGCCCATGATCTCGTTGAGGCTGGCCCGCCCGCCGAGGACGAAAGCGTTCTTCTCGTCATATTTCAGCGCGAGGTCGAAGTCTTGCATGGCGACTTCGGTCTTTCCTTGCTGCAGCAGGACATAGGCGCGGCCGCTATAGGCATCCGGCGACGAGGGCAGCAGCTGTAGCGCGTGATTGAAGTCGGCCAGCGCGCCGTCATCGTCGCCAATCTGCGAGCGGAAGTTGCCGCGCGCGATATAGGACGACGGCTCCTTCGGTTCGATGTCGACGGCGCGATCGTAGTCCTTGGCGGCGTCATTGAAATTCTGCAGCTCGGCGTAGGCGTTGCCCCGGGCTTCGAAAGTGCCGGCGCTCTTCGGCCGCAGCTTCAGGACATGATCGTAGTCGGCGATCGCGTCCTCGAAACGCTGGTCGCGGCCGAGGATGAACGCGCGGTTGAGCATGAGCTCGGCCGATTCTGGAAACTGATGCAGCAGGGAATCGAGGTCGGCGATCGCGTTGGCGAGATCGTGCTGCGCGTAGTCAGCCCGGTCGGAGAAGCTCTGACTGCGCGACAGCAGAGCCGCCGGATACCCCGGCCTGATCTTCAGCGCCGCGGTGAAGTCATCGATCGCCTCCTGGGCCTTGTCATCTGAGGCAAACCACAGGCCGCGCCGTACGTGTAGCTCGGCGTCGTTGGGCGTGGCGGCGATCGCCGTGCCGAAATCCGCGATTGCCGCGTCGTAATCGAGGTCGTCGCCCGAATCATAACCGATGTCCAGACGGTGCTGGGCGATATAGGCGGAAACCACAGGGTCGGGCGGCAGATATTGCGCAACCTTGTTGATGAAGGAGGAGACCGGCACCATGTTCGAGAGGAGCCCGAAATAGCTGGGATCGTCGGCCGACAGGATCGTGGCATCGGACTGGTCCTCGTCCAGACCGTCGAGCACCGCCAGCGAGACCGTGATCCCCAGCACGCGCGGCCATTCGCCCGGAGCGCTCGGGTCGTGCTCCATCACCGGACCGCCGGAGTTCCCGGGAAGAATCATGCAGTCGTGCTGCCAGCCGGACGCCGACATCTGCCCCAACACCCGGCACGAGGGATCCTCGGTCAGCATCTGGTCGTCGCGATCCTTGGGCAGGCCGACGGCAAGCGCCGACGGCGTGGCACCGGAGCGCGTCAGTTCCCGGGTCGAGAACGGCTTCAGCTTCAGATAGCCGTACCCATTCTCGGGATCGCCAAAGCAGCGGTCGAGCTTCAGCAGCACCCAGTCCTGCCAGCCGTCGTTCCGGATCGACTTGACCCGCTGCGAGATGTTGTCGCTCTCGCCGTCGACAAAGTCGCCCCAGACCAGCGGATGCGCCTTGGTGCTGAGCGCGTATTCCTTGCCGCCCACGTAATCGGGCCCGATCGAGCCCTCGCCGACATAGAAGACGGCGGTGTCCGAGCTCTTCAGCTTCTCTTTGCCGGCGACCACGTGATAGGCCGTCATCACATGGCAGGGCGAGACCAGGAAACCGGTGCCCGCCTCCGTCTCCAACCCCGTCGTGTGCACCACGAGGCCGATCGCGCCGTAGAACGTGCCCTTGACGCGCGGCTGCTCGATCCGGTCATCGGTGCCGAAGCCCGCCGCCAAAACCTGGGCGGCAGCGAAGCCAAGCAGCACCGTGGCGACCACGGTCCGGGCGAGCATCGCGCCGGACCGGCGCAGTAACAATGAACGGGGCATCGGGTTCCAGGCGTGGTGGATGTTCGGCGAATAATAGGAAAGTGTCGCCTGGAAGGCGAGACAAATAGCAGGAATTTGGCCGCTCGGCCCCACTCAGTTGTACCCACAAGTCCTTTGGTAACAATGAGATTTTCTTGTGTTTCGCCCCGCTATCCCTGGTGCTCCGCCGTCGCCGGCGTGGATGCTCCTTCGCGCCAGGTTGTGCCCTCGCGGCCGCGGGTGGTTCGCCAGAGGCCATTCCGGAAATGAGCGCGGAATAGGAATTGAGGCTGGCAAAATTTAGGGGAATTTAACGCAACTACCCGAAATTGCGTTCTCCAGTAGTCGACTGCAAAATTGAGCGCGACCGTGCATCGGGTGCTATCGCAACAGATTCGTTGGCAGAGCTGCGCAGATGGCGTTGGAGTCTGATCGGAACAACACACGTGCGTTGGTGGCCGCGGCCACAATGCTTTCGGCCGGCCTCGAGGGACTGAGCGCCTTCACCAGCGCTGCGGAATGGCAGCTCGACCGGGTGAGCGAGCTGCGCGGTGCGGTGCGGGAGAAGAGCGAGGCCTGGGGCTGGCGCGGCGCCAATCTCGCGGTCCCGGTCGGCATGGTCGGTTACGCGGCCATCATCGGTTTGCTGTGCCATGGGCTCGGCCATGGCGGCGACTTCCGGCCCGATCTCTACGTCACCCCGTTCTATGCGAGCTACCTGCTCTATGCGGCGACGCTCGGCGCGATCCTGGAGCTGCGGCGGCGCACCGGTCGTCTCAATCGACGACTGCTGCTGTTCTTCTCCGCCACATGGACACCCGCCGACCTCGTCGGGCGCATGATCTCCGCGCTGCCGTTCCTGCTGGCCTTTCCGATCTTCATGTCCAGCTTTACCGCCGCGAAGAACCTGCTCGACGATTGCCTGCCGTTCACCTGGGACCAGGATCTCGCCTCGATCGGCCCGACCTTGCTGTTCGGACGCCACGCCTGGGAATGGCTCGACATCAAGAGTCCCGCGATCACCCATGCTTTGGAGTTCGCCTATGTGTTCTGGGGCGTGCTGGTGGTGGCCGTGCCGTTCGCCGTCTGCCTCCGACGCGCCGATTGCCGGCTCCGCGCGCGTTTCCTGGTCAGCTATGTCCTGATTCTGGTGATCCTCGGCAACGTCGTCGCCGGGTTGTTCATGTCCGCAGGCCCGTTCTGGTTCCACTTCACCGGCGGCCACGACCCCGAGTTCGGCGGCCTGTTCTCCTATCTGGCGCAGACCGATCCCGACAGCACGCTTTCTGCGCTGGCCTTCCAGACCTATCTCTGGAAGGCGCATGTCCAAGGCATCACCTATCTCGGCACCGGAATCTCCGCCTTTCCCAGCATCCACGTCGCGATCTCGACCCTCTATGCCTTGTTCGCCTGGCGATTCGGCCGCGTCGCCCGGATCGCCTCGATCGCCTATCTCGCGGCCATCATCATGGGCTCGATCCATCTCGGCTGGCATTACTCGGCCGATGTCCTGGCGGGAGGCTTCGGCGCCGCCGCGATCTATGGCATCGTCGGCTGGGTTCAGAACCTGCGGCTCGGAACGACGCCCAGGCTCTACCGACCGGCGATCAGCTGACCCGCGCAGCGGTCGCGCCGGGGCGACCGCTTCCCACTTCTGCTTCCACTCTATCGCGTCGCTCGTCGCCCGTTGCGGGAGCGGGCGACGAAGGGCTTCGGCGTGGCGGCGGCGGCACGTCCGTCACGACGTCGAAGTCGTAACGGGCAACCTCTCGGGAGCTGGGGGGTGACGATTGCGACATGACGGCCTCCATGAGTTGGGAAGCCGCCCGGTTCTTCGGCGGGTGTTTCGCGGGATCGAAAGAGAGATCTGAAATGCGAAAGCCGCCTCGGGTTCGGGCGGCTTCGGGTTGATCGACGCGGGTGCGCGTGTCCTTAAGCCGCCGGTTTGTACCAGCGGTACCAAAATCGAGAGGCGAGGATGGCGCGCATTTCCGACATAGCGCGCGCACTCTATCCGGCGCCACCCGGCCTGTCCAGCGTGATGGGGCGCACGCAACGCCAACTTAGCGATCACGCTTCGGCCGCTGTCGAAGCCTGGTATCTCGACCTCTCTCCGCCGATCTGCCAGCTTCCGGTCCGCGTTTTTCAAGAGGCGCCCGTCATGTCCATCCGCCCGCTGCTCGACCAGACTGCCGCGCATGCGGCGGCCTTCCTGGATTCCCTCGAGACCCGGCCGATCGGGACGACGGCGTCTTACGACACCTTGCGCGCGCGTCTCGGCAAACCGCTCGCCGAAGCGCCGCTGCCGGCGGAGACCGTGATCGCCGACCTGGTGCGCGACCTCGACGGCGGCATCCTCGGCTCGCCGAGCGGCCGGTTCTTCGGCTGGGTGACCGGCGGCACCTTGCCGGCCGCCCTCGCCGCCGACTGGCTCACCACCGCCTGGGATCAGAATGCGGCTTCCAATCTGGCGGCACCCGGCGAGGCGATCGTCGAGGAGGTCTGCGGCGCCTGGATGAAAGAGCTGCTCGGCCTCCCCGCCTCGGCCTCCTTCGCCTTCGTGACCGGCTGCCAGATGGCGCATACGACGGCGCTCGCCGCCGCGCGCCACGCGCTGCTGCGCCGGCGCAACTGGAATGTCGAGACCATGGGACTCTCGGGCGCGCCGGCGATCCGCGTGCTGACGAGCGCCGTGCGGCACGAATCGATCCTGCGCGCGGTACGGCTGCTCGGCATCGGGATCAATGCGGTCGAGCTGGTGCCCGACGACGGCAGCGGCCGCATCGATCCCGCGGCACTCGAGCGGATGCTCAACGAGTCCGACGCGCCGACCATCGTCACCCTCTCGGCCGGAGATCTCAATACCGGGATATTCGACGACTTCGCCGCCTGCTGCCGCGTCGCGCACAGGGACCGAGGGGCTCGAGAGGCCTGGGTGCATGTGGACGGCGCCTTCGGCCTCTGGGCCGCGGTTTCGCCGCAGCATCGCCATCTCCTCGCCGGCGTCGACCAGGCGGATTCCTGGGCGACCGACGGGCACAAATGGCTGAACCTCGCCTTTGATTGCGGCATGGTGTTCGTCGCCGACGCCTCTGCACACCGCGCGGCCTTCGCCCAGGACACGAGCTACTCGGTGCCGCACGAGGAGGCGCGCAACCAGAAGGATTGGAACCCGGAATGGTCGCGCCGCGGCCGCGGCTTCGCCGCCTATGCCGCGATCCGCGCCCTCGGCCGTGCCGGCCTCGCCGACCTGGTCGCGCGCTGCTGCCGGCATGCGAGCGCGCTGGTCGAGGGCATCGGCGCGCTCGACGGCGCCGAGATCGTGGCCAAGCCGATCATCAACCAGGGCCTGGTGCGGTTTCTCGGCGAGGACGGCGATCACGACCGCCGCACCGACGTCGTCATCGCCCGGATCCAGGCCAACGGCGAAGCCTGGTTCGGGCCGGTCACCTGGCGGGGCCAGCGCGCGATGCGGGTCTCGGTCTGCAACTGGGCGACCACCGAGCGCGACGTCGCCCGCAGCATCGCGGCGGCGCGGCGGGCGATCGCCGAGCTGCGCGTCGGCTAAACCGGATCCGGGCCAACTCTGGCGGTTGCGCTTTCGTTCCACCCTTGCCATCATCGGTCGGTGTCGGGTTGGTTGGCGTCTGGGGCACGGGGTGGGCGCTTGTTACCGAATGAAGTGACGGCGGCGGCGCTGCGCGCATGGTAGCGCGCGTTCGCACGGTCGCGTTCCAGGGCATCGACGTGCTGCCGGTCGATGCCGAAGTGCAGATCGCGCAAGGCATTCCGGCTTTCACCGTGGTCGGCCTGCCGGACAAGGCCGTGGGCGAAAGCCGCGAGCGGGTCCGGGGCGCGCTCACGGCCATTGGGCTCGGCATCCCGCTGAAGCGCGTCATCGTCAATCTCGCGCCGGCCGACGTGATCAAGGAAGGCTCGCATTTCGACCTGCCGATCGCGATCGCGATGCTGATCGCCATGGGCGCCCTGGAAAGCGATGCGGTGGCGCCTTATGCGGTCTTGGGCGAGCTCGGACTCGACGGGCGGATCAACGCGGTCTCCGGCGTGCTGCCCGCCGCGATCCATGCGGCCGGCGAGGCGCTGGGGCTGATCTGCCCGGCCGCCCAGGGCGGCGAGGCGGCCTGGGCCGGCGAGATCGACGTGGTGGCGCCGAACGATCTCATCGCGCTCATCAATCATTTGAAGGGCACCCAGGTGCTCTCGCCGCCGGAACCGCGCATGGCGGCGGAGCGCGGCCGCGCGCTCGACCTCAGGGATATCAAGGGCCAGGAGACGGCCAAGCGCGCGCTCGAAGTGGCGGCGGCCGGCGGGCACAATCTCTTGATGATCGGGCCGCCGGGCTCCGGCAAATCGATGCTGGCGTCGCGGCTCCCCGGCATCCTGCCGCCGCTCGATCCCGCCGAGGCGCTCGAAGTCTCGATGATCCACAGCCTCGCGGGCTCGCTCACCGAAGGCCGCCTGATGCGGCAGCGCCCGTTTCGCGATCCGCATCATTCGGCCTCGCTGCCGGCGCTGGTCGGCGGCGGATTGCGCGCCAGGCCGGGCGAGGTCAGCCTCGCGCATCTCGGCGTGCTGTTCCTCGACGAACTGCCGGAGTTCCAGCGCCAGAGTCTCGAATCCCTGCGCCAGCCGCTGGAGACCGGCCGCGTCACCGTCGCCCGCGCCAATGCCCATGTGACCTATCCCGCGCGGGTGCAGATGGTCGCCGCGATGAATCCCTGCCGCTGCGGACACCTGGACGATGCCGCGCTGGCCTGCGGCAAGGCGCCACGATGCGCGCTCGAATACCAGTCCAAGATCTCCGGCCCGCTGTTCGACCGCATCGATCTCCATGTCGACGTGCCGGCGGTCGCCGCCGCGGATCTCTCGCTGCCGCCGCCGGCCGAGGGCAGCGCCGAGGTGGCGGCGCGGGTCGCCGCGGCGCGTGCGATTCAGACCGAGCGCTACAGGGGCACCGGCATCCGCACCAATGCCGAGGCCGACGGCGAGCTGCTCGACCGCGTGGCGACGCCGGAGCCCGAAGGCCGCAAGCTGCTCGCGCAGGCGGTCGAGAAGTTCAAGCTCTCGGCCCGCGGCTTCCACCGCGTCATCCGCGTTGCGCGGACCTTGGCCGATCTCGAACGCAGCGAAGGCGTGAAGCGCCTGCAC
>DATKMF010000112.1:0-3481 GCA_035542015.1 Candidatus Cybelea sp.
CCCGGATCGGGGGAGGGGAATATTGGCGTGTTCACTGCGCTCAATATATTGAACGACGCTGTCAAGAATCAAGCACTTAGCGGGCTAAAATCCGTCATCCAGATTCAACTTGTTGATTTTCTTGAGCGTGATATGGTGCCGGCCCATCCGCACGCGCACCCGAAACCGGATTGGGAAACCCCGCCATGGCCGATTCAACCGCTCTCTCGAAGACCTTCGAGGCGACGCAGTTCAAGCCGACGCCGAACAATCTCGAAGCCTTCTTCATGCCCTTCACCTCGAACCGGCAGTTCAAGGCGCATCCGCGCCTGTTCGTGAAGGCCGAGGGCATGCATTACACCACGATCGAGGGCCGCAAGGTGCTGGACGCCTCGGCCGGCCTCTGGTGCATGAACTGCGGCCACGGCCGCAAGGAGATCTCCGAGGCGGTCTCGCGCCAGATCGCGGAGATGGATTACGCCCCGCCCTTCAACATGGGCCATCCGGCCTCGTTCGAGCTGGCCTCGCGCGTGGCGGCGATGCTGCCGGCCGGGCTCGACCATGTGTTCTTCACCAACTCGGGTTCCGAATCGGTCGATACCGCGCTGAAGATCGCGCTCGCCTATCACCGGGCCAAGGGCCAGGGCACGCGGCAGAAGCTGATCGGCCGCGAGCGCGGCTATCACGGCGTCGGCTTCGGCGGCATCTCGGTCGGCGGCATGGTCAATAACCGCAAGTGGTTCGGCAATGCGCTGAACGGCGTCGATCACCTGCCGCACACCTACAACGCCAAGGAGATGGCCTATTCCAAGGGCATGCCGAAATGGGGCACGCACTTGGCCGAGGATCTCGAGCGCCTGGTGGCGCTGCATGACGCCAGCAACATCGCCGCGGTCATCGTCGAGCCGGTCGCCTGCTCGACCGGCGTGCTGGTGCCGCCGCAGGGCTACCTGCAGCGCTTGCGCGAGATCTGCACCAAGCACGGCATCCTGCTGGTGTTCGACGAGGTCATCACCGGCTTCGGCCGCCTGGGCGCCTCCTTCGCCACCGAGTATTTCGGCGTGAAGCCCGATCTCATCACCTGCGCCAAGGGCCTGACCAACGGCTCGATCCCCATGGGCGCCGTGATCGTCTCGAAGGACATCTACGACACCTTCATGAATTCCTCGGCCGAGGGTGCGATCGAGCTCTTCCACGGCTACACCTACTCGGCCCATCCGGTCGCCTGCGCGGCGGGCCTGGCGGCCCTCGACATCTACAAGAACGAGAAGCTGTTCGACCGGGTGAAGGACCTCTCGCCCTATTGGGAAGAGGCGGTGCATTCGCTGAAGGGCACCAGGCACATCATCGATATCCGCAACATCGGCTTGATCGGCGCGGTCGAGATCGAGCCGCGGCCCGGCAAGGCCGGCGCCCGCGGCTTCGAGGCTTTCCTGAAATGCTACGAAGCCGGCGTTTTGACGCGTGTCACCGGCGATACGATCGCCATGTCGCCGCCCTTCATCGTCGAGAAGAGCCAGATCGACCAGATCGTCACGACCATGCGCGAGGTCCTGACCAAGCTCGACTGATCGATTTCAAAAGCCTAGTTTCGGCCGGTCCTCAGGGAGGACCGGCCGTTTTGCGTTAAGAGCGGATTGGGCCGGATGGAAGGAGTCTTCGGGCCTTGACCCGGACTCGATTCGTCAGGTCCCGGTTCGCCGGACAATCCATTCCTCTGGGAGAGAAGAGATGCTGATCGGGGTTCCGAAAGAGATAAAAAATCACGAATACCGCGTGGGCCTCGTGCCCTCGAGCGTGCGCGAGCTGATCCATCACGGGCACAAGGTCGTGGTGGAGACCAAGGCCGGCGGCGGCATCGGCTTCAGCGATGCCGATTACAAGGCGGCGGGCGCCGCGATCGCGCCCAACGCCGCCTCGGTCTTCGCCAAGGCCGAGATGATCGTGAAGGTGAAGGAGCCGCAGGCGAACGAGTGCAAGATGTTGCGCGAGGGCCAGCTGCTCTTCACCTATCTGCACCTCGCCCCGGATCCCGAGCAGACCAAGGGGTTGCTGAAGTCCGGCTGCACCGCGGTCGCCTATGAGACCGTGACATCCCCGCGCGGCGGCCTGCCGCTGCTGGCGCCGATGTCCGAGGTGGCCGGCCGCATGTCCGTGCAGGTCGGCGCGCATTATCTGGAGAAGGAACCCGGCGGCGCCGGCATCCTCCTCGGGGGCGTGCCCGGCGTGCGCGCGGCCCATGTCACCGTGATCGGCGGCGGCGTCTCGGGCACCCACGCGATCCGCATGGCGATGGGCATGGAAGCGCAGGTGACGGTGATCGACCGCTCGCTCGACCGGCTGCGCGAATTGGACGAGATCTTCGGCTCCAAGCTCAACACGATCTATTCGACGGTGCATGCGATCGAGGAATACGTCCGAGAATCCGACCTCGTGATCGGCGCCGTGCTGGTGCCGGGCGCGGCGGCTCCGAAGCTGGTCACCCGCAAGATGATCAAGTCGATGCGGCCGGGCTCGGTCGTGGTCGATATCGCCATCGACCAGGGGGGCTGCTTCGAGACCAGCCATGCCACCACCCACGCCGACCCGGTCTATGTGGTGGACAACGTCACCCACTACTGCGTCGCCAACATGCCGGGCGCCGTCGCCCGCACCTCGACCTTCGCCCTCAACAACGCGACCCTGCCCTTCGCCATCGCTTTGGCCGACAAGGGTGCCCGCCGGGCCTGCGCCGAGGACCCGCATCTCATGAACGGCCTCAACGTTCATGACGGCAAGCTGACTTACAAGGCGGTCGCCGACGCGCTGAAGCTGAAATTCACCCCGGCCCAGCAGGCGCTCGGGGTGTAAGCCACCGATCCGCCGTCACCCGCGGGCTCGACCCGCGGGTCTCGTGGGCACGAGATCAGGCGGAGCGGCGACGCTCCGCTCTTTTTTTGCCTGCGACCTGTCGAGGCGGGCAACCGGAATATTCCTCGCCGCGTTGCGTTGTTGGCCTCGCCGGGTATGTGCGGTCAGCTCGTACTAAGCTCCGGATGCCAGTTTGGCGGCCGTGGAGAGGACCGGATACCCTGTCCCGGCCGCGCCCCGCCCGTTCTCAGAGTCTCAAGAGGTTGCTTCTCGTGCGATCGATCTCCGCCTCCCGCCCCGATGCGCGATACGGCCCGTTTGCCATGTTCCTACATTGGGCCGTCGCGGCCTTGATCGCCTTCGCCTGGATCCTGCCCCATACGCGGCACTTCGTCGGCCGCACGCCGATCATCCTGGAGCTGCATCGCTCGATCGGCATGACCGTGCTGCTGCTGGTCTTCCTGCGCGCGATCTGGCGCTTCGTCAGCCCGCCGCCGCCCCTCCCCGACGGCACCGCCAACGTGATCCGCTGGGCCTCGCATGCCGGCCATGCGGCGCTCTACCTGCTGATGATCGCGATCCCGGTGCTCGGCATGCTGTACACTTGGTCCTCGGGCCGCGACATCTCCTTCTGGGGTCTCGTGACCCTGCC
>DATKMF010000113.1:0-7398 GCA_035542015.1 Candidatus Cybelea sp.
GGATAATCTGGCCTTCGACCTTGCTCCGCGGAAAGTCCGAATCGAACAGATCGGCGATCGAGACGAACCGCTCGGGCTGATGGCCCGTATCATGCAGCAGCAGCGCACCGCTGCGGTCCGTCTTGATGATGATCGACGGGCCCCCGGGAGGCACTTCGATGCGGATCGCGCCGACACCGTTGGCGACGTTGTTGGCGAACGCCTCGGCTTGCGCATGCGACGAACGGATCGTGAAGGAGCGCCCTTGGAATGCGACGCGAATTGCTTCCAGTCCGAGCGCCGGGAGGAGCGCATCCGGGACCGTTTGGGCATTCTCGGGTCGATACCCCAGGATCAGCGGAATGCGACGTATGATGCCATCGTCGTCCGGAAGAGCATTCACCGCGCCGTTCCCCGCAGCCGCCGCCTGCAGCGCCGGCAGCGCCCCCACCACGTGGGGCATCGTCTTCGTGAAATCGAGTGGGCTATCGCCCAGCGTGCTGAATCCCCCGACCGGCTTTGGACGCGCCTCGGGTCGACCGGGGTCATAGTCGAGCAGGGCGAAGCCGAGCGCCGTCGGCACCTTCGCGATTGCTTCCGCCAGCTGCCGGTCGGGGTCCGGCAGGCTCGCCATCTGCAGCTTTACCTGCTGAAAGCTGGGATCGTCCGGCAGTGCATCGGCGACAGACTGCGGCGACGTTCGGTCCGGTTCCGCAAACAGCACGTCGAAGGCGACCACCGCGGCACCGAGCTCGCGCAGCCGATCGACCACCTTGGCGACCAGCGCACGCGACCAGGGCCACTGGCCGAGCTTCGCAAGGCTCTTCTCGTCGATGTCAGCAATGCGGACGGGGAGGTCCTTGTCGTAGTGCCGGGGCTCCAGGCGCTGGTACTCGTCGAAGACGAGGTTCCGGATCTCTTGGATCGGCGTGGGATCGGAATTGCGCAAGACCACCGCACCCACGAGCAGCAGTCCCGGAATCGCTATTCCCCAAGCCTTGTGCATCCGAAAAGCTGTGTCCCTCTTGCTTCGGCCAGTCTAGCAAAGGACAGTGCTGGGGGTCACTCGGCCGCTGTCACTCGCCCACGGTCACTCGTCCATGGGATCGAGCCGGGTCACCGGCAGGAACTTGCCCGGATAGAGGTCGAGCGTGGCACCGGCGAGCCGCTGGGGACCGGTGCCGTAGAGCGTGCCGCAGGTCATGACGGCGCGGTCGTCCACCGAGCCGACGCAGAGGCCGCCCTGAACCAGGGCCCAGGTGCTCTGGTGGAAGTTGTCGCCGGTATCCCAGAAATACGCGCTGCCGTCGGCCTTGAGCGCAATGCGCAGCTCGCCCTCCGGCGTCATCACACGGTAGCGGTCTTCCGGCAGCCGAGGATCCGCGAGCTCTGTCGGATCGGAGAGCGAGAGCGCCGGCGGCGGCGGGGCCGGCATGTCGAAATCGGCGTCGGTCCAGAACCGGTGAGGCTGCAGGATGGTACCGTTGAGGTCGAAGACCAGGCAGCGTGTCCGCGCGTCCTTGCCGGCGAAGCCGAGGTTGCAGCGGTCCAACGCCCGGAGCGCGATCTCGTCGTCCTCCATCTGGCAATCCGGGTGGTGGCAGGAGCGATACTCGACCCGGTTGCCGTCGGGCGAGATCACGAAGACTCCGGAGGTGCCGGGCTTCAGCATGGGCAGGTATGTGTCGTGATAGATCACCGCGACGCGGGGGCTGATCGGGATCGGCGCCTCCGATCGCCTTGCAAGATCGGCGGGGCTGACCTGCACGTGGGGCTGGGGCGTGTCGCTACAGCCGGAGGCCAATAGTTCCAAAGCCGCGCAAATCGCGGTGATTCTCCTACCCAACACGCGCCAGCTCCCGGTCTTGAACCGCCCCGATCATCGGCGATCCGGTGCCCGGGCGGAAGCCCCCGCTCTTGAGAGCCGGGCGGTCGCATGCGATAAAACCCGCCGGTTCCGATCCGGAAGGCCAGATGCCATGGAAAAGTTCAAGACTCTCAGCGGTGTCGCAGCACCCCTGCCGATGATCAACGTCGACACCGACATGATCATCCCCAAGCAGTTCCTGAAGACCATCAAGCGCACCGGCCTCGGCAAGAATCTGTTCGACGAGATGCGCTACACGCCGGACGGCAAGGAGATCCCCACCTTCATCCTGAACAAGCCGCAATACCGCAACGCCAAGATCCTGGTCGCGGGCGACAATTTCGGCTGCGGCTCCTCGCGCGAGCACGCGCCCTGGGCGCTCCTCGACTTCGGCATCCGTTGCGTGATCTCGACCAGCTTCGCCGACATCTTCTACAACAACTGCTTCAAGAACGGCATCCTGCCGATCAAGGTCTCCAAAGAAGACCTGGAGAAGCTGATGGACGACGCGCAGCGCGGCTCCAACGCGATCATCAGCGTCGATCTGGAGAAGCAGGAGATCACCGGCCCCGACGGCGGCCGCGTCCGCTTTGACATCGATCCCTTCCGCAAGCACTGCCTGCTGAACGGGCTCGACGACATCGGCCTGACGCTGGAGAAGCGCAAGTTCATCGACGGGTTCGAGGAGAAGAATCAGCTCTCCCAGCCCTGGCTCTGGCAGGGCACCGCCGCCTGACCTTCTCCGTCTGAATCTTCCCGGCCCGGCCACCAAGTCTATCCCTGGTGCCGGGTTCTTCTTATCGAGAGACCCCGGATGGCTTCCAACAAGAAATTGCTGATCGTCGCCGGTGACGGCATCGGCCCCGAAGTGATGGCGCAGGTGAAGCGCGTGCTCGTCTGGTACGACAAGCGCCGTGCGCTGGGCTTCGACGTGGGCGAGGAGCTGGTGGGCGGCGCCTCCTATGACAAGCACAAGACACCGCTGACCGATGCGGTGATGGAGAAGGCGCTCGACGCCGATGCCGTGCTCTTGGGCGCCGTCGGCGGGCCGAAGTGGGACAACCTGCCCTTCGAGGTGAAGCCGGAGCGCGCTCTCCTGCGTCTCCGCAAGGATATGGAGCTCTTCGCCAATCTCCGCCCCGCTTTGGTGTTCGATGCGCTGGCCGAGGCCTCGAGCCTGAAGACCGATCTGGTCAAGGGCCTCGACATCATGATCGTGCGCGAGCTCACGGGAGGCGTCTATTTCGGCCAGCCGCGCGGCATCGAGACCCTGCCCAACGGCGAGCGCAGGGGCATCAACACCCAGGTCTATACCACCTCGGAGATCGTGCGCGTGGCGCGCGTCGCCTTCGACTTGGCGCGAAAACGCAACCGCAAGGTCTGCTCGGTCGAGAAGGCCAATGTAATGGAGAGCGGCGTGCTCTGGCGCGAGGAGGTGACCAAGCTCCATGCCGCCGAATACGGCGATGTGGCGCTGAGCCACATGTATGCCGATAACTGCGCGATGCAGCTGGTCCGACAGCCGAAGCAGTTCGACGTCATCGTCACCGACAACCTGTTCGGCGACATCCTCTCCGACTGCGCGGCGATGCTCACGGGCTCGCTCGGCATGCTCCCCTCGGCCTCGCTCGGCGCCGCCGACGCGCGCGGCCGCCGGCGGGCGCTCTATGAGCCGGTGCATGGCTCGGCCCCCGACATCGCCGGCCAGGACAAGGCCAATCCCTTGGCCTCGCTGCTCTCGCTCTCGATGATGCTGCGCTATTCCTTCGACCTCGCGGCCGAGGCGGATCTGCTGGATCAGGCGGCGAAGAACGTGGTGGCCGCGGGCTTCCGCACCGGCGACATCATGAGCCCCGGCGCCACCCTGGTCTCCACCACCCGCATGGGCGACGAGATCCTGAAGGCGCTGGATCGGTTGGGGGCTTGACGGGGGCCGCCGAGAGAGATTGCGGGGCCTCGCCCGCGCCCTTGATTCATGTCAAGATAACCGTGCCCGAGATCGCCTATTCAGAGTCGGCACGGCTTTGGAGGACGAAATGGCTTTCCGACACATCCTGATTCCGCTGTTCGGCTACGAGGCCGATAAGACTGCGCTCGACGCGGCACTGGTTCTGGCGAAGAAGAGCGGCGCCCATATCGCGGCGCTGCACATCAAGGTCGATCCCATGGAATCCGTGCCGCTGATGGTCGATGTCGGCGTTGCGGCGACCGAGCTGATCGAAGCCGTCGAGCGTCATGCCGAGGCGCGTGGCAAGGCGGCGGCGGCGACGTTCGAGGCCTGGCGCGCCGAGCGCGGCGTTCAGATCGATCCCAATCCGAGCCTCCGCACCGGCGTCACCGCCGCCTACCACGTCGAAGAAGGCGCCGAGGACGAGCTCATCATCAAGTTCGGCCGCCTGACCGATCTCGTCATCATCGGCCGGCCGACGGGCGAAGAGGCGGGCGACCAGGTTCTCAGCCGGATGGAGGACGCGCTGTTCGGCGCCGGTCAGCCGGTGCTGCTGGTGCCGGGTGGCGTAGGCCAGGCGGCGCTCGACAGGCTCACGGCCGGCCCGGTGCTGATCTCCTGGAACGGCAGCATCGAGGCCACCCGCGCGATCTCCCAGGCCCTCGACCTGTTGCGCGGCATGCCCCATGTCCGCGTGCTCTCGGTGAAGGAGGGCAAGAAGGATCGCCATCCCGCCGCCGATCTCGTCCACTATCTCGCCTGGGAAGGCGTCGCCGCCTCGGTCATCGAACCCAGCCAGACCACTGGAAGTGCCGCGGAGCAGATCCTGGCCACGGCCCATAACCTGCAGGCCGGTTTCATCCTGATGGGCGGCTACAGCCACGGCCGCCTACGTCAGCTCATGCTGGGCGGCGTCACCAGCCACATGATGGACCACGCCGATCTCCCGGTGATGATGGCCCATTGAGGTTTCTGCAGGGCAGACCCGGCGAATCGCCGGGTTCGCCGGCAAAATAGCGCTTCTCCGCTCCGGGCCCCGGGGTTAGGATGCGCGCCGGATCGATCTAGCCGGATGGACCTTCTTGGAGGGCCGGATCATGGTACGCAGCGCAGTATTGGCATTGGCGGGTTTGACCCTGCTGGCCTCGGCCGGCGCGGCGACCGCTTGCCCCTTCGGGCAGACCGCAGATACGGCGACGACGCAGCAGCAGACGTCCGACAGCCAGCTGCCGCCGCCCGCCACCGGGACGACCACCGAGACCGGGAGCAAAACCGGCGGGTGATCCTGCGGCCTATCGACGTGTTCGAACGGCCGCACCCCAGTGCGGCCGTTTTCGTTTGCGTGAGACAGTATATTGAAGCGATGCGAGGTTGAGATGAGTTTCCGAGTGGCGGTGGTTGGCGGCACGGGCAATGTGGGCCGCGAGATGTTGCAGACGCTGGCGGAGCGCCAGTTCCCGGTGAAGGAGGTGATTCCGCTCGCCTCGTCGCGTTCGGTCGGCCAGGAAGTCTCCTTCGGCGAGGACGACGTCTTGAAGGTGCGCGACCTCGCCAAGTTCGACTTCAAGGGCATCGACATCGTGTTGTCTTCACCGGGCGCCAAGGTCTCGGCCGAGTTCTCCCCGAAAGCGGCCGCCGCCGGTGCCATCGTCATCGACAACACGAGCTATTTCCGCATGGACCCCGACGTGCCGCTGGTCGTCCCCGAGGTGAATCCGGAAGACATCGCGCTCTATCACAAGAAGGGCATCATCGCCAATCCGAACTGCTCCACCATCCAGATGGTGGTGGCGCTGAAGCCGCTGCACGATCTGGTCAAGATCAAGCGGGTGGTGGTGGCGACCTATCAGTCGGTCTCGGGTGCGGGCAAGGAGGGGATGGACGAGCTCTTCAACCAGACCCGCAACGTCTTCACCAACGGCTCGCTCGACCACAAGAAGTTCACCAAGCAGATCGCCTTCAACGTGATCCCGCATATCGACGTCTTCATGGACGACGGGTCCACCAAGGAAGAGTGGAAGATGGCGGTCGAGACAAGGAAGATCCTCGATCCCGACATCCCGGTCACCGCCACCTGCGTGCGTGTGCCGGTCTTCATCGGCCATTCCGAGGCGGTCAATGTCGAGTTCGAGGGCGAGATGTCGGTCGACCACGCCCGCGCGGCGCTGCGTAGCGCGCCCGGCGTCAGCGTCATCGACCACCGCGCCGACGAGGGTTACGTCACGCCGGTCGAATGCGCTGGCGAGGACAAGGTCTATGTCAGCCGTATCCGCAAGGACGCGACCGTCGCCCACGGGATCAACCTCTGGGTCGTCTCCGACAACCTCCGCAAGGGCGCTGCGCTCAACGCTGTGCAGATCGCCGAGGCGCTCGTCCGCGATCACCTGAAGAAGGCGGCGTGAGATGCAGCGGCGCCGGTGGCTCCCCATCGGCGCCGCCTTCCTGATCGCGCTGGCGCCGTCCGGCGCGGCGGCTGATTCGGCCTGCGACGAGTCCGCGATCCGCGATCTTCTCACGCGGCTGTCGGAAGCGCTGGGCACGCCCAAGGCGCAAGCGGCGATGCGGGCTGCCCAGGCGGACTACGCCGAGGACCAGAAATTCGACGACGAGAACGACGTCAAGTACCTGGCGGCCGCCGCGCTTTACGTGAAGGCGAAGGACGATCTCGACGCCGGCGCCGTCGACGATGCCTGCCAGATGATGCAGAACGCCGGGAAGCTGATCCACGCCGTCATCGCCGGCGAGTGAAGCGAGTTACCCGATCTTCTCCGCCACCGCGCTCGGGTCGGTGACCGCCCAGCGCTCCTGGCTTTCGACGATCTTCAGCTCGTCGGCGTTGGTGGAAGCGGTGAGACCGGTGATCAGGCTCATCCCCTCGGCCGCATTCCCCAGTGCCGTCGGCAGGTCGCGGTGGCCGAGATAGCGGGCGAGGAAGAGCGCGGCGAAACAGTCGCCGTTGCCCGAAGCACGCATGTCGTGCCGCTTCGCCTTCGCCTGCCACAGCCCGCTGTCGTCGAGCGCGAGCGAGGTGATGAGGTCGGGATGTGCCTCGTCCGGAATCCCGGTCGCCACGATCAGCGCGCGCCGCGTCTTTTTCCTGAGCGCCTCCATCGCCGGACGAACGTCCCCGATACCCGTCACCTTGAGCCCGCTCAGCCACTCGAGCTCGAAGATGTTGGGGAAGAGGATGTCGGCCCGCGGCACCAGCTCGCGCTCGATCGAGTCCGCAAGGGCCGGCGAGACATAGAGCGCGCCGTCGTCGCCCATGACGGGATCGCAGGCGAAGAGGACATCCGGCTTCTTCGCCCGCGCCGATTCCAGTGCCGCAATCGCCACCGGCACGATCGGCGCATCGCCCAGATATCCGGTCAGCACCGCGTCGAGCCGGCCCAAGAGGTCGAGTTTGCGCAAGCCCTCCAGCACCTCGTCGATGAAGCCGGCCTCGAGCTTCCGCCCGGTGAAGGACGGCTTCGCCAGGTGGTTGGAATAGAGCACCGTCGGCAACGCCCACACCTCATGCCCCAGCCGCTGCATAGGAAAGGTCGAAGCCTGATGCCCGACATGGCCATAGACCACATGCGATTGGATGGAGAGGATGTTCATG
>DATKMF010000114.1:0-25503 GCA_035542015.1 Candidatus Cybelea sp.
CGTTCATGAAGATGGGATCGACGCCGCCGAAGGCGACGCCGATCACCGCATAGAACGGAACCAGGAACAGCAGGATCAGCCAGAGCACGCCTGGAACGGCGAACGCGGGCCAGAGCCATCTCGGATACATGCCGATCGCCCTCCGGCTCTGGTGCTCAGGCCCCGGAGTTGAACCTCGCATAGGCGTTCTGCCACAAGGCCTGGCCCTTGGGCGTCAGGGCGCCGAACTGCAGCGAGTCCGCGCCGAGTTCGTCTTCAGTCATAATCGTATTCTTGAGCGTCTCCGGTATGACCTTATCAGCGACAAGTTTGTCTGCCGTGATCCCCGTCTGCGCCGGCTGGTAGCCGGTGAAGCCGGTGAAGTTGTTGTAGGCGACCTCGCTGTCGAGCAGGTGGTTGAGCCAGAGATGGCCGAGCACCGGCTTGTTTGATTTGGCAAGGAGCGCCCAGCAGTCGTTCTGCACCACACTCTTTCCTTTTTCCGGTCGCCAGAAGCGCAGGACTCCTGGATCGGTTCCGGCCGGAAGATAAATCAATGCTGCGCCCAAGAGATCGCCTGCCCAACTCTGGTGCAGGTACATGCTGCCGTCGGCGAGCGTCTGGTATTCGGTGATGTTGATCTTGGGATTGCAGATCGGCACGGTCGCCTTCAGATCGGCCAGCGCTTTGTCGATGACATCTGGGTCTTCGGTGTTGATGTCGGTCTGGCCGCGATAGAGCATCGCCATGGCCAGCGACTCGCGGTCATCGTCGAGGATGCCGAAATAGCCGGAATACTTCTTCGAATTTTCGTCCCAGAATATCGACCACGGATTGGCCATGCTGGCTACGTCTTCCTTGATCTTGTCCGTCCTCCAACCGATCCCGGTCGCATACAGATTGTAGGGGACTGTGTATTGCGATCCTTGGTCGTAGTAAGGGCTCTGCAGTGACTTAAAAATATTCTTCTGCAGATTTGGGATGTAGTCGTGGTTCAACGGCTGAAGCAGTTTGCCGGCGACGCCCTGGGCAATCCGATCCGGGGTGATGTTGGTCGAGTCGATGTCTATCGTCCCACTGGCCAGGCGCGTGATCGCTTGGTCCATGCTGTCGAAGGTCGTGAGCACGACCTCGACGTTGTACTTCTTCGCGAAGGTGTCGATCACCGACTTCTGGTCGATGTAATCCTGGTAGTTGAAGATGTTGAAGGGTCCCTTCTCCGGCTCCATGCCGCTCTTGATCGGCGAGCCGTTGGTGGGCAGCGTCACCGGCTTGTCGGGGCGGGCGAGCGGGATGCCGCCCGGGCCCGCCACCTTGCCCGCTTCGTCAGCGAGAGCGGCGAAATCCAGCAACGGCGCGGCACCGGCCGCCAAGCCCATCGCGCCCAAGGCGCGCAGCGCCTCGCGGCGCGAAAGGAATCCCCGACGATAACCCGTCAGAACGGATTGAATCTTCGAATCGCGGTTAGCCATGCTTGTCTCCCTGTTGAATTTTCCGCATTTTTGCGTGTTTGCGTTAGGTGTGTCCAGCCTTCGCGCCCCGAAACGGATGCCGGCCTGCTGAACTTGCCGGTCCCTCTTAGGTACGCACTGTGGCGGGCCGGACTATGTCGATAATTGATGCGTGGCGACACGATCTGTTGGATTGCGACTCTTGCCGAACGTCATCACGAACCTGTCCGGCAAAATCGTAAGCCATGCGTCGAAAGGCGCACAAGCCTGAATCTGTAACCGATGGTGACGGCTTGATGATCCGAGGCGCGGCGTCTAAGTGGCCCCTGCAGCACAACAATTCCTAGGCCGCGGCAGGGGCCTGCCGCGGCCAGGAGTGGCGCGATCGGCCCCCTTAGGCGGCCTTCAGCAGCGAAACGGCGATATAGCCCTCGAGCTTGCCGCTCTTCACATGGGCCCATTTGCCGTTGGCGACCTTCTCGATCACATCGACCTTGGTGCCCTGCTTCAGGGTGGCGAGGATCGGGCTCTTGGTGTTCGACTCCTTCCGCAGATGGGCATAGCTGTGGGCGACGATCATCGTGACGTCGGCGGCGGTCTCGACGGTGGTGCCGGCGGTGACGGGCGCCGGCGCTTGCGGTGAGGCGGCTTGGGCGGTGCCGATGAGCATCGAGGTGGTGACGAGAGCAAGGGCGAGGGGGGCAATCTTCTGCATGGTGTCGATTCTCCTGCTTTGAACGCGCGGGAGAATCTGAACCGGTGCACTGATTCGGTCCAGAAAGAACGACACGCGCCGCGTGAATCTCATGGGGGTCGCGACGGATCGCGTCAGGTTCTTCACGCCTGTCATGTTTCATTCATCGCGCGAGCAGGTTCTTGATCTTCTCCACATAGGCGTCATGCCCATCGGAGTAGGGGATGACGCTGTCGAATGTGCCGTTGCGGTCCATGAGGTAGACGACCGCCGTGTGATCCATGGTGTAGCTGCCGTCCGAGGTCGGCACCTTCTTGTAATAGACGCGGAACTCCTTCGCGACCGAGGCCACTTCGTCCGGCGTGCCGGTGAGGCCGATGATGTTGCCGGTGAAGTTGGAGACGTAGTCCTTCATCAGCGCCGGCGTGTCGCGCTCGGGATCGATCGTGATGAAGAGCGTGATGAAGTCCTTGGCGGGGGCGCCGATCTGCTCGGTCGTGCGCGAAATCTCCGAGAGCGTGGTCGGGCACGCCTCGGGGCAATGGGTGAAGCCGAAATAGACGGCATAGGGCTTGCCCTTGAGGCTCGCCGAATCGAACACCGTGCCGTCGGCGGCAGTCAGATGGATCGGACCGCCGATGGCGCCGCCCGCAAGCGGCGCCCCGGCATTGTTCATGGCGAAATAGAGATAGCCGAGCACGGCCGCGGAGATCGCGGCCATGACGACGAGCAGCGTGCCCAGTCTGCGTTTCATGCGCCCCTCAATCCATATCCATCGAGCTCGAGGTGCCGGCCGGCTCGACCAGGAACTCCACCTTGACCTTGCCGGCCTTCTCGAAGGTGAGCTCGCCGTTGAGCATCTCGTCGGGGGTCATCTGCTCGTTCACATGCAGGAACATGATGTGATCGGCGCCCGGCTTCAGCTCGACCGTGGCGCCGGCCGGGATCTCGAGCCCGTCCTTGAGCTCCTCCATCTTCATCACCTGGCCGTCCATCTTCATCTCGTGGATTTGCACCGTGGGAGCGAACTCGACGCTGACCGCGATCAGCTTGTCGGGTGTCGAGCCGTGGTTGACGATCTTCATGAATCCGTCGGCGACGTCGCTGCCCTTCAGGGTCGCGCGGGCCCAGGGATGCACGATCTCGAGATCGCCGACTTTGAACTCGTGAGCCAATGCCGCAATCGGCGCGACGCCGGCGAGTGCGAGGATGAGCAGCGGACGGATGAAGCCCTTGATGGGGAAACGCATGGGATGGTGCCTTTCGAAATGGCGTGCGGCGGAAGCTCGGCTTCCGCGCGGGATAATCGAAGTGCTTGATGGCCGCGGTTCCGCAGGCGCGGAGCGGCGCGCTCGGTCAGGCGAAAACGGGCGGCGCCTGGGCGCGGCGGTCGGAGAGATGGACGCTGCGCGGATGGAGCGTCTCGGGCGCGCCATCGATCTGCGCGATGGGCGCCGCCTGCGGCGGCGTCACCGCGGCGATGGTGAGCGGCGTGCCCGCGACCGGCGCGCAGGCGTCCATCGGACAGGCCGCGTCGCAGATCGGACAGGGAGTCTGGTGCTGGCCGGAGCCATGGCTCGCGTCGCCGGATAGGCTACCCTGGGGATCGCAGAGCGGCGCCGCGGCCAGAGCGGCGATCGGTCCGCCGGCGGTGATGGGCAGTTGCCCGGAGACCAGCGTCGCCAGCATGCCGTTGAGCAGCAGGAGATAGGCGAAGATGCCGCCAAGAGCGCTCCGCCGCCGCCTCAAGCCAGCAAACAGGCCGGATTTGAACATGGCTTGATCTATGGCATGCGAAAACGGCCGGAACAAGCGGGGGAAACCCCTATGTTCCGGCCGTTCAAGTCAGCGCATCGTGCGTTTCACAGCGCGTTGCTGGGCATCCTCAGAAGGCGCGGCATTTGCCGTCGCCGCCGTTATAGGTGCCGATCAGCGGGTCGCCGAAATAATCCTTCTTGCCCCCGCAGGTGCTAAGACAGGCGGTGAGGCCGCAGGTGCCGAAGGAGCCCTGCATATTGCGGCCGGGCGAGCCGTCGGTGTTCCGCACATGGCACTGGCAGTTGCCGTTCCGGTCGGGAGAGGCGTCGAGTTCCGAGGCCCAGACCAGCGTCTTGCCGGGATCGGTCAGGGTCGTGCCCTTGTAGATCTCGACCCGGCCCTTGTCGCCGAGGGTGATGAAGAAGTCGCCGTTGGTGGCCGTGCCGGCCTTGGCGGGTGCTGTCCACAACGGCTTGCCCGACGGATCGACCACCGAGAAGCTGCCGTCGTTCTTCAGCACGGCCTCGCTGCCGGGTTGCGGCTGGATGTCCGGAGTCCAGAGGATGTAGCGCCCGGCGTGCCGCTCGTCATAGAGCCGGAGATTGCCGTCCTGCTGCATGATCAGGCGATAGCGGCCGTCGGAGGTCCAGAGGCAGTCTTGCGCCTTGAACACCTCCTCCGCCTTGGTGGCCGAGACATGCTCGACCTGGGTGCAGGCGGACGCCATATGGGCGGACGTGAAAGCAAAGAGAAGCGCTGTGGCGAACAGCAGAATGCGCATGAGTCCTCCGGTACCGATCGTCTGTCTTGTGCGGGGGAATCCCCCGATGGGCGGCTTTATGGCGACAATCCGGCAGGGCCGCAACATGAATATTCCCCCATCGAAATAGGGCGAATGCGGCTCAAAATCGCGCGATGGCGCGTGCGCTTCAGCCTCGCTTCCGGATCTGCATGAAGCAGTGGACGTAATCCATGCCGTGGCCTTCCGGGTCGCGCGCGACGTCCGCCTGATAGGCACCGTAGAACCGGTCGATGATCTCGCGGCGCTGTTCGATCGGCCGCGCGGCGTCGAGCGCGCTCATGAACGTGCTCTCGCTCCAGGAGCGCAGCGTCGGGATGTAGGCGCGCGCGAAAGCGGCGGCATCGCCCTCGCGCGCGAAGTCTGCCGCATAGGGGCATTGTGTCACGCGGGTGAAGCACTTCCTGAGCTCGAGCCCGGCGCGCAAGATCGCGGAGTTGGGATCGCGGAACGGCGCAGCGCATTCCTCGGGCGTCCGGTAGTGTTGCTGGAAGGTGGCACGGTCGTATTCGGCGCGGGTGATCGCGCCGGCGTCGAAGAGTCCGCGCCAGTGCTTCTCATACTGGTCGAACATGCTCTTGCCGCCGGTATGGCCGAGATAGCGGCCCGCTTCGTCGATGCAGAAGTTGGCGAGCACCAGCCAGCCGCCGGGCCTGAGCTCCGCCGCGCGATGGAGCAGGATGGTCTCCCAGTCCTGCAGCGACTGGGCGCGGAAGGCGTCGAGCGTCGCACCCGTGGCGCCGACCGAATGCACATGGCCGGTGATGGAACCGGGGAGCGCGCTCATCCAATGCATCGCCGTCGCCGAGAAACCGAGCGCAAGCGTGCCCGAAGGCACGATCTGGCGATAGAAGCTGGTGCCGCTCGCCAGCGGATAGACCTGCTCGAAATTGCTCAAGCCCACGGGATCCATCGGCAGTTGGCCCTGCAGCCGCCGGAACAGCACCGAGTAATCGTTGCCTGGCAGGTCGGTGTAGACCAGCGCCACTGGCCGTTTGGGCTCGCGGACTCGGAGATCGGCGATCAACGCCCGGTGGAGGTCGATCGAGGTGCCGCCATCGGCGCAGCCATAATCGGCGATGGTGAAGGGCGTCGCCGGATCGTCGAGCAGGACCGCCCGTGCCGCCTCCAGCGTGAGATCGGTCGCGGCGTCGATCACCGTCTTGGCGCCGATCGTGTGGCTGCTGTAATAGCCCGCGCCGCGCATGGCGATTTGAGGCTTGGTCTCGACGCCGGCCATCTCCGTTCCCCATACCGAAATCCTGACCTGCATCATGCCGGTCCGGCAGGCGCGCTGCCAAGCCCAGCCCTCGATTTGCTCACTCTTGATTTGCCGCACCGGCTTCGTCAGAGTCGAGACTTGAGGACCTGCCGCCGCCCAATGTCGGTCACGGAACCGCCGGACGGCAGGCCGCGACGGGACGGAAATGGATTTCACCTACGACCCGATCATGGTGGCGGCCTCGGTCCTGGTCGCCATCATGGCGTCCTTCACCGGCCTGCGCCTCGCCGGCGATCTCGGTGCCTTGAAGGCGACCGCGCGGCGCATCCGCCTGGCCGAGGCGGCTTGCGCGCTGGGCGGCGGCATCTGGTCGATGCATTTCGTCGCCATGCTGGCGGTCAGGCTGCCCGTCTCGATCAGCTACGACGCGCTCGACACCTTGAGCTCGGTGCTGGTCTCAATCCTGATCACCGGCCTGGGCTTCTCCTTCGTCCATATGGGCGAACGCAATTTGTGGCGCACCGTCGTTTCCGGCACGCTGATCGGCCTCGGCATCGTCACCATGCATTACATCGGCATGCGGGCGATCGGTGGCAACTGCATCGTCGCCCACGCGCCCGAAGGCGTGCTGCTCTCCTCGGCGATCGCCATCCTCTCCTCGATCGCGGTGGTGCAGATCGCCTATCGCCGGCGCACCGTGCTCCAGCTCTCGCTGGCGGCCGTGCTGCTCGGCGTCACCATCTCCAGCATGCATTACACCGCCATGGCCTTCACCCGCTTCCTGCCGGTGAGCGAGCTCGTCACTCTGGCGCAGCCGGTGATCCAGGACGGCACCCTGGCGCTCATCGTGGCGCTCGCCGCCTTCGTGGTCTGCGGCTTGTTCCTGTTGACCGCTCTGCCGCTGCCGCCGACCGGCCTGGTCGCTTCGCCGGCCGGCGCCGCGCTCGCCGCGCCGCTGCCGCTCGACGCCCCTGCGCTGCCGCGCCCCGCGCCGAAGCCCGCGCCGCGACCGGCGCGGCCGGCCGAGCCCGAGCGCCTGCGTCTTCCTTACGAGCAGAGCGGTCTCACCTTCCTGATCGACGCGACGCGCGTGACCGCGGTCCAGGCCGAGGGTCACTACACGCGGCTCTACGAAGGCGAGGTCAGCCACTTCTGCCCCTGGTCGATCTCCAGGGTGGAGGAGCTGCTCGCGGGCCGGAAGTTCCTCCGCACCCATCGCAGCTTCCTGGTCAACCTCGACCATGCCCGCGCCTTCCAGCGCAAGCACGACAAGGTTTACCTCGTCGTCCCCGGCCCCGAGGACAACCTGGTCCCCGTCAGCCGCGGCCACGTCGCCGAGGTCAGGAAAGCGCTGGGGATCTGAGTCACCGCCGTAAAATAACCCGTCATGCGCGGGCTCGACCCGCGCATCTCGTGCCCACGTATCACTGTTGGAAATACCGTGGCCGGTCGATGTCGGCGATCAGGCCGAGTTCCTTCGGCTGCCAGCCGGTCAGCCCGCGGGTGCGTGCGCTGGAGGCGAGATTGTCCATCGCCGCGAAATGCGCGAACCAGCCGAAATGCGCTTCGGCTTGCTCCGGCGACTTCGCGACCACGGGCAGGTTCAGCCGCCGGCCGATCACCGCGGCGATCTCGCGGAACTTCACGCCCTCCTCGGCGACTGCGTGATAGCGCGGCGCCATCGTGCCGCTCTCCATCGCCAGGCGATAGAGCACTGCCGCGTCGAGCCGATGCACCGCCGGCCAGAGATTGTTCCCCTCGCCGATATAAGCGGAGACGCCCTTCTCCCGCGCCATCTTGATCAGCATCGGCACGAAGCCGTGGTCGCCGTCGCCATGCACCGAGGGCGGCAGGCGCATCACCGAGACCCGCACGCCGCGCTCCGCCACCTCGGCCGCCGATTCCTCCGAGGCGACGCGCGGAAGGTTGTGCGCGCCCGGCTGATGCACGTCGTCCTCGGTGACGGCGCGCCCGCGCGCGAGCAGTCCCGTGCCGCTGGTGACGATCAGCGGCCGTTCCGAGCCTTCCAGCGCCGCGCCCAAAGCCGCGATGGCGCGGCGGTCGATCTCACAAACCTCCTTGAACCTGGAGAAGTCGTGGATGAAGGCGGTGTGGATCACGCCGTCGGCCTGCTCGGTCCCTCGGCGCAGGCTGTCGAGATCCTCGACGCTGCCGCGATGCACCGCGGCGCCGGTCGCGGCAAGCGCCTTGGCCGAAGCGTCCGAGCGGACGAGCCCGAGCACCTGATGGCCGGCTTTCAAGAGCTCCTGGACGACGGCAGAGCCGACGAAGCCGGTAGAACCGGTGACGAAGACGCGCATGGCGGTCCCTCATGTCTCAATAGCGATGCGCGCTAAGTATGGCGTTGCCCTCGGATGATCTATGCTCCAAAGTCTGTATTATCTTCGCGATCGTCCGGAAATGCCGATGGACCCACTCTCCGACGTGCTCTCCCTGCTGAAGCCTGAGAGCCATGTCTCCGCCGGTTTCGACGCCGGCGGCACCTGGTCGATCGCCTTCCCGCGCAACCCCGGCATCAAGTGCTACGCCGTCGTTTCCGGCGGCTGCTGGCTGGTGGTCGAGGGCGTGGCCGACCCGCTACGGATCACCGCCGGCGACTGCTTCCTGCTGCCGAGCGGCCGGCCGTTCCGCACCTGCAGCGATCCCGATGTGCCGCCGGTCGAGGCGAGCACCGTCTTCCCGCCGCCGCGCCTGGGCGGCGTCATCACCTATAACGGCGGCGGCGACGTGTTCCTGGTCGGCAGCCGCTTCGTCCTCGCCGGTGCACATGCGGATATTCTGATGCGGATGCTGCCGCCGATCGTGCATATCCGGAAGGAGGCGGACCAGGCGGCCCTGCGCTGGTCGGTCGAGCGCATGATGCACGAGCTGCAGCACCCGCAGCCCGGAAACTATCTGGTCGCCCAGCATCTCGCGCACCTGATGATGATTCAGGCCTTGCGCATCCATCTCGCCGAGGGCATGGAGGGCGGCGTCGGCTGGCTCTTTGCCCTCGCCGACAAGCAGATGGGTGCCGCGATCGGCGCGATCCACGCCGATCCCTCGCAGCGCTGGACCCTGCAGGCGCTGGCGACCCATGCCGGCATGTCGCGTTCCAGCTTCGCCGAGAAGTTCAAGGCGACGGTCGGTGTCGCCCCGATGGAATACGTGACCCGCTGGCGCATGTTCCTCGCCGGCGACCGCCTCGCCAACACCGCCGATCCGATCTCCACGATCGCCCGCGCGCTCGGCTACGAATCCGAGAGCGCCTTCAGCACCGCCTTCAAACGGGTAATGGGGCAATCGCCCCGGCAGTATGGGCGGAGCCGGGAGGCTACCGGCGTCGAGGAGGTGGAGGCGGCGGAGTAGGAGCCTCGGACATGGCCAATCTCCGCGCCCGGCGCTACGGGTCATCTGGACGCTTGAGGAAATCGCTGGCCCAATTTCCTCATCGGGGAGGAAGGCTTGAGCCGTATCAGCATCAATCACGCTAAAATTCAAGCTGAGGCTGCACCTCGCCGTCGCAGGGCCGATTGACAAAACTCACACTATAGTATAAGCTCTTGGCGAGCTTCTAACGCGAGACGAGGCGCGGTCCGACGTCGATCTGGCCTCGATGTCATGACCGCTCAGCAAGCAGCCGTAGCTCTCTCATTATATCAGACGCGGCAAGCGCTGGGCGCAGCAAGCCCGCCGTCCCGTTGCCCAACCCGCATTTGTCCACATCTGCGCGCGATTGTGGCCGGATTGTGGCGGCAGTTCGTGCAGGAAGGCTGCATTTGGTGCGAGGTGGGCGAAGCTGGTCACTTCGGTCTCACCCCTTCTTCGCTGCGAGATCAAGGTGTTGGGAAAAGCGCACCCCATCGGTGTGCAGCTCCTGGGAGGGACGCCATGATTCCAGCCGCCTTCGAGTATCATCGGCCGGCCAGCCTCGACGACGCCGTGAAGCTGCTCGCCCAGTTCGGCGACGAGGCGCGGGTGGTCGCCGGCGGGCACAGCCTCATTCCGATGATGAAGCTCCGCCTGGCGGCTCCCGGCCACCTGGTCGATCTCCAGGCGATCGGGGCCTTGAAGGGCATCAAGGACACCGGCGGCGCCTTCGAGATCGGCGCCATGGTGACCCAGCGCGAGCTCATCCTCTCGGCCGAGCTTGCGAAGGGCGTGCCGATCCTGAAGGAGACCGCCGAGCAGATCGCCGATCCGCAGGTGCGCTATGTCGGCACGCTGGGCGGCAACGTCGCCAACGGCGATCCCGGCAACGATATGCCGGCGGTCATGATGGCGCTGGACGCGGTCTATCTGGTGAAGGGGCCGGGCGGCGCCCGGGAGCTGAAGGCGCGCGGCTTCTACCACGGCGCCTATGCGACGGCGCTGAAGGACGGCGAGATCCTGACCGCGATCCGGGTGCCGAAGCCGCCCGCCCATCACGGCAGCGCCTACCAGAAGCAGAAGCGCAAGATCGGCGACTACGCGACCGCCGCCGCGGCGGTGATCCTCACGGTCTCCGGTGGCAAATGCACGAGCGCCGCGGTGGCCCTCACCAATGTCGGCGACACGCCGCTCTTCGCCGATGCCGCCGGCGCGGCGCTGGTCGGCACGGCGCTTGACGCCGGTGCGATCGACAAGGCGGCCAAGGCGGCAATGGCGATCGCCCAGCCGGCGCGGGATGCGCGCGGACCGGTCGAGTTCCGCCGCGCGGTCGCCGGCGTGATGGTGCGCCGGGCGATCGAGGCCGCATCGAAGCGCGCGCGCTGAAGGAGGGAATGATGGCTAAGCTCCATGTGACGATGACGGTCAACGGCGCCGAGGTCGAAGCGCTCGCAGAGCCGCGAACCTTGCTGATCCACTTCCTGCGCGAGAACCTGGCGCTGACCGGCCCCCATGTCGGCTGCGACACCAGCCATTGCGGCGCCTGCACCGTCGATCTCAACGGCAAGTCGGTGAAGTCCTGTACGGTCTTCGTGGCGCAGGCCATCGGCGGCACGGTGAAGACCATCGAGGGCATCGCCAATGCCGACGGCTCGCTCCACGTGCTGCAGGAGATGTTCCGCGAGCATCACGGGCTGCAATGCGGCTTCTGCACGCCGGGCATGATCACCCGGGCGTATCGCCTGCTGCAGGAGACTCCGAACCCGACGGAGGCCGAGATCCGCGCCGGCATCGCCGGCAATCTCTGCCGCTGCACCGGATATCAGAACATCGTGAAGGCGATCCGCGCCGCCGCGGATCAGCTCTCCAGCAAGAAGGAGGCCGCAGAATGAGCGCCGCCGATGGAACCTCCGCGCAGGAGCGCAAGGACAAGCTCGAGGGCCTGGGCTGCAAGCGGAAGCGCGTCGAGGATGCGCGCTTCACCCAGGGCAAGGGCCACTACATCGACGACATGAAGCTGCCGGGCATGGTGTTCGGCGACTTCGTGCGCTCGCCCTACGGCCATGCGCGGATCAAGAAGATCGACAAGTCGACGGCGCTGGCGCTGCCCGGCGTGAAGGCGGTGCTGACCGCCGACGACCTGAAACCGCTCAATCTGCATTACATGCCGACTCTCGCAGGCGACGTGCAGGCCGTGCTCGCGGTCGACAAGGTTCTGTTCCAGAACCAGGAGGTGGCCTTCGTGGTCGCCACCGACCGCTATGTCGCGGCCGACGCCGTCGAGCTGATCGAGGTCGAGTATGAAGAGCTGCCGGCGAACACGGATCCTCTGAAGGCCATGGCGCCAGACGCGCCGTTGCTGCGCGAGGACCTCAAAGACAAAAAAGAAGGCGCCCACGGCGCACGCCGGCACCACAACCACATCTTCACCTGGGAGGTCGGCGACAGGGCGGCGGCCGACAGGGCGCTCGGCGGCGCCGAGGTGGTGGCGAAGGAGTTCATCTCCTACCAGCGCGTCCATCCTTGTCCGCTGGAGACCTGCGGCTGCGTCGCCTCCATGGACAAGATCAACACGCATCTGACCGTCTGGGGCACCTTCCAGGCGCCGCATGCGGTCAGGACCGTGGCGTCGCTGATCTCCGGCATCCCGGAGCACAAGATCCGCATCATCTCGCCGGATATCGGCGGCGGCTTCGGCAACAAGGTCGGCGTCTATCCCGGCTATATCTGCTCCATCGTCGCCTCGATCGTGCTCGGCGTGCCGGTGAAGTGGATCGAGGACCGGATCGAGAACCTGACCGCGACGGCCTTCGCCCGCGACTATCACATGACCGGCGAGATCGCGGCGACGAAAGACGGCCGCATCACCGGCTTGAAATGTCATGTGATCGCCGACCACGGCGCCTTCGACGCCTGCGCCGATCCCACCAAGTTCCCGGCGGGATTCTTCAACATCTGCACCGGCTCCTACGATATCCCGGCAGCGCATCTCACGGTCGACGGGGTCTACACCAACAAGGCGCCGGGCGGCGTCGCCTATCGCTGCTCCTTCCGGGTGACCGAGGCCAGCTACTTCATCGAGCGCATGATGGACGTGCTGGCGCGCAAGCTGAACATGGACCCGGCGGAAGTGCGGCGGAAGAACTTCATCAAGAAGGAGCAGTTCCCCTACAAGTCGGCGCTGGGCTGGGAATACGACAGCGGCGACTATTTGACCGCCATGGACAAGGCCCTCGCCGCGGTCAACTACAAGGCACTGCGCGAAGAGCAGAAAGCGAACCGCGAAGCCTTCAAGCGCGGCGAGACGCGGAGCCTGATGGGCGTCGGCGTCGCCTTCTTCACCGAGATCGTCGGCGCCGGGCCGATCAAGAACTGCGACATCCTCGGCCTCGGCATGTTCGATTCCTGCGAGATCCGCATCCATCCGACCGGCAGCGCCATCGCGCGGCTGGGCACGATCAGCCAGGGCCAGGGCCATGCCACGACCTTCGCCCAGATCCTGGCGAGCGAGATCGGCATCCCCGCTTCCGAGATCACGGTGGAGGAGGGCGACACCGACACGGCACCCTACGGCCTCGGCACCTACGGCTCGCGCTCGACGCCGGTCGCCGGTGCGGCGACCGCGATGGCGGGCCGCAAGATCCGCGCCAAGGCGCAGATGATCGCCGCCTATCTCCTGGAGGTGCACGAGAGCGATCTCGAATGGGACGTCGACCGCTTCGTGGTGAAGGGCGCGCCGGAGCGGGCCAAGACCATGAAGGAGATCGCCTTCGCCGCCTACAACAAGGTGCCGCCCGGCATGGAGCCGGGCCTCGAAGCGGTCAGCTACTACGATCCGCCGAACATGACCTATCCCTTCGGCGCCTACATCTGCGTCGTGGACATCGACGTCGACACCGGCGTGACCTCGATCCGCCGCTTCTATGCGCTGGACGATTGCGGCACCCGCATCAACCCGATGATCATCGAGGGCCAGGTGCATGGCGGGCTGACCGAGGCGCTGGCGATCGCGATGGGCCAGGAGATCGCCTACGACGAGCTGGGCAACGTGACGGGGTCGAGCTTCCTCGACTACTTCCTGCCGACCGCGGTCGAGACCCCGGTCTGGGAGACCGACTACACGGTCACCCCCTCGCCGCATCACCCGATCGGCGCCAAGGGCGTCGGGGAGTCGCCCAATGTCGGCGGCGTCTCGGCGTTTTCCAACGCGGTCAACGACGCCTTCGCGCATCTTGGCCTGACCCACACCCAGATGCCCCACGATCACTGGCGCGTCTGGAAGACCGCGGAGAAGCTCGGGCTGGTGAAGTGACTGGTATGGGCAGAGACCACACCCGTCATCCCGCGACTAGGTCGCGGGATCTACGCCTTGGATGCCGCACGATACGAAGGCGTGGATGCCGGGACCAAGTCCCGGCATGACGGCAATGTAGGTGCGAATGGCCTTCGACTTCCGCGCATTGCAGCAGCGCCTCGACACAGCGGGATATGTCGCCGAGGACAGTCTGGCGATGGCCCTGACGCTCGCCGTCGACTTGAAGCGCCCGTTGCTGCTGGAAGGCGAGGCCGGGGTCGGCAAGACCGAGGTGGGGAAGGCGCTCGCGCGCGTGCTCGGGAGGCGGCTCATTCGCCTGCAGTGCTACGAGGGCCTCGACGCCGGTGCCGCGATCTACGAGTGGAACTACCAGCGCCAGCTGCTCGCCATCCGCGCGCATGAAGCGGAAGGCATGGACGCCGACGCGATGGAGCGGCATGTCTTCACCGAGGAATATCTGCTGCGCCGGCCGCTGCTGGAGGCGATCTCGCAAGTCGAGCCGCCGGTGCTGCTGATCGACGAGATCGACCGGGCCGACGAGGAGTTCGAGGCCTATCTCCTCGAAGTGCTCTCGGATTTCCAGGTGACCATCCCCGAGCTCGGCACGATCAAGGCGACGGCGATTCCGCATGTGGTGCTGACCTCGAACGGCAGCCGCGCGCTCTCGGACGCGCTGCGGCGCCGCTGCCTCTACGCCTATGTCGAGTTCCCGGACGAGGCGAAGGAGGTGCGCATCCTCCGCGCCCATCTGCCCGACGCCGATCGCGCGATCCTGGAAGCGATCGTGCGCTTCGTGCAGGCGCTGCGCCGCGAGGAGCTGGAGAAGAAGCCCGGTGTCGCCGAAACGTTGGACTGGGCACGGGCGCTGATCGGTATCGGCATCGACCGCCTGGACCGCGATCCGACAACGCTCCAGGCCTCGCTCATGTGTCTGTTGAAGACCGACGCGGATTTGAAGGCTGTCACGCCGGAGGTCACGGCGCGGCTCGTGGGCAAGGTGGCGTGAGATGTGCTGCTGCTGCGGATCGTTCATCGTTGGATATTTCGCCGAGACTCGCCATGAGGCATCACGGCTGCATCAACCCCCTCCCTTACCCTCGCCCAGTCTCGAGGGAGGGGGCAAGGGTGGAGCCGGCTCCGCCCGGATGGAGCGGGTCCTCCGTTCCATTCGACGCCTTCTCGCTGTAGCCCCCTCTCCCGAGATCGGGGGAGGGCGGGGGGAGGGGGTTGATGCAGCCGTGGCGCCTGCATACCTCGATATGTCGCGCGATCCGGCGCTCCGCCGCTCATGACTCCGTCCCTCCCCTCCGAGCGCACGGCCGGCTTCGTCGCACACTTGCGGCGCAGCGGCTATCGCATCGGGCCTGGCGAGGCGCAAGCCGCGCTCGCGTTCCTCAGCGAAACGCCGACCGAGCCGACCACCGCGCGCCTCGGCCTCCGCGCGTTGCTTGCCGCCAGCCGCGAGCAGTGGGAGGGCTTCGACGACCTCTACGACGCCTACTGGTTCGGTCGCGGCCTCAAACGTGCGATGCCGGCCAACGACATGGGCCAGGACTCCCGCGAGCTTCGCCCGCCGCCGGTCTGGGATCGCGTGCTGCCGTCGCCGATCGATCGCCGCGCCCAGGCGCCGCAGGCGCAGCTGATGGAGGGCGACGCGCCGACCAGCCATCGCGACGGGGCGGGGCGGTTGATCGCCAGCCGGCGCGAGCAGCTGATGCACGCCGATCTCGCGCGCATCGCCGATGCGCAAGAACTGGCGGAAGCCGCGCGCGTCGCCGAGGCGCTGGCGCGGGCCATGCGCTATCGCCTGAGCCGGCGCCGGCGGAGCAGTGCGCGCGGCAGAGCCATCGATCTCCGCCGGACCATGCGGCGCAACCTCGCCCACGGCATGGAGCCGCTGGAGCTGATGCGCCGCGCGCGGCCGCCGAAGCCGGTCAACATCGTGCTGCTGCTCGACGTCTCCGGCTCGATGAAGCCCTATGCCCGCGCCTTCCTCGCCTTCGCCCGCGGCCTCGCCGGTTCCGAGATCCGGGTCGAGGTATTCCTGTTCCACACGCGGCTCGCCCGCATCACCGATGCGCTGAAGGACTCCGACCCCGCCCGCGCGGTCGATCGCCTCACCCTGCTGAGCCAAGGGTTCGGCGGCGGCACGCGCATCGCGGGCTGCCTCGACGCCTTCAACGCGCGCTATGCCAAGGGCGTGATCGATTCCCGCACCGTCGTCATCCTGATGAGCGACGGCTACGACACCGATCCGCCGGAGCGTCTCGCGACGGCTCTCGCGCGGCTGAAGCAGCGGGCGCGGCGCCTGGTCTGGCTCAATCCGCTGAAGTCCTGGCGCGACTATGCGCCGGTCGCGCGCGGCATGGCGGCGAGCCTGCCCTTCATCGACCGTTTCGCCGCGGCGGCGACGCTCGCCGACCTGGCGGCACTCGAGCCCGAGCTCGCGTCTCTCTGAGAAGGCACTGCACCATGACCCGCCCCGATCTCGACGTCATCCCACTGATCGCCAGCCTGAAGGAGGCGGGCGAGAGCTTCTGCATCGCCACCATCGTGCGCACCGAGCACGCGACCTCGGCCAAGGCGGGCGCCAAGGCCGTGGTGCTGCCGGACGGTGCCATCAAGGGCTTCATGGGCGGGACCTGCGTGCAGCGCTCGATCCGCGAGACCGCCGCCAGCGTGCTGAAGGAAGGCAAGCCGCGCCTCATCCGCGTGAAGCCCAAGGACGAGGTGCTGAGCGCCGTCGATGTCGACGGCACCGAGCTGCACAAGAGCTCCTGCCCCTCGGGAGGCACGGTCGACATCTTCGTCGAGCCGATGCGCCCCAGCCCGCGGCTGGTGGTCTGCGGCGCCTCGCCGGTCGCCATCGCCATCGCCGATCTCGGGCGGCGCATGGGCTATCGCATCGTCGCCGCGGCCGTGGCCGACGATCTCGGCGCCTACGATGCCGAAGACCAGCAGGTCGCCGGGTTCGATCTCGCATCGGTCGGCATCGAGCCGGCGGACTACGTCGTGGTCGCCACCCAGGGCAAGCGCGACCGCGAGGCCCTGACGGCGGCTCTCACCAGCGACGCCGGCTACGTCGCCTTCGTCGGCAGCCGGCGCAAGGCCGATGCCTTGCGGATGCAAATCGCGACCCAAGGGATGGCGCCCGAACGCATCGCGCGGCTGAAGGCGCCGGCCGGGCTCGACATCCATGCGATCGAGCCCGAGGAGATCGCGCTCTCGATCCTCGCCGAGATCGTCGCCCGCCGCCGGGCCGCGGTGAAGGACGAAGCGGCTTCCGGAGCAGTCGAGGTTTCGGGCGCCCCGCCGTCCGAAATGACGGAAGTCAAACGCCCGGTCTGCTGGGGCTGATCGCCCTGGGACTTTGAGCTTGGTCCCGCACTCCCTGCTGACTATATCGAGGGGGTGGGCGGATCCGTTCGAAGAGATCGAACATGAGAGCGTCAAGAGCCATACAGGCCCTCATGGGGGCCGTTTTCGCGGCACTGCTCGCCGGTTGCGGCAATAACGAGTATGGGCCGCCGCCGGAGGGGGGCCAGCCGCAAAACTGGGGCCAGCAGCACTATCTGAACAACCAGCGCTATGTTCAGATGAACATCGACCGGATGAACCGCTGATCGCCCCGCGGCCAGCGCGTGCCAGCTTCCCTACGGAAACCTGTGATCGCTATCACGATGGTGATGGGGTCACGGCAACTTGAAGCTTACGGTCCGGGTTTCCGGGATATAGGTTGGCCGGCGAGGGGCGAGTGTATGCTGGCGATACGTCGCCGCAAGGAATTGGTGACCACGATGAAGAACACGATGCTCCGCTGGCTCGGCCTCACCGTCTTCTGGCTCTCCGGCGCCCTGCTGCTCTCGGCCTCCTCCTGCATCGTTCCGCCGGCACAGCCGGGCCAACCGATGACGGCGCTCCAGGCCCATGAGCTGGCGCTGCAGCAGCAGCAGATCATGCACGACAACCGTACGCGCGACCGGCCCTGCCACCTCAACAACTGCATGTAGCCGCGTCGCTGGCTGAGGCTGGCGACCGGCAGAGCGTCTAGGGCACGCCGCAGCTTCCCTCGACGTTGACCATCTCTTCCGCATTCGGATCGAAACCGTCGGGGAACCTCGTCGCGCAGTCGTAGGTGGCCCCCTTCATGACCGAGTCCTCAATCTCCGCATCGCTCAGGTCGGCGTGGCGGAAGCTGGCCTGCCGGAACATGCCGGATTTGAAGACGCAGCCGGAGAGATCGGCGCGGTCGAACGAGGCGCCGTCGAAGTCCCCGTTGTCGCTGCGACAAGCGACGACCGCCGGCTTGAGGTCCGACCAATCCTTCCAGTCCGGCGCGAACGCGCCCGTGCTTGCGAAGCGCGTGCGGGCGATCTTGCCGCGCCATTCGTCGGTCTTCGGTGCCTTTTGCTCCAGCGCGGCCAGGGTCGCCTCGGGCTCGCCCAGGCGATGCGCCTGGGTGCGGGCGACGGCGAGAGTCAGCAGGAGGTCGAGGTCGTCGGGATTGTCGCGGTAGACGGTCTCATAGAGGTCGAGGGCGCGATGCGCCTCGTGGTTCTCCTGCAGGAACGCGGCGTAGGCCAGGCGATCCTGCTTGCCGCCGCTCTCCGCCTTCTGCTTCAGCGCATCGATCTTGGCGTTATACGCGTCCAGCAACGGATCGAGCTCGGGATCCTGCAGCGGCAGGTACAAGGACTGCGGATAGAACGGATAGAGAAGAACCTGGCGGTTCGTGGCGAGAAGCCGGACCAGCTCTGGATAGGTCGACGTGAATGCGCTGTCGTTCCGGAACCGATCCTTCTCCACGATGGTGGCGCCGAAGCGGATGCGCTCGCCGAATGGCGGCGGGATGGTGCAGTCCGATGACTGCATTGCAAAGAGAAGATCGACCGAGGGCCCGACGTCGCCCTTCCACACCTTGTCGATCGTCATCGTCGCAAGGCCGAAATGCCCATCGTCCGGTGCCTGCGACGGCTCCGGAGGCTCGACCACGCCTTCGACGATGACCTCCGGCGTCGCGACGATCTCGGCAGCGGAGTGATCGCGGAGGCTCTGGCTGGGGTCATAGGCCTGCGGCTCCGTGCATGCCACCGCGCTGCGCCCCATGACGCCGAGCGCCAGGACCAGCGCGCCGAAGAGCGCGGAGTGACGTCGCCACGAATTACGGAACCACATCTTCAGCCCCGGCACTTCCGATCGACCAGGGCCGAATTTTATCCCCTACTTGGCGAGCAATCCATCGCGCAGTTCGCTGACCGCGTTGGCATGGGCGTCGAAGCCTTCGTAGGTGGCGAGCACGCGGGCCTTGGCGGCGAGGGGGGCGTAGCCGGCGGCGGTGACGTAGCCGACCGAGGAGCGCTTCATGAAGTCGAAGACCGAGAGCGGGGAGGCGGTCTTGGCCTGGCCGTTGGTCGGCAGCACGGCGTTGGGGCCGAGCACGAAATTGCCGAGCGTCACCGGCGTGTGCGAGCCCAGCAGGATCTCGCCGGCATTCTGAATCTTGCCCAAATGCACGAAGGGTTCGCTGGAGAGGATCTCCAGGTGCTCGGGCGCGAAGTCGTTGACGAAGGCGATGGCCTCGTCCCAGTTGGGCGCCAGCACGATGCCGCCGCTCTTGCCGCCAAGCACCGCGCTGGAGAATCCGACCCGCTGCTCGCTCATCTTCTCCCAATAGCCGGGGATCGCCGCGATCGCGTCGCGCGCAACCTTCTCGCTGTTGGTGACGAGATAGGCGGCGGAGTCAGGACCGTGCTCCGACTCGACCAGGAGATCGAGCGCTGCGACGCGGCCGTCCGCGGTCTCGTCGGCGAGGACGATGATCTCGCTGGGTCCCGCCGGCACGCCGGGATCGATCACGTCGGCAAGGATGCGCTTCGCCGCGACCACCCACGGGCTGCCCGGCCCGACGATCTTCGCGCACTTCTTCACGGTCTCGGTGCCATAGGCGACGGCCGCCACGGCTTGCGCGCCGCCGCACTTGTAGACCCGGTCGACGCCGACCAGCCGCGCCGCGACCAGGGTCGCGTCGTCGATCTTCCCGTCGGGGCCGGGCGGCGTCACGATGCAAACCTCTTTGACGCCCGCGACCACCGCCGGGATCGTGGTCATCATCACCACGCTGGGGAAGGCGCCCTTGCCGCGCGGGACGTAGCAGGCGACCGACGGGATCGGGATGAAGCGATCGCCGGCGAAGGCGCCCGGCCGGATCTCGTGCAGCCACATCTCGTCGGGCTTCTGGTCCTGATGGAACTTGCGGATGGATTCGACCGCGAACTCCAGGGCCTTCAGCACCTCCTGGTCGAGCTTCACCAGCGCATGGTCGAAATCCGCCGGGGTCGCCGCGATTGCATCGGGATTGACCGGCGACTTGTCGAACGCGCGGGCGAAGCGGGCGAGGGCGGCATCACCTTCGGTCCGCACGGCATCGATGATCGGCCGCACCTTCTCCAGGAAGGGCTCGATATCCGCCTCGGCGCGTCTCAGGAGATCGGCGCGGGTCGCGGCGTCGAGCTTGGAGAGGTCGTGCAGGTTGATCTTGCGCGTCATCGCGAGGGTCCTGTTCAGAGAGCAGCGAGGGTGCCGCCGTCGATGCCGAGGCACTGGCCGGTTATATAGGCCGAGGCGTCTGAAGCAAGGAAGATCGCCGCGCCGACTAGGTCATCCAGCCGGCCGAAGCGGCCCAGCGGGATCTTCCTCAGCATCGCCGCCTGCCATTCGGGGTTGCGGTAGAAGACATCCGTCAGCTCGGTGCGGAAATAGCCGGGGGCGATGGCATTGACCCGGATGTTCAATGGCGCCCATTCGGCGGCGAGCGCGCGGGTCATGCCGAGGAGGCCGGTCTTCGAGGAGCCGTAGGGGACCGCGGTCGGGATGCCGCGATAGGTGGTCAGGGAGCAGAGGTTGACGATGCTGCCGCCTTTCCCGGCGCGCGTCATCTCGGCGGCGGCGGCCTGGGCGCAGAAGAAGGCGCCCTTCAGGTTGGTGTCGAGGATGCGGTCCCAGAGCGCCTCATCGACCTCCAGCGAAGGCTTGACCTCCTCCGTGCCCGCGTTGTTGACCAGGATATCGAGTCCGCCGAGCGCCGTATGAGCGCGCGCCACGCCAAGCTTGCAGTCTTCGGCACTGGCGACGTCCTGCCGGATCGCGACCGCGCTGCCGCCGGTCTCGCGAATGGCGGCGACCACTTTGTCAAGATCGCCCTCGTTACGCGCCGAGACGGCGACGGCGGCGCCCGCCGCCGCGAGGCCAAGCGCGATCTCGCGGCCGATGCCGCGGCTCGCCCCCGTCACCAGGGCGCGGCGGCCGGCGAGGTTGAAGCGTTCGGTACCCTTGCTCTGGCCTTGTATAGACAAGCCTTGCGCCTCCATGCGACTAACGCGGTCCCGACCCTAGCCGAGACCGGTGGCATGAGCGAGAGCCTGCAGGACGCACCGACCGCCCGCGCCCGGGCGCTGGTCCGTGCGGGTGAGATTGCGGAGGCCGAGCGCGTGGTCGGTGCTCTGATCGGCGAAGAGTTCCCGCTCCGGGTGGCGCGGGTCGCCATCAACCGCGACGCTTACAGCCTCAACTCCCTGAACGGCACGGTCGAGACCGACCGCGGGCCTTTCTTCTTCAAGTTCCACCAGGAGGAGGGCGAAGACCGGATGGCGGGCGAATACTACCGCGCCCGCATCCTGGCCGAGGCCGGGCTGCCGGTGGACCTCCCGGTCGAGGCGAGCACCAGGCCGGGGCGGCAGATCCTGCTCTACCGCCTCCGCCACGATCGGCGCCTGGCCGAAGTGGCGCGGGACCTCGACATGGTGTCGGATCAGGCGCAGTTGCATCCGGTGCTCAAAGCGCAGATCACGCTCGACCACGCCGTGGCCAGCGTCTATCAGAAGACGCTGCATCCAATCACCGCAGACCAATCCGCGACCGAGCCGGTGCATCGGCTGTTCCATGAGCGGCTGCGCGATTTCGACCGGCCGGGCGAGATCGGCGGGCGCTTCGCCAGCTTCTATCGCGACCGGGAATTCGAGCTGCCGGGACTGACCCTCGACTGGCGCACGCTCGGCGACCTCCGGATCGCGGTGAACGGCGTCACCTATCGCGAGAGCCTCGGCGCGCTGTTTGACGCATCCTTCGCGGAGCTCGACCCGCGGCATTTCGGCGGGCTCGGCGTGGTCGGGCATGGCGACGCGCACAACGCCAATGTCTGGTACGAGGAGTCCGGCAGCGTGCCGCGCCTGACGCTGTTCGATCCTGCCTTCGCGGGCGAGCATGTGCCGGCGCTGCTGGCCGAGGTGAAGCCTACATTTCACAACATCTTTGCGCATCCCTTCTGGCTCTATGAACCGCAGGTGGCGGCGGAGCGCTTCATGGCGCGGGTCGAGCGACGCGCCGATGTGCTGGCGATCGAGACGGATTGGACGCTGTCACCACTGCGCCGGGCGTTCCTGGATATAAAGGCCGAGTTGCTCTGGCGGCCGCTGCTCCGCGCAGTGTGGGTGCGCGATGGGTTGCAGGAAGATTGGCGCCGGTTGTTGAAGCTGGCCCTGTTTTGCTGCCCAACCCTGGTTATGAACCTGAGAGCCCATGGGACCACTGGCGCCGGATCGCACAATCCGGTCTCCTCGGCAATTGGACTGGCCGTCGCGGTGATGATGGGCAGTGAGCCGGAGGCCGGCGCATCGGATGCGCTCTCCCGCTTCTTGGATGCAATCGAACCAGTCGGCGGCAATGGTTCGCCGATTTCCTGGCCGCCGGAGCGTTGACGGACCGGCCGGCAATGGGGACACTCCAGCGTCCAATTCGACCCAGAACCTGAAAAACAGAGGGGGCCAGCGATGACGATTTCCATGAACCGGCGGCAGGTGATGGCGGGCGCGACGGCGCTCGGCCTCGCCGCCACCTTCCGCACCGCCCGGGCGGATGATATTCCATCCACGCCGGAAGCAGGCGGCATCAAGATGGGGCTGGAGCCCTGGCTCGGCTACGGCCAGTGGCATGTCGCCAACAAGAAGGGCCTGTTCAAGGCGAACGGATTGGATTCCGTCGAGCTCGTCAACTTCACCCAGGACGCCGATCTGAATGCGGCGCTGGCCAGCGGCCAGCTCGACTGCGCCTGCGTGGCCACCCACACCTCGATGGCCTTCGCCGCGGCCGGCCTGCCGATCAAGATCGTGCTGCTGCTCGACGTCAGCATGACCGCCGACGCGATGCTGAGCGACGGATCGGTCGCCTCGATCCCGGAGCTGAAGGGCAAGCAGATCGCCTATGAGGAGGGCACGACCAGCGACCTCCTGCTGAATTACGCGCTCGCCGCCAACAACATGACGATCGGCGACATCCAGAAGGTGCCGATGCCCGCGGCCGACGCCGGCAGCGCCTTGATCGCCGGCAAGGTACCGGTGGCCGTCACCTACGAGCCCTATCTCACCACGGCGATGAAGCAGAATGCCAAGGTGAAGATGATCTACTCGGCCAGCGTCGAGCCGGGCCTGATCTCCGACGTGCTGGTGGTCAACGAGAAGTTCCTGAAGGAGAAGCCGGGCCAGATCCTGGCGCTGGTGAAGACCTGGGGCACCGCCTATTCCGACTACACGGCCAACACCACGGACGACCGCGCGATCATCGCCCAGGCCGTCGGCGACACGCCGGAGAATCTCGCGACCGCATTCGACGGCGTGAAGTACTACTCGCTGGCCGAGAACAAGACCGCCATCGGCGGAGACTTCCCGAGCAAGGTGATGCCCGCGGTGAAGGATGCCGCCACCAAGGCCGGGATCCTGACCAAGGACATCGACGCGCCGGGGCTGATCGATCCCAGGTTCGTCGCGGCGGCTTGAGGGCGCTGCGCTGGATCGATTGTCGGACTACAAACTGGAAGCATCACAGCTGCATCAACCCCTTCCTCGCCTTCCCTAGATCTCGGGGGAAGGGGCTCTCATGAAGGCCGCTGTGGACGCTGAACGCATCAAGCCCCTCCACCGAGATCGGGGGAGGGGGTTGATGCAGGCGTAGTTTTGAGATTCAGCGCGACGCTGCCGCCCACAAAGTTCGCATGACCGCCAAGAAGCCACACTCCCTTTTCCAGCTGACCGCGACGGTGACGCGCGGGCAGTTCGTCAGCATCTCGATCCTGGTCTTCGCGCTGCTGCTGGCGGCTTGGTGGCTGGCGACGGCGGCGGGGCTGGTGAAGCCGCTCTTCCTGCCGAGCCCGCCGAGGGTGCTGGCGAAGCTCGGAGAGTTGGCGCAATCCGGCCAGCTCTGGCAGGACGCCTCGATCAGCATCTGGCGCATCACCGTCGGCTTCATCATCTCGACCGTCTTCGCGCTGCCGATCGGCGTCTTGATCGGCTGCTACAAATCCTGGGAAGCGATCGTCGAGCCGGTCGTCGATTTCATCCGCTACATGCCGGTCGTGGCCTTCGTGCCGCTGACCATCCTCTGGACCGGCACGGGCGACACCCAGAAATACCTCATCATCTGGATCGGCACCTTCTTCCAGCAGGTGCTGCTGATCATGGACAACGTGAAGGGCGTGCCCTGGGACTTCATCAACCTGGGGCGCACCTTGCAGATGCGCGAGAGCCGGATCCTGATGCGCATCGTGGTGCCCTGCGCGCTGCCCGGCATCTGGGATTCGCTCCGCATCAGCCTCGGCTGGGCCTGGACCTGGCTGGTGGTCGCCGAGCTGGTGGCGGCGACCTCGGGCCTCGGTTATCGCATCACCACCGCGCAGCGCTTCTTCCAGACCGATCTCATCATCGGCTACATCCTCTTGCTCGGCTGCTTCGGTCTCGCCACCGACCAGGCGATGAAGGCGATCGGCCGGAGCCTCTTCCGTTACATGCCTGCGCGCGGGACGGCGTGAGCGATGCCTAAGCTCGACATCGTCTCGCTTTCGAAGACCTTCGGCCAGGGCCCGCGTGCGGTGACGGCGTTGCAGGGCGTCGATCTCGCGATCGGCGACAACGAGTTCCTGTCGCTGGTCGGCACTTCCGGCTGCGGCAAGAGCACGCTGCTGTCGATCGCCGCGGGGCTCGAGAGCCATGACGAGGGCCAGGTGCTGGTCGATGGGCAGCCGGTGCAGGGGCCCGGGCTTGACCGCGGTGTCGTGTTCCAGAGCTACACGCTCTTCCCTTGGCTGACGGCGCAGCAGAACGTGGAGTTCGCGTTGAAGGCCGCCGGCTTCAGCGGCGGCGACGCCGGCAAGGTTGCGCGCGAGCACCTGGCGCTGGTCGGGCTCGAGGGCTTCGCCGATCGCTTCCCGCGCGCGCTCTCCGGCGGCATGAAGCAGCGCGTGGCGATCGCCCGGGCGCTCTCCTACCGCCCGAAGATGCTGCTGATGGACGAGCCGTTCGGCGCGCTCGACGCTTTGACCCGGCATCACATGCAGGAACTCCTGACCCGGATCTGGGAACGGCACCGGCTGACGGTGCTCTTCATCACCCACGATGTCGAAGAGGCGGTCTACATGTCCGACCGGGTCGCCGTCATGAGCAACCGCCCCGGCCGCATCAAGGAAGTGATCGGCATCGACCTCGAACGCCCGCGCCACTACGACATGGTGGCGACCCCGCGCTTTCAGCAGCTCCATCGCGCCGTCCTGGATTCGATCCGAGCCGAATCGATCATCGCCGCCGAGCTCGGCGGCGCCATCACGTAAGCTCGCTGACAGCGGGCCTTTCCACTGCGCTTACCTGCGGTGGTGGTCAGCGAGATCGGCGGCGATACCTATGTCTTCGCCGACACAAACCAGGACGGCAACTTCGACCTGAACAGCGACCTCGCCGTCAAGGTCGTGGGCACCCATGCGACGGATCTCGCGACCGGCGGCGGCATCGTGCTGAGCTGAGCGGGAAGGCCGGGTCTAAAGAAGATCGATGCGGAACAGCAGCTCGTTCATCTCGCCATAGGCGGCGTGCTGGGCGC
>DATKMF010000115.1:0-26022 GCA_035542015.1 Candidatus Cybelea sp.
GGCCGCGACCCGCGCCGCCTGCCGCGCCGCATCCGGCAAAGGGGGCTCGGTGCGGTAGAGCAGATTGCGCACCGGCGCGAACAGGATCTCGTCCGCCTCCAGCTCCGTGAGGCGACATCGCGCCCGCCCGGCCGGCTCCCGCGGATAGAGCGCCGCCGCCGGATACGCATCCTCCAGATACTCGAAGATCACCGTCGAATCGAACAAGGTCAGATCCCCATCCACCAGCACCGGCACCTGCCCCTTGGGATTGGCTGCGGTGACAGCAGGATGCTTCGGCCGATACCCCTCCGCCTGACTGAACGCCACAAGCACGGGCTGGTAGCTCAGCCCCTTCTCGCGCAGCGCGATCTCCACCTTGCGGGAGAACAGCGAGAGAGGGCCAATGTAGAGGAAGCGTTGGCGCTGGGGCATGCGTGCTCCGGTGTCGGACACTCGGGTGTCGACGATATTACGGCGTGTGTCCGACAGGGTGTGTCAGGAGACGCCGACAAAGCGCAAGCACACGCAAGATGAGACCCCTCTCCCCTCGTGGGACCGTTGCGAAACGGGGCCTTTGTGATTTTTGGAGATGGATTTGACGTATCGGTCGGCCGGGAGCTTGTTGAGGTCGCGGTTGGTCGTTGTTTTTGGGGTTGTTGGCGCACTGCGGCCGGATTCCGAGCGTCATGGCGTGAGAGCTGCCCAGCGGCGCAGATTGAAAGCGATGGCGGCGATGAGGACCTGGGCATGAGCCTTGCGGAGGCCTCGGTAGCGGATAACCGACAGACCCATGCGCCGCTTGAAGGTGGCGAAGGTGGTCTCCACGGCTGCACGGCGCGGTGCGATCAAGGCGTTCAGCCGTTTCAATTTGGCCGGCAGCTCGGGGTGATGCTTGTTGGCGCGACGCATCAGCAAGGGCCTGATGCCACGCCCTTTGAGCTCCTGCTCACGCCGCTGCGTGTGATAGGCGCTGTCGGCCAGCACCGCCCGTTCGTCACCGCAGATCAGCCGATCGGCGCAGACCGTGTCGTTGACGTTCGCCGGCGTGGTGACGACCTTGCGGATCAGACCAGAACCTTCGTCCACACCGACATGGGCCTTGTAGCCGTAGGCGCTGCCAGCACGGCCTTCGCGTCGGGTAAAGCGGGCATCGGGATCGCTGGCCGCAGCAAAGTCGGCAGGCTCGTCCTCCGCAGACGAACGGGGCGGGCGGGCCGCCGTGGTTTCTATAACAGTCGCATCCAGCATCGTGCCGCGACGCAGGATCAGGCCGGCCTGGTCCAGCTGCCGGTCCAACTCGCCGAACAGCCGTTCCAACAAACCGGCCTCCACCAGGAGGCCGCGGAACCGGCAGATGGTCGTATGATCGGGAACACTCTCCTCCAGGCGCAATCCCACGAACCGGCGGAACGACAACCGATCGAACAGGGCTTCCTCCAGATCGGCATCGGAAAGCCCGTAGAGCGACTGCAGCAGCAGCGCCTTGAACATGATCAGCGGATCATAAGGCGGCCTACCCGTCGGATCGGGGTCGCGCAGACGCGCCAGCAGCTTCTCGAACCGATACCACTTCACCACACTCGAAAGCTTTTCCAGCCGCTCCGAGCCCCGATGCGACGGCATCAACGCGTCCACAAAGCTGAACTGACCAGATCCCTTCACCGCCATGGCGAGTCTCCCTTCCATGAACAGCGAATCAACTTCCCATCCCTTTTGCAACGGCCCCCACAAGGGGAGAAGGGAAACTCATGACCACCTTATCCGCTAGCCCGCGCTCGCTCTTCTGGCTCGCGCGCCAGGAGGGTCTCATCTCCTGGCGCGATCTCGCCTATCTGATGACCGCCGGCGGACGCTGGCGCATGCGCTCGGTGGTGATCTTCCTCCTGATCGTCGTCGCCGTCCTGCATCTCATCGCCTGGGGCATGGTCGGCCGATACGCGCAGCTCACCTTGCCGGCCGATCGCGCCCAGCTGGTCGGCGTCTCGGGCAGCGTCGGCCTCACCTTCTTCCTGATGCTGTCCCAGGCGCTGGAGCAGGTGACGCGGCTCTTCTACGGCCGCGGCGATCTCGATCTGCTGAAGTCGGCGCCGGTCTCGCTGCGCCGCGTGCTGGGCCTGCGCGTGCTCTCGGTCGCGACCTCGACCACGGTGATGACGCTCTTCATCGCCGCGCCCTTCATCGACGTGCTGGTCTATCGCGGCGGCGCGCGCTGGGTCGGCGCCTATGCCGTCGCCGCCGCGTCCGGCTGGGCCACGACCGGCATCGCGCTGGTGCTGACCGCGGCCCTGTTCGACCTGATGGGCGCCAAGCGCACGCGGCTGGCGGCGCAGATCGTCGCCGCGCTCATCGGCTCCGCCTTCATCATCGCGATCCAGGTGGTGGCGATCACCTCCCTCGGCAGCATGTCGCAGACCGCCTTCTTTCAATCCGATCTGGCGGTGCGTTATGCGCCCGGCCCGGAGAGCCCGCTCTGGATTCCGGCCCGCGCCATGCTGGGCGATCCGATCGCGGTCGCCATCGTGGTGGCCCTCGGCGTCGCCATCCTCATGCTGCCGATGCTCCTGATCGCGGGACGGCTCGGCGACTATGCGCTCGCTGCGGCCACCACCGATGCGGCGCCGGGCCGCAAGGGCAATGCCGGGCCGACGCGGGTCTTCCTCGGCACCTTCCGCGCCGCGAGTCAGGGCCAGCTGCTGCGGCGCAAGGAATGGGTGTTGCTGCTGCGCGATCCCTGGCTCGCCTCCCAGAGCCTGATGCAGCTGCTCTATCTGATCCCGCCGGCGATCTTCCTCTGGCAATCCTATGGCGGATCGGAAGGCGCGCTGGTCGTGCTGGCACCGGTCCTCACCATGGCCGCGGGACAGCTCGGCGGGGGCCTGGCTTGGCTCGCCGTCTCCGGCGAGGATGCGCCCGATCTCGTCGCGACGGCGCCCTTGACCGAGCGCCGGGTGATCCTCGCCAAGATCGCCGCGGTGCTGATGGCGATCATGGTCGTGTTCGCGCCGTTCCTCGTGGCGCTCGCCGGCCGCTCGATCCCGATCGCGCTCGTGGTCGCGGTCGCGATCGCGCTCGCCGCGAGCTCATCGACCCTGGTGCAAGTCTGGTTCCGCAGCCAAGCCAAGCGCCGCTACTTCCGCCGCCGCCAGACCTCGTCGCGCATCGCCACCTTCGCCGAAGCCTTCAGCTCCGTCGCCTGGGCCGGCGCCGCCGCGACGGCCGCCGGCAAATCCTGGTTCGCCATCGGCCCGATGCTGATTGCCTTGCTGGTCCTGTTCGGCGCATGGATGATCCGGCCGAAGTGATGGGCCGAGTTCTCCAAGACGCGAGGATCGCAGATGAAGTATCGTACGCCGCCTCTGCTTCTGCCCACACTCGCTCTTGCAGGTGCCCTGACAGGCTGTTCCGGCGGGAACCCTCCGCCCGTGACATTCAAGCTGACGGAGCTGGCCCCCCTCGGCGGAACCGAGAGCTACGCCTATGCCATCAATGAGAACGGCCAGGTGGCCGGATACGCGGCGACGACCGGCGATTCCGCCGCGCACGCCGTGCTCTGGACCGCATCGAAGGCAACCGACCTCGGCACTCTCGGCGGCGCAACCAGCTACGGATATGCGATCAATGCCGGCGGACAGATTGCCGGATATTCCGAAACCTCCGACACGCACCACAACGACGGCGCGTTCTGGACCGGCACGCGCGTGACCGACCTCGGCCCCGACGCCGTCGCCAACGGAATCAACGCCGGCGCCCAGATCGTAGGCAGTGTCGGCGGATCGATCAAACATGCCGTGACATGGGTGGAGGCGGCGCCAATCGAGCTCGGCACCTTCGGAGGACAGGAGAGCAACGCGACCGCCATCAACGATGGCGGATGGATCGTGGGCTATTCGGAACTGCAGGGCGGTTCCGCGACCCACGCGGTGCTCTGGAAGGGAACAGCCCCCACCGACCTCGGCACCCTCGGCGGGCACTACAGTTTCGCCATGGCGGTCAACAATAGCGGCCAGATCGCGGGATATGCGGGTCTCGCGGGAGACTCCCCCACCCATGCCGCGCTCTGGAACGGTGCGACGCCGACCGACCTCGGCACGCTCGGCGGAACGTCCAGCATGGCGCTCGGCATCAGCGATACCGGGCTGGTCGTCGGAAGCTCGACCATCCGGGGCGATTCCGCCATTCACGCGACGCTGTGGATCGGACGGACGATCTACGACCTCAACGATCTGCTGGATGCGAGCGGCCGCGGCTGGACGCTTGTCGAGGCGCGCGACATCAATTTCGCCGGCCAGATCGTCGGCTGGGGTCAGACGGCATCAGGACAGAAGCACGCCTTTCTGCTCACCCCCACCAAACCCATCCCCCTCCCGCCGAAGAGCGGCTCGTAGAGCCGGTCCCACATCCTACCCCCGGCTCGGCGGCTTGCCTTCGTAGTGCTTCTTCTTCTCGCGGTACATCGAGGCGTCGGCCTCGGAGAGGGCGTCGTCCGCGGATTGCTCGCTGGAGAACTGGTGGATGCCGACAGCGCAGGAGAGTTGGATCGTGTTGCCCTCCCAATCCATCGGCGAGGTCTTGATCACGTCGAGCAGCTGCGCCGCCTTCTCCTCCGCCTGCGGCCGATCGGCCTGGGCGAGGATCACGCCGAACTCGTCGCCGCCGAGGCGCCCGACCACGTCGGAATCGCGCACGTTGTTGACGAGCAGCGTCGCGAAATGCTGCAACACCGCGTCGCCCGCCGCGTGTCCATAACGGTCATTGATGATCTTCATGCCGTTCAGATCGAAATAGAGCACCGAGCCCGGCGAGCCGTAGCGCTCGGAATAGGAGATGAGACGCGTCAATTCGCGAACGAAGGCGCGGCGGTTCGCGATCGGCAGCATCGCGTCCTCATCCGCCAGGCGTTCGAGATGCGCGATCCTCTTGCGGGTGCGATGCAGTTCTTCACGCAGGCGCGCCACTTCGTCGAGCAAAGTCTGCAGCGCCGCGCGGACGGCGGGCGAGAGCTCGGTCTCGCTCAGGCCGAGGAAGGATGCGTGGTCGACGGGCTCGGCGCGGGTCGCCTCATCGGCGGCCGCGACCGGTGCCGCGGCCTTGGCCTTGGCGGTCTTCGCTACGGGGCGCGGCCCGACAACCGCCCCGGTCCCCGGTGTGACTCTGTCACGAACTCTCATCTCGCCGCCTCACCGCGGGATCGCCTGTCCATGGATCGCCCGTCATGGGCCGTCGGCGGTCTTGTTGCCCGCGACCGCTCCGGTTCGTCCCCGCCCCTTCGCATCGACGATCGGCGTCGGCGGCAGTCGAGCATCGAAATCCTATGCCGACCGTGGTTAACAGCGGCTTAATCATGGCTGCGTGCTGCCGTTCCCTCCCGGCCTTCCCTGGCGCAATCATGCGCGATTCGAGCGGGTCCCGCCATCTTCAGGCTGCCGCATCAATAATCCTGCCGCGTCAAACACTTGGCTTGAGTTCCCCGGTTCGCTACCTATAATCCCGCCTTCTTCGCCGGGAGCCGGGAAATTAGAAAGATGTCGGTCGCTGCCGCCAAGATGCCGCAGAGGAAACGCCGCTTGGCCAAACGCCCCCCAACTGGGCATCCTCTGGTCGGGATCATCATGGGCAGCCAGTCGGATTGGCAGACCATGCATCACGCGGCGGAAATCCTGAAGGAGCTCGGCGTCGCCCATGAGACCCGGATCGTCTCGGCGCATCGCACGCCGAAGCGCATGGTCGACTATGCCGAGGGCGCCAAGGCGCGCGGCATCAGGGTGATCATCGCCGGGGCCGGCGGGGCGGCGCATCTTCCCGGCATGACGGCGTCCCTGACCGACCTGCCGGTCCTCGGCGTGCCGGTCGAATCCGCGGCGCTCAAGGGGCAGGACAGCCTGCTCTCGATCGTCCAGATGCCGGCCGGCGTGCCGGTCGGAACCTTGGCGATCGGCCGCGCCGGCGCGATCAACGCCGGCCTGCTCGCCGCCTCGATCCTGGCGCTCGGTGATGCGAAACTGGCGGAACGGCTTGCCGCCTATCGCAAACGCCAGACGGCCTCGGTCGCCGATCATCCCGAGCATGAGGGCGCGGCGCATCGTGGGGCGGGACACTGATCCATGGCGCGCGAGCCGAAACCGGCCGACCAGAACCAGGTCATCCCGCCCGGCAGCGTCATCGGCATCCTCGGCGGCGGCCAGCTCGGGCGCATGACGGCGATGGCGGCGGCGCGGCTCGGCTATCGCGTCCACACCTATTGCCCGGACCGCAACTCGCCCGCCTCGCATGTCTCCTGGCACAACACGGTCGCCGCCTATGACAACAAGACGGCGCTCAAGGCGTTTGCCGACAGCGTCGACGTGGTGACCTTCGAGTTCGAGAACGTCCCCTCCGCGGCGACCGACTTCCTGGCGGAGATGAAGCCGACGCGGCCGAAGCCCAACGTGCTCTACATCACCCAGGAGCGCCTGCGCGAGAAGCGCTTCCTCGCCTCGATCAACGTGCCGACCACCAGGTTCCTCGACGTGGCACGCCAGGAGGCATTGGCATCCGCGGTGAAGGCGCTGGGCCGGCCGGCGATCCTGAAATCCGCCGAGTTCGGCTATGACGGCAAGGGCCAGGTGCGCATCGACGGCGACATGGATCTGTTCGAGGCCTGGGTGAAGATGGGCGGCGAGGTCGGCATCCTCGAAGCCTTTGTCGATTTCACCCGCGAGATCTCGGTCATCGTCGCGCGTGGGCCCGATGGTGCCACGGCGATCTATCAGCCGGTCGAGAACCAGCACAAGAACCACATCCTCGACGTCACCATCGTGCCGGCGCGCGTCTCGCAGGCGGTGGCGGGCCGGGCCGAGGCGATCGCGCGGCACATCGCCACCGAGATCGGCCTGGTCGGGCTGCTCGCGGTCGAGATGTTCGTCACCCACAACGACGAGGTGCTGGTGAACGAGCTGGCGCCGCGGCCGCACAATTCAGGCCATTGGACCATCGACGGCTGCCTCACCAGCCAGTTCGAGCAGTTCGTGCGCGCGGTCTGCGGCCTGCCCTTGGGCTCGACCGAGCGGCACTCCGACGCCGTGATGAAGAACCTGATCGGCGACGAGGTGAACGGCTGGCGCGAGCTGCTCAACGATCCCTTGGTGAAGCTCCATCTCTACGGCAAGACCGAGCCGCGCCCCGGCCGCAAGATGGGCCACTACACCCGCCTCTCGCCGAAGGCCGGCATCCGCAACGGCGACGACCGGCGATGAGACTGTATGCGCGAATCCTGATGATCGCGCTCGCCGCAGCAAACGCCGCTTGCACACCGTCCGGCGAGTCCCGACCCGACGCCGCGCCGACCGTCACCGCGGCGTTGCCGGATGCAGCCAGCGCCGATTGCACGGGGCACTTCCGTCTCGAGACCCACCACTTTGGCACCGGCAAATCGGAATGCAAGAAGGGTCCTGGCGTCACGTTCTCGGCCGACGCCGATCGGGAACTTCCGATCGGCCTCACCTGCGACTACACCTTGACCTATATCGATCCGGCACAGGGCTCAGGACACATCGCCTGCAGCGACGGCTCGCACGGGGAAGTGTCCTTCAATGAGTTCGATGCGCGCGATGGAATCGCGGCCGTCAAGCTGACTGACGGCCGCGAAATCACGCTCACCTATGACAAAGGTTCCTGAGGCCGGCCCTCAGAGCGGCTTCATCCCGTCCGGCAGAGTGATGCGGTAGACCAGCACCACGCTGTCCACATTGGCGCCCGACGAGTCCTTGTAGGGCTTGCCTTGCATCGAGCCGTTCTGGGTGAGGAAGTCGTTGTCGGAGCCGACCACCAGGAACCAGTCGTTGGGCGCCGCATCGTCCAGCGCCGGCAAGAGCGCCAAGCTCTCCCATTTCTCGTAGAGATCGTTGGCGTCGTTCGGCTCGCCATTGTGCAGGCCGAACTTGGCCAACTCGGCATTGTCGTTGATGTCGATGAAGCGCGTGTACTTGGCGGGCGTCACCGAGGCATCGAGCATGCCGTCGGGTGCGACGGGCTTGGTGCCGTCGAAATCCGTGCCGGCGATGTTGGTGGCGCCGGTCGTGTCGAAGAGATCGACGCTGCGATAGACCGAGGTCGCGTCCTTCAGCCCCGATCCGTGGCCGCTGTCGCGGGCGATCACCAGGAAGCGATGATCGTCGAGCGCATGCATCTCGCTCTGCGCCGCAACCAGGTCCTTGCCCTTCGCGTCCTTGAAGCGTGGCAGCTGCACCACGTATTCGGCGGTGAGCTTCGGCTGCGCGGCGTCGCCGATGTCATAGGCGAGGAAACGGGTGTTGAAGCGTTTCGGGCTGGAGCCGCCGGCGCCGCCGTCCTGGATGGTGGCGCTCTGCAGCAGCGCGTAGAGCTGCTTGCCGTCGGCACTGAGCGCCAGGCCCTCGAAGCCCTGGTTGTTCTGCCGGCCGCTCTCGGGATTCTTCGGCTTCGGCTCGGCGCCGCCGGCGGGCGGATTGTCGGAGGAGAAATTCTCGGCGCCGTTGCGCATCGGGATGAAGGCCTGCGGCGGCTGGATCGCCGAGATCAGCGTGCCGTCCGCCTTGGTGTGATAGATGTAGGGCCCGTATTCGTCGCTGACCCAGAAAGTGCCGTCGGGTGCCAGCGCGACGCCTTCGTCATCGAGGCTGATATGGCCGTTGGCGACCGGGAGATCCGGAAACCCGTTCGCCGCCTTGCGCACGTCGGTGGGATCGAGGCCGGTGGTCTGCGTCCCATCCGCCTCATGGAACACGATGGCGTCCTGGTAGTCCAGCTTCAGTTGCGCCTGCTGCGCCGGACCGGCCGGCAGCGGATCCTTGCCCGTGTAGGGCATCAGCGTGACGGCGAACTTCTGCAAGCGGCCGGGATAGTCGACCGAGCCTTCGGTGTTCCAGCCGCGATCGGGCAGGAAGTAGATCGTGCCGGTGTAGGAGTCGCCGTTCTTCTTCCAGGAGGAGACGTCCGCCACCATGCCGGAGCCGATGCCGCCCAAGGTATCGCCGAGCTTGTCCTTGGCATCGGACGGGATGCGCGCCACGCCGACCAGGCCCTGATTGACAAAGGTGGCCCCATCGAAATTGACGGACTGCGCCTCGGCTGCCGAAGCGGCGACGCCGAACGCCGTCGCTGCGGCGATGGCCAGAAAGCTTGCACCGAGGAGTTGCGTCACGCGTCGGCTCGCCTGGAGTTTCATCTTTCCCCACCCTGAAATGCGTTGAGATCGCGCCGGATCCGGTCGCGGCGCGCGAGCGTAGTGTCGCAATGTTGCGGTCTTATGTCAGAACCGCGGCAGGAAACGGGACTGTGCCGCCAAACGGCAGCGGAATGCAGAACTGCCTTCCGCTAGAAGCTTGCACCGCGACGAAGAAAACCGTCCTCGCGCCCGCGATCACTTTTTCCGCGTTAGCCCCGCGCGCTGCGGGTGCGGAACGGTCGGCGGAAGGCGCGGCGCGGGAACGGGAGACGCTCGGTGATCTTGGTCAGCCGGCCCAGCGCCTGGGGCACGCGCATCGCCTCGTCGATGCGGCGGTCGAGGAAGCCCCAGGTGGCGGCGCAGCCTTCGGTCTTGTCGTTGAGCCAGAAGAACAGCGTCGCGCCATAGACCGCGGAGAGCAGGCCGCGCTTGGTGTAGAAGTTGAAGTCGGTAGAGCGGTCGCCGATCGCATACCAGATGGCGTCGATGGTCTTGTAGAGCAGCCGCGCCGCGAGGCCGGCATTCTGCGGCAGCATGAGGAAGGTCACCGCCGAGCGCACCGCCTCGCGATGCCGGAGATTGGCCTCGAGCCGCAGGCGGATGGCGCGCGCCGCCTTGTCGCGCACCCGCATCTCGGCCAGCGGCTCCCGCTCCAGTGCCTCGACCATCGCGCGGTCCGCCGTCGTGCTGTGGAGAGCCACGAGCTCCGCGGCGCCGCCGGGGAAGGCGTTGAGCGCGCGCTCGAGCGGAATGCCGATGTCCCTGGCTGCGGCGCGGAGTGCCGTCTCGCTCCAGCCGTCGAAGGCGACATGGTCGAGCGCCGCTTCGAGCAGGCGGGCGCGGTCGGCTTCGCGGTCGTAACCACCGTCGTAATCCTGGGGGGAGTCTGTCTGGTCGGTCATGGTTCAGTCCTCCGCTTCCTCCCCGCCAAAGCGTTTCAGCTCCTCGACGAAGGAAAGCCTGGAGAGGTCGGTCATCCGCATCGGATAGAGGATGCCGTCCAGATGATCGCATTCATGCTGCACGACCCTTGCGTGGAATCCATGCGCGATCCGGTCGATCGGTTCCCCGGTCGGGGTCTGGGCCGCATAGCGGATCTGCCGGTAGCGCGGCACCACGCCCGCCAGGCCCGGGACCGAGAGGCAGGCCTCGATCCCCTCGACCACGTCGTCCGGGGCGCCGAGCTCGAGCGGCTCGATCAGGGGATTGATGAGCACGGTCAAGGGAATGCCGATCGCCGGCCCCTCCCCGTCCTCCTTCTCCATCCTGGCCTTGGGCACATGAAAGATGACGACCCGGAGCGGCACATGGACCTGGGGGGCGGCCAGGCCCACCCCGCCGACATCCGCCAGCGTCTCCAACATGTCCTTGATCAGATTGGCAATTTCCGGGGATTCCGGATCCTCGACCGGGTCGGCGCGGCGTTTCAGGACGGGGTGGCCCATACGGGCGATCTTCAGGATGGCCATGCGTCTATTTACTCGGTCTTCCCTCGAATATGGCCCGGAATCAGGCGCTTAGAAAGTGCGGCCGGCCGGGGCATGACCGCGGGATGGCTTCACAAGCGCCGGGACTTATGCTACTCACCGCCTCCGTTCGGGTGGACACGAGTCCACCCGTTGGCTTTTTCACCGCCATTTCGGGAAAGGAGTCTGGCCAAAAGTGCAAGTGCTCGTCCGTGACAACAATGTCGATCAGGCCCTGCGCGCGCTCAAGAAGAAGATGCAGCGCGAGGGTATCTTCCGGGAAATGAAGATGCGCCGCAACTACGAGAAGCCCTCCGAGCGCAAGGCGCGGGAGAAGGCCGAAGCGGTGCGCCGCCATCGCAAGCTCCTCAGGAAGCGCATGGACCGCGAGGGCTACTAGTCCCCGCCAGAGTTTCGCCGGCCGCTCGTTCCGGAGCGGCCGCGCCAGATCAGAGATGCAACGGCCTGCTGGCTCGCTCCGGCGGGCCGATGTGTTTTGGGAACCCTCCTCAGCGACTCCCGTTCGCCTCCAGATTCGCGCGCTCGGCAGCAAGTCGAGCGTTTCGCGCCTCGAACCCGGGGCGGAAGCGCAGCCACATCAAGGCACCCCACGCCATCCCACCGATCAACGACAAGATGAGGCTGAGCGCCACCGTGGGCATCGACCATCGCTCCTCGTCGATCAGGTATCTGTAGACAAGTGACAGAACCCATGCGCCGAGGCCGAAGCCCAGCACGCCGAACCACAAGATAAACCTCACCCGGTTCAATTGTATCACAAGTTGTAGCAGCAAGCTCCAAGATGCCGGGTTCTCAGCTCAGCGACACCACCTGAGCTAACGGCGTCCTACTCCCACGCATTCGCCTCCTGGGCGAAGTTGGCGCGGGTCGCGCGGACGACGCAGAAGCGCTGGCCGGTCGGCGCTTCCATGACCCACCAGCGTTCGAATTTCCGCACCCGCCTGGCGCCGAGCTTCTCGAGGCGCGCGACCTCGGCCTCGATATTGTCCGTCTCGATGTCGAGATGGACCCGGCTCTCGTGCTCCACCCGCTGCACCTCGACATTGAGCCCGTTGGGCTCTCTTGCAAAGGAGACATACTTGTCCTTGCCCGCCTCGCGCTTCATGCCGAGGGCCCCGGACCAGAAGTCCGCCGCCGCGTCGAGATCTTCGGTCCTGCAATCGATGATGAATCCGGCGAGCTGGCTGCGATGCATGGCCTACTCCCAGAGTTTGGCTTGCCTGGCAAAATCCGCGCGAAAGGCCGGCACCACGCAGAAGCGCTGTCCCGTCGGCGCTTCCATCACGACCCAGTCCCGCACCGCTCTAACCCGCCTCGCCCCGAGATGTTCCAGCCGCGCGACCTCAGCCGCAATGTCGTCGGTCTCGATGTCGAGATGAATGCGGCTCTCGTGCTCCACCGTCTGCACCTCGATATTGAGCCCATCGGGCTCGCGCGCGAAGCCGCGATAGTCCGGATGACCGGGCTCGCCGCCCGGACCGGGCCCCATGCCGAGAGCGGCGCCCCAGAAGCGCCCCGCAGCATCGAGATCATCGGTCTTGCAGTCGATGATGAACCCGCCGAGCCGGCTGCGATGCGCCATGCTTCACCCCAGCGCCTTCACGATCTCCTCGCAGACCTTCTTCGCGTCGCCGAACAGCATCATCGTGTTGTCGCGGAAGAAGAGTTCGTTGTCGACGCCGGCATAGCCCGAGGCCATGGAGCGCTTCACGAAGAGCACGGTCTTCGCGTACTCGACTTCGAGGATCGGCATGCCGTAGATCGGGCTCTTGGGATCGGTCTTGGCCGCGGGGTTGGTGACGTCGTTGGCGCCGATCACGAAGGCGACGTCGGTCTGGGAGAACTCGCGGTTGATGTCCTCGAGCTCGAAGACCTCGTCATAGGGCACGTTCGCTTCGGCCAGCAGCACGTTCATGTGCCCCGGCATGCGGCCGGCGACCGGATGGATGGCGTAGGACATCTTGACGCCTTCCTTCTTCAGGATGTCGGCCATCTCGCGCAAGGCATGCTGGGCCTGGGCGACCGCCATGCCGTAGCCCGGAACGACGATGACCGAGCTCGCGTTCTTCATGATGAAGGCCGCGTCCTCGGCGCTGCCGGACTTGACCGGACGATCATGGCCCTTGCCGGCGGCGGGAGCGACACCCGAATCCGTGCCGAAGCCGCCGAGGATCACATTGAAGATCGAGCGGTTCATCCCCTTGCACATGATGTAGCTGAGGATGGCGCCCGAGGAGCCGACCAGCGCGCCGGTGACGATCAGCAGCGGGTTCGAGAGCGTGAAGCCGATGCCGCAGGCCGCCCATCCCGAATAGCTGTTCAGCATCGAGACCACGACCGGCATGTCGGCGCCGCCGATCGGCAGGATCAGCAGGAAGCCGACCAGCAGCGAGATCACCACCAGGCCCCAGAACAGCTCCGGCGACTGGGCGAGGATCATGGCGACGATCAGGACCACGATCGCGACGCCAAGGCCGGCGTTCAGCCAGTGCTGGCCCTTGAACACCAGCGGCGCGCCGGAGACGATGCCCTGCAGCTTGGAGAAGGCGACGATCGAGCCGGTGAAGGTGACGGCGCCGACCGCGACGCCGAGGCTCATCTCGATGATGCTGCCGGTATGGATCGCGCCGATATCGCCGATGTTGAAGGCCTTCGGATCGTAGAAGGCGGCGGCGGCGACGCAGACCGCGGCCAGGCCCACCAGGCTGTGGAAGGCGGCGACCAGCTGCGGCAGCGCCGTCATCTGGATGCGCTGGGCGATGGCGAGACCGACGCCGCCGCCGATGGCGATCGCGATGATGATCGAGATGTAGCTGTGGACCGACGGGAGCAGCAGGGTCGTCACGATCGCAAGGACCATGCCGCCGATGCCGTATTTCAAACCGGTGCGCGAAGTCTCGGGGCTGGAGAGGCCCCGCAGAGACATGATGAAGGCGATCGCGGAGATCAGATAGAGGAAGGTGGCGAGTTCCTGGCTCACGTCACTTCGCCCCCTTCGCCGGCTCTTTCTTCTTGAACATCGAGAGCATGCGGTGCGTCACCAGGAATCCGCCGAAGATGTTGACGGAGGCGAGCGCCACGGCGACGAGGCCCATGGTCTTCGAAAGATCGAACTCCGAAGGGCCGGCGGCGATCAACGCGCCGACGATGATCACCGAGGAGATGCCGTTGGTGACCGCCATCAGCGGCGAGTGCAGCGCTGGCGTCACGCGCCAGACCACGTAGTAGCCGACGAAGCAGGCCAGCACGAAGACGGTGAAGAGCTGCACGAACGGCGTGTGGCCGGACTGCTCCGCCGCGGCCTGGACCGCCGTCGAGGTGATCTCCTGGCTGAGCTTGCCGGCCTGGGCGGCGAGGTTCTGGGCGGCGTTGGCGAGATCGATCGCCTGCTGCGAGAGTTGATCTGGGTTCATGGCCGGGTCACCTCAGCTCTTGAAGTTGGGATGGATCACCTGGCCGTCGCGGGTGAGCGCAACGCCCTTCACAATCTCATCATCCCAGTTGACCTTCAGCCCCTTGGTTTCCTTGTCGATCAGGAGCTGGACGAAATTCAGCAGGTTCTTGGCGTAGAGCGTGGTCGAATCGACGGCGATCCGGCTCGGCACATTGGCATGGCCGATGATCTTGACGCCGTGCTTCTCCACCACCTTGCCGAGCTCCGACAAGGGGCAGTTGCCGCCCTGCTCGACCGCCAGATCGACGATGATCGAGCCTTGCTTCATCGACTGCACCATGGCCTCGCTCACCAGCTCCGGCGCCTTGCGGCCGGGGATGAGCGCCGTGGTGATCACCACGTCCTGCTTCTTGATGGTCTCGGAGATGAGCGCCGCCTGCTTCGCCTGGTACTCGGCGCTCATCGGCTTGGCATAGCCGGCGGTGGTCTCCGCCTGTTTGAACTCGTCGTCCTCGACCGCGACGAAGGTGGCGCCGAGCGAGTTCACCTGCTCCTTGGCCGCCGGACGCACGTCGGTGGCACTCACGATGGCGCCCAAGCGCCGCGCGGTCGCGATGGCTTGGAGGCCGGCGACGCCGGCGCCCATCACCAGCACGCGCGCCGGGGCGACGGTACCGGCCGCGGTCATCATCATCGGAAAGGCGCGGCCGAACTCGGCGGCGGCGTCGATCACCGCGCGATAGCCGGCGAGGTTCGCCTGCGAGGAGAGCACGTCCATCGACTGGGCGCGGGTAATGCGCGGGATGAGCTCCATCGCCATCGCGTCGATGCCGCGCGACGCATAGTCGGCGATGGCCTCCTTGTTGTTGTAAGGGTTGAGGATCGCGGCCAGTACCGCGCCGCGCTTGATCGCGCTCAACTCGTCCGGCCCGTCTTCGCCGGGACCGAGCGGCCGCTGCACCATGAGGACGAGATCCGCACCGCCGAGTGCCGCACCGGCATCGCCGACGATCTCGGCACCCGCCGCCTTGAACGCATCGTCGGTGATCGCGGCACTGAGCCCGGCTCCGGTCTCGATGGCGACCTGGGCGCCGAGCCCGACATACTTTTTGACCGTATCCGGCGACACGGCGCAGCGACGTTCATGGGCGCGCCGTTCCTTCACAATGCCGATTTTCATGCGATGGCCTATTCGGTTGGCGCGGGGCCCCTGATCGGTTCGTGCGCCGGGACATTGGGCGCCCCGGCTGGGCCGCTAATCTGCCCGCTTTTGCGCATGCGAACAAGGGGCAGGCAGGCGGTCCAGTGGCGAGCAGGGTGCAGCATCGGCATCCTATGCTAGTCTTGCGCGACCACACGTTTTTCGCGACTCGACATTCTCTCGGGGACTCCATCGATGATGCCTGCCACAAGCGTCCGGATCGCCGCGCTCCTTCTTGCTCTCGTCGCTCAGTCTTTCGTCTCAGGCTGCGAGCTTCCGCAGAAACACAAGCTGGCCAATGGGCCTGCTTCATCCGCGATGACTGCGACGGCGCCCGCTGCAACGGATGCGGCCGAACCGGCGACCGCTCCTGCAGAGCCCACGGCCGAATCCCCTGCCCCCGCTGCGACGAATGCGATCGAACCGGTACCTGAGCCGGCAGCAACGCCCGCCCCAGCCTCCACAGGGTCGACGCCAACTGCGACAGAGGAGGCTGCGGCGCCCGCGCCAGCTGCTGCCCCCGCTCCGTCCACCACGCCGGCCGCGACCGCGCCCGCCGACGACACGCTGGATGCCGTGCTCTGGATGCAGCATTCGGTCGAGTATGAGGGCAGCGTCGAGACCGCTTTCATGCTTGCGAAGTTCCGCCTGCAGCAGGCCATCAAGGATCCGAAGTGGACCGCCGTGCCCGACGAGCAGAAGGAAGGCTATTCCAAGCTGCCCCCGGCGATCATCTGCGACATCGACGAGACCCTGCTCGACAACTCGGCCTACCAGGCCTGGAACATCACCTCGGGTCAGCCCTTCTCCAACGCGACCTGGAGCAAGTTCGTGCAGGCCAAGGTCTCGAAGGCCGTCCCGGGTGCGGTCGAGTTCACCAAGTACGCGGCCTCGCGCGGGGTGAAGGTGTTCTATGTCTCCAACCGCACCGAGGACGGCGAGGGGGCCACGCGCGACAACATGGCGGCGCTCGGCTTCCCGATCGATGCCAAAGTCGACACCTTCCTGCTGCAGGGCGAGAAGCCGGACTGGACCTCGAAGAAGAGCTCGCGGTTCGCCTATATCGCCAAGAGCCATCGCGTCATGCTTCTGCTCGGCGACAATTTCGGCGACTTCACCGATGCCTACAAAGGCAGCGAGGAGGACCGCCAGAAAGTCTACGACGCCAACGCCGCGCATTGGGGCCATGACTGGGTCGTGCTGCCCAATCCTTCCTACGGCTCGTTCGAGGCGGTGCCCTACGGCTTCAACTACGGTGCCCCGGCGGACGAGATGCGCGCCGCCAAACGCGCGGTGCTCAACACCTGGAACGGGCAGTAGTCCCTATCGGGCGGCCGCGCCCGCCTTGCCCGACGCGGCTTCGATGCCGGCCTTCTTCAACGCCGCCTTCTGGCGCCTCTCGAGCTCCTTCGGGTCGAAGTCCGCGATGAGCTCGTGGAACAGGCGGTACCAATTGATCTCGGCTTTCAAGTGCATGAAGACCGAGCCCAAACCGATCGCGGCGCGGTCCATGAAGACGAACTCCTTCGGCGGCGTGACCGGACCCAAGCGCCGCAGATCGGCGTGCACGCCCTCGGCGACCTCGCGTCCGTAGATGCCGGTCTCGGCGTCCTGGATGCGGCGCTCGCGGTCCTCGAGCAGCGGCCCGTAGACGAAATGGGCCCAGCGGTTCAAGACGTCGATCACTTCCTTGGAGAGGCCCTTGAAGCCCCAGCTCTGATAGGCGTGGACCGCGAGATCGCGGTCGCCGTTCAGCAGCGCGAAATAGAGATCGATGACACCCTTGACGAACTTCGGCTCGAAGACGCGGATGCAGCCGAAATCCATCAGGTTGACGTCGCCCGCGTCCTTGGCGTTGGCCGGCCGCACCGTGTAGTTGCCGAGATGCGGGTCGCCGTGAATAACCCCGTATTCATAGAACGGCACATACCAGGCGCGGAACATGTTGAAGGCGACCTTGTTCCGCAAGCCGATCGACGGCTTCTTCTCCAGGAAGGCCATCAGCGGCTCGCCCGAGATCCAGGTCATGGTGAGCAGCCGCCGCGTGGTCAGGTCGAGCAGCGGCTCCGGCAGATGGACGTGGTCCTCGTCGGCCAGCATCAGGCGGTAGAGCGCCATGTGCCGCGCCTCGAGCTGGTAGTCGAGCTCCTCGCGCAGGCGATCGGCGATCTCGGAGTGGATCTCGTCGGTGGCGATCGCCTTGTCGGCGCGCTCGTAGATGCGGAAGATCAGCTTCAGCTGCCGGAGATCGGCCTCCACCGCCGACCTCATATCCGGATATTGCAGCTTGCAGGCCAGCAGGCGCCCATCCTTAGCGTGCGCCTTGTGCACCTGGCCGAGCGATGCGGCGGCGGCGGCTTCGTGCTCGAAACTCTTGAAGCGCTGCTGCCAGCCTTCGCCGAGCTCGTTCGCCATGCGGCGCTTGACGAAGGGCCAGCCCATCGCGGGCGCGTTCGACTGCAGCTGCTGCAGCTCCTGCACGTATTCCCGCGGCAGCGCGTCCGGGATGGTGGCCATGATCTGCGCCACCTTCATCAGCGGCCCTTTGAGGCCGCCCAACGCCGCCTTCAACTCGGCGGCATTCTCGGCGCGGTCCATCTTGATGCCGAGATAGCGGCTGCCGGCCATGCGCGCGCCGATCCCCGCCATGGCGCGCCCGACCTTGGCGTAGCGCCGGACCCGGCCGGTCAGGGAGTTACCTTCCCTATCGTCGCTCATGGTCGCCGGTCACAATTGTTACAAGGATTAGCCATGCTTAATCTCTCGTGGCCGCTGTCAGCCGCGCTCTTACACAATCTTAAGGTGCAGGCGATTGAAAAACAATGCTATTATCAACCAGAGGCCACCACAAACACCCGATAAAGTTGCCACCAGAGATTAAGCACAGCTTAATCTCATTTCGGCTTCACAGTTTCTCCAGCTCGTCGATGAAGCCTTTGACCACGCCCAGACCCCTGGACCAGAAGCCGGGATCCGAGGCGTCGAGGCCGAAGGGCGCCAGCAATTCCTTGTGCCGCTTGGTGCCGCCGGCCTTCAGCATGTCGAGATACTTCTGGGCGAAGCCCGCTTCCGCGTTCTGGTAGACGGCGTAGAGCGAGTTCACCAGGCAGTCGCCGAAGGCATAGGCGTAGACGTAGAACGGCACGTGGATGAAGTGCGGGATGTAGCTCCAGGAGATCGCATAGTCGGTGCCGTCGGGGAGCTTGATCCCCTCCCCCAAGGCCTCGCGCTGGGTCGCGAGCCAGAGTGCGGAGATCTCGTCGGCCGCCAGCTCGCCCTGCTTCCTGGTGTCGTGGAGCCGCCGCTCGAACTCGTGCATGGCGATCTGGCGCACGACGGTGTTCAGCATGTCCTCGACCTTGCCGGCCAGGAGGATCTTGCGCTTCGCCTTGTCGGTCTCGCGCTTCAACAGCGCCTGGAAGGTGAGCATCTCGCCGAAGACCGAGGCGGTCTCGGCGAGGGTCAAGGGCGTGTCGGCGAGCAGCTGGCCCTGCGGTCCGGCCAGGACCTGATGGACGCCATGCCCCAGCTCATGGGCCAGGGTCATCACGTCGCGGGTGCGGCCGTGGTAGTTCAGCAGCAGATAGGGATGGGCACTCGGCACGGTGGGATGGGCGAAGGCGCCGGGCGCCTTGCCAGGGCGCGGCGGCGCATCGATCCAGTTCTTGTCGAAGAACTGCTTGCCGATCGAGGCCAAGTCCGGCGAGAAGGCATGATAGGCATCGAGCACCAGCTTGCGTGCCTCGGGCCAGGCGATCAGCCGATCGTCATCGCTGGGAAGCGGCGCGTTGCGATCCCAGTAGTCCAGCGCGGGTTCCGCCTCCCCTGGGGCACCCATCCACTTCGCCTTCAAGCGATAGTAACGGTGCGAGAGTGCCGGATAGCTCGCCTTCACGGCGGCGACCAGCGCATCGACCACCTCGTCCTCGACCTGGTTGGCGAGGTTGCGCGAGGAGACCGGGCGCTTGAAGCCGCGCCACTTGTCCTCGATGTCCTTGTCCTTGGCGAGCGTGTTGGTGACGAGCGCGAAGAGCCGCTTTTCCGACTTCAGCCCGTTGGCGAGGCCCAGTGCCGCCGCCCTGCGCTTCTCGGGATCGCGGTCGGTCATCAGGTTCAAGGCCTCGTTCGAGGTCAATTGCTTGCCCTGCACCTCGAAACGCATGTCCGCGATGGTCTCCTCGAACAGGCGCTGCCAGGCGGCGCTGCCGGAGACATGCTTCTCGTGCAACAAGCGCTCGACTTCGTCCGAGAGCTGGTGCGGGCGGAACAGGCGCACGGCGTCGAGCCAGGGCTGGTAGCGCCGCAAAGGCTCATGCTGCAGCTTGGCGGCGAGGTTGGCGTCGTCGAGCTTGTTGATCTCGAGCGTGAAGAACAGGACTTCGACCGAGATGGTGTTGACGCGTTCGTTGATGTTCTGCTGGAAGCGCGCGAGCTCGGAATCCGCCATGTTACCGGCGTAGACCAGCTGGGCATAACTCGTGAGCCGGCCGAGCAGTTCCTGGATCGCCTCGTAATTCGTCACCGCCGCCAGGAAGGCGGCGCCGTCGATCGCCGCGAGCTTGCCCTCGTGGGCCTTGCGGAATGCCGCAACCTCAACCGCCGCCCGCTTCAGATCCTGCTCGATCTCCGGCGCCGCGGGACTGGCGTAGAGGTCGGCAAGATTCCAGTTGGGCAGCGCGGCGACGGCGACCGTTTCTGCGGCCGGCTCGGTCACGGCGGCGAAACGGCGGAGATCCGGGTTGCGGGCCTGCATGGGAAGGGGCTTGCTCCTTGAAGAGAATCGTCCTCCCTTATATGGGAGGGCAGGGCTTGAGGCCAAGGGCACGGATAAACCTGGGGGACAGCCCTGGTGGACAACCTCGGGAACCAACCCGGGAATTCCGTCCCGTTGCGTCGCGCCATGCGTATTCCGGTGCGTCGCGTCCGAACGGGATGATTGGGGCGATCCCAATTGGGGGCGATTCAGGACAGTTTCATGAACTACGACGCGGTGCCCAGTCTGACCCGGCTGTTCTTCGACCAGGCCGCGCGGCTGTCGCGCAAGCCGTTGTTGAAGCACAAGGTCGGCGGCGAATGGCAGGCGATGAGCTACGGCGAGGCGGCGGCCAAGGTGCGCGCGCTGGCACGCGGCCTCATCGGGCTCGGCATCCAGCCGGGCGATCGCGTCGCGCTGATCTCCGAGAACCGGCCGGAATGGCTGATCGCCGATCTCGCCATCATGTCGGTCGGTGCGATCACGGTGCCGCATTTCGCCACCAACACGCCGGACGACCATCGGCATATCCTCACGCATAGCGGCGCCAAGGGCGCGATCTGCTCCGGCGGCACGATCGCCAAACGATTGTTGCCGGCGGCGATGCAGGCCTCCGAGCTCGAATTCCTGATCGCGATCGACGGGCTCGACCTGCAGCAGAGCCCGCGCTTCCGGCTGATCGACTGGAAGAACCTGATCGAGCATCCGAGCATCCCGACCGGCCCCTCCGCCGAGCAGGGCAACGAGGTCGAGGCGCGGGTCGCGGCGCAGCAGCGCCGCGATACCTGCTGCATCATCTACACCTCGGGCACCGGCGGCGTGCCGAAGGGCGTGATGCTGACCCACGGCTCGATCCTCTGCAACATCAAGGGCGCCTTCGAGCTGGTGAAGGAAGTCGGGCTCGGCGGCGACGTATTCCTCTCCTTCCTGCCGCTGAGCCACGCCTATGAGCACACCGCCGGCCAGTTCCTGCCGATCAGCCTCGGCGCCGAGATCTATTACGCCGAGAGCGTCGAGAAGCTGGTCGAGAACATGGCGGAAGCCAGGCCGACCATCATGACCGCGGTGCCGCGGCTCTATGAGGCGATGCATCAGCGGATCGTGCGCAGCCTCGCAAAAGCGCCGCCGACGCGGAAGAAGCTGTTCGATCTCGCCTATCGGCTCGGGCGCAAGGCTTATGAGCATCCGGGAACTTTGAGCCTGGTCGAGCGGGTCCAGAACGCGGTCTGCGAGCTCCTGGTGCGGCGCAAGGTGCGCCAGCGCTTCGGCGGCCGGCTGAAGGCCTTCGTCTCCGGCGGCGCGGCGCTGAACTACGAGATCGGCGTCTTCTTCCTGGCGCTCGGCGTGCCGCTGCTGCAGGGCTACGGCCAGACCGAGGCCTCGCCGGTGGTGAGCGCCAACCGGCCGAAGCGGATCAAGATCGACACGGTGGGGCCGATCTTCCACGGGCTAGAGGCCAGGATCGCCGAGGACGGCGAGATCCTGGTGAAGGGCGAAGCGGTGATGCGCGGCTACTGGAACGACCCCGAGGCGACCGCGAAGACGATCCGGGACGGCTGGCTGCATACCGGCGATATCGGCGCGTTCGATGCCGAGGGATATTTGAAGATCACCGACCGCAAGAAGGACATCATCGTGCTCTCCGGCGGCGACAATGTCTCGCCGGCCCGGATCGAGGGATTCCTGATCCTGCAGCCCGAGATCGCCCAGGCCATGATCCACGGCGACAAGCACCCGCATGTGGTGGCGCTGTTGGTGCCCGACGCCGACTTCGCCGCGGAGTGGTCGCGGGCGCATGGCGCGCGCAACGACCTCGCTGAGCTCTGCGCCAATCCGGACTTCGTGAAGGCGATGGGCGCCGCGGTCGATCGGGTGAACGCCACGATGTCGCCCGTGGAGAAGATCCGCCGCTTCGCGCTCGCGCCGGAAGCCTTCACCATCGACAACGCCATGCTGACCCCGTCGCTGAAGATCCGGCGGCATATGATCCGGGAGAAGTATGGGGAGGTGCTGGAGAAGCTGTATGAGCGGGGGTAGTGGCGCAGGCTCTCGGGCTTCGATTTCGCCTCGCTGAAGGAGCGAAGTCAGCAACGCCGCGGCTGCATCAACCTCCTCCCTCACCCTCCTCCAATCTTGGAGGAGGGGATTGGTGAGAGCGGACTCCCTGCCCTCTCACACCTCACATCTTCCCCAGTTCGAACGCTGCGGCGTTGTATTCCAAGGTGCCGCCGGTGCAGGTGTCGCGGGCGTGGGTGAGGTTGCGCTTGGCTTCTGCCGTGTCGCCGGAGAGGCGGGCGGATTCGCCGTAGTAGAACGAGGCTTCGCAGTCGCGCTGGGTTGCGTCCTGCGGATCGAGCGTGGGATCGGTGGCGGCGGTCGCGAGATCGGTGGCACCGATCTCGCCCTGCAGGAAACGCAGGATCGGCGCCGGCCACTGCGCCGGATCGAGCGCGGCTTCGCCGGCGGCGAGGTGGCCGCCGTCGTCCAGGTGGCTGCGCTTCACGGCGAGGGCGAGCCAGAGCAGCGCGTAGGGTGCCGGCTGGGGCGCGGCGACGTCGATCGCCAGCGAGAAGTCCGAGACCGCATGCGCGTCCTCGCCGGCGAGATAGGCGACGACGCCGCGGCTCAAATAGGCGCGCGGCTGATGCGGGGTGAGCGCGATCGCGTGGGTCAAGTCGGAAATCGCCGGCGCGGTCTCGCCGCGGCTCACGCGGGCCCAGGCGCGGTTGATGCGCGCCTCGGCGAATTCGGGATCGAGCTGGAGCGCATAGGTCAGGTCGGCGAGGCCGCCATCGGCCTCGCCCTGATCCAGGCGATAGAGGCCACGCAGGCGATAGAGCTCGGCATTGCCGGGTTCGAGCGCGGTTGCCGCATCGAGGTCGGCGATCGCCTTCGGCGTGTCTTCCGCGCGGCGATAGGCGGCGGCCCGCAAGGAGAGCGCGCCCATACGCCAGGCGTCGGGTAGATCCGGATCCGCAAGCGCAGTCCCGCAGGCGCCGATGATGGTTGCCGGATCATAGCCGGCTTCACCCGCGCCATTGCAGCTCGCCATGTCGCCGGCGCCCCGGGCATCCACCGGTCGTGCGGCGATCAGTGCCAACGCCTTGGCCGCGTCCTGCTCCACAGTGTCCGCGGCACAGACACTTTGCGCCTGGGCAAAGCCTTTGGCTGCGATCACCGGATGACCGTCGATGAGCGCGCGCGCCGAGACATAGAGCGTGACGTCGCAGGCGCGCGCCTGCGCGGCCTCGGGATCGGGATAGTCGACGCTGAGCTCGAGCGTGTTCTCGGCAAGATGACCCTGGGCATAGCGCAGCAGCGGCAGCGGCCACTTCGCGGACTCAGAATTGGCGGCGGCTTCGTTCACCGCGGCGTTCAACGGCGTGGTGGCATCGCGGCGATCGCTGCGGAAGGCGAGGTCGCGCCAGATGGCAGCGCGCAGAATCCCTTGCGTGTCGCTCGTCGCATGTACTGCTGCGTCAAGCGCTTCGGCGGCGGTCGCGTTGTCGCCTTCCAGCCAGGCGGCGATGCCATCCTGCAAATTCTTGCAGGCGAACTCCTTGCCCGGCGACAGGTCGTCGAGACCTCCGCTGGTGCAGTCCGGCCACCGAATCGCCTCTGCGTAGTCGTGGATCGCGGCAACGTCGTCACCCTTCTGGTGATAGAGATCGCCGCGCAACTCGAAAAGCATGGGCGCGCCGTTCGCCCGCTGGATCGCCGCCGACGCATCCGAGATCGCCCCGTCGAAATCGCCCTCGGTCGCCAGGGCAACGCTGCGCAGGCGGTAAGAGGCGGCGTCATTGGGCGAGGCCTCCATCGCGCTGGTGAAATCCGCGATGGCCGAGGCCGTGTCGTGGCGTTCGAGATAGATATTGCCACGGATATCGAGGGCGATGGCCGTGAGTGATGGCGGCAGGCCCGCGGAGATCGCGCGACCGCAGAGCGCCATGGCAGCGTCGTCGTCATGGCGCTGCGCAGCCTCGGTGCAGGCCTTGAACAGGTCCTTCGAGGGATCGGCGATGGTGGGTTCGCTGGAGGTGTCGGCGGGCGCGCCTATCGGAAGGGTCAGCGCCGCGACCAAAATCAACGCCACCGACCATCGCATGGTGTGCCACACGTCCGTTGTTATCGCCGCGCAAGCTAGTGCGCGACGCGGCGAGCGTCAAACGATTGAGATGGCGATGCAGTCAACAGCGGCGCCTTGATGCTCTCGCGCTGGATCCGACAGGTACGAACTCGCCAGCAGAGCGGCTGCATCAACCCCTACCCCAACCCGCCCCCAGTCTTGGAGGCGGGGGTTGGGCGGCGCCCGGTTGTTGTGGGGCGTCATCCCAACCCCGCGGCGATGTTGACGGCGAGGGCGAGGATGACGGTGTTGTAGAAGAAGGCGATGATGCCCTGGGCCGTCACCAGGTGGCGCATGTCGCGGGCGGAGACCGTGACGTCCGAGACCTGGCAGGTCATGCCGATGACGACGGAGAAATAGAGGAAGTCCCAGTAGTCCGGCTGCTTCTCGCCGGGGAAGTCGAGGCCGCCGCGCTCGGTCGCCTTCTGCCCGTGCTCGGCGGGGTCGTAGTAGAGATGGGCGTAGTGGACGGCAAAGAGCGTGTGCAGCGCCAGCCAGGAGAGCACGACGGTGACGACGCCGATGCCGATATGCGCGACCTGCTCCGGCACCTGGAGCCCGCGGGCGCCGGCCAGCACCTTGCCGACGGCGATCAGGCTGAAGCCGGCGGCCAGCACCACGATGGTGACGATCTCGCCGATGCCGATATCGACCATCTTGGCCCGCAGCCGGATCCGCGTCTGGTCCGGATGGCGCATCATGACGACGGCGAGCAGGAGATAGGTGCCCGCGACCACGTCCCAGGCCAGCGCCAGATGCATCGCCGCGCCGGGGATAAAGCGGTCGATGCCGGGAAGCAGCAGCAACGCGTAGAAGCAAAGCCCGAGTGCCAGGGCGATCAGCAGCCGGTCATGGGCGGTGAGGAAGGGCGGGACTTTGCGTGGTGCGGTATCGGCCATCGCGGCAGCTCCGGTACTTGCCCCCACCCTGGCCCTCCCCGAATCGGGGGAGGGAACTTGTCCCACCTTGCCCTCCCCCGAATCGGAGGAGGGAGAAGGAGCGTGATGTCTACTTCCGACTATAGCGATGCTTCACGCCGACCGGGAAGTAGTCGGGATGTCCGGTCGGGTAGAGGCTCACCAGCGGCTTCTGGAACTCCTGAGGCACGTAGTTGGCGAATTCGCTGTTGAGGCGGCGGAGCTGGGTGAGGATGGCGATCGCGACCAGCTCGCCGAACTCGTCGTCGCCGGAGGCACCGCGCGCGAGCTCGATGGCGATGGTGAGGCGGGGCTTGTCACCGGCGAGCCCCTCCTTCACCTCCATGACGAACTTGCCGGTGACATGGGCGCGGACTTCCGGCTGCTCGAGGCCGAGCGACACCGTCTCCGGGAAGACGTTGGCGCCGAAGAAGGAGACGGTGAAATCCGCGCGCCCAAAGACCCAGACGAAGGGCAATCGCCGTGGGTCCGGTCCGCCGGTGCTTCGGACCTCGGCGACGGGATCGGCGCCGAGGTCGCGGATTGCGGCGAGCATCGCGTCATAGCCGAGGATGCCGCCGCGATCGGCGATGTGGTAGCGGACCAGCGGCACGCCGTTCCAGCCGGAGAAGGCGAGCGAGCCATCAATGCTCTCGAAGTAACGTGCCGTCGGATCGTATTGGCAGAGCGTCGGCAGGCGCGTGTCGCCGAACAGCTGCTGCGCCGCCTCGGGACGCTCGGCGAGCACGCGGCGGATCGCGACCGAGAGCGGCGTCTCGTTGCCGAGCACGCCGGCATCGGCCGTGCCGTAGAGCGCCACGGAGCCGAACGCGGGCTCGGCGATACCGGCTCTCGCGCCGACCAGATCCCGCCATTCCTCGCTGAAGACCTCCCCCGCCAGCACCAGCTTCACCTGGAAGGGGCGCCAATCGATGCCCTCCGCGATGCCGCCATCGATCACGTCCTTGAGGAAGGGCGGAT
>DATKMF010000116.1:0-12130 GCA_035542015.1 Candidatus Cybelea sp.
GACGTGCTCTGCGCCAATGCGGGCGTGTTCCCGCAGGTGAAGCTCGAGGAGCTGACGGCCGAGCAGTGGGACGACACCTTCGCCGTCAACCTCAAGGGCTGCTTCCTCTCGGTCCAGGCCTGCGTGCCTTACCTGAAGAAGAGCAGCCAGGGCCGCGTCGTCATCACCTCATCGATCACCGGCCCGGTGACGGGCTTTCCCGGCTGGTCGCATTACGGTGCCACCAAGGCCGGGCAATTGGGCTTCATGCGCACCGCCTGCATCGAGCTCGCGAAATACGGCATCACGGTCAATGCCGTGATGCCCGGCAACGTCATCACCGAAGGGCTGAAGGATCTTGGCGAGCAGTATCTCAAGAGCATGGCCGCCTCGGTGCCGTTGAAGCGCCTCGGCGAGGTCGAGGACATCGGCCATGCGGCGCTGTTCTTCGCCTCGAAGGAAGCCGCCTACATCACCGGCCAGACCCTGATCGTAGACGGCGGCCAGATCGTGCCTGAGTCATTGGACGCACTGGCGCAGGCTTAATGCCGCACGAGCGACTGCCGATAGCTGCGCGGTGAGGCGCCGGTCCACCGCGTGAAGGCGCGGGTGAAGGCGGAGAGCTCGGAATAGCCGAGCAGCAGCGCCACCTCGGTCAGCGGCAGCTGGCGCTGCTCCAGATACATCATCGCGAGGTTGCGCCGCATGACCTCGACCGCATCCTTGTAGGTGAGGCCCTGCTCGGCCAGCGTGCGTTGCACCAGCGGGGCCGAGACGCGGAGCTCCGCCGCGATCTGGTCCAGCGCCGGATAGCCGTTCGGCAGCCGCACGCGGATCGCCGAGCGGATGCGGTCGGAGAGGCCCTGCCCGCCGCCGTGGAGCCCGAGCGCCTCCAGGCTGGTCTGCATCACCGCGAGCAGCTTCAGATCCGCCGCCGGCATCGCGCGGTCGAGCAGCTCGCGCCGGAAGGCGAGCGCGTTGGTCGGCTGGCTGAAATAGACCGGCGCCGCGAAGGCGCTTTCGTGCTCTTGCCAGAGCTGCGGCCGCGGATGCTCGAAATGCACTTCCTCCGGCGCCCAATGCGCCCCCATGCATTCGCGGATCAGGTTCAGGAGCATGCCGAGCGAGAGCTCCGCATCCTGCCGCCGCTCCAGGATCTCCGGCGCCTCGATCCGGTATTCGAGGCGGATGAGCCCGTCGCGCGCGGGGATGAGGCGCATCACCGAGGATTCCTGGTGATAGCGGAAGAGGCCGACCAGGTTCTCCAGCGCGCTGCCGAGCGTCGGCGAGGAGACTGCCGCATAGCCCCAGAGGCCGAGGTCGCGGGGCTGGAACTGGTTGCCGAACCAGAGGCCGAAATTGTCGCGCTGGGTGCGGCGGGAGGCCTCCTCGAACAGGCGGCAATAGTCGCCGAGCTTCAGCTTCAGGGTCGGCGAGCCCGCCATGTCGGGGGCGATGCCGGAATTGCCGAAGATGCTGTCGATGTCGCCGCCGGCGCGCTCGATGAAGGGCACGATGCCGGTCGCGGCACAGGCGAGCACGATCGGGCCGCTCGCTTGCCCCGTTCCGCCGTCCCGGAGGATGCCCGATCCACTCATGGTGCCCAGCAACCTTTCGAGCCACCGCTCGGCTGCTTGATTGCAAAATGATTGCATGGGAGGCGGGTCGCCGCAAGCGCCACCCCGCGAGTCGCGGGCTCGCGCGGCTGTCAAGATCGGCCCGCCAGGGGTCAAGCGCGGGTGAACGTGGGAGCATAGCGTGATCCTGGGAGGCTTCCCGGGCGCGGTTCCGTGTTGCCCGGCACCGGCGACTCGTGCGCGCCGCAACGACTCGGTAAATCTGGGAGACGCAGGGATTCGGAATGAGCGAGAGGCTGAGCCACGAGCGATTGATGCTCAGCATTGGCCAACTGGCCGAGGCGGCGCTGCCGCGCTGGGACTTGGCCGGCGCGAGGCTGAAGATGATCAATCATTCCGAGAACACGACCTATCGCGTCGAGCCGGCGCACGGGGGGAAGCCGGTCATCCTGCGCGTCCACCGCGAGGGCTATCATACGGTCGACGGCATCCGCAGCGAGCTCGCCTGGATGCGCGCCTTGCAGGCCGAAGCCGGGGTGCACACGCCTCAGGCGATTACGGGCAAGGATGGTCAGGACATCCAGACCGTGGCGCATCGCTCGCTCCCGACGCCCCGCAACTGCGTGCTGTTCGCGTTCATCGAGGGCGAAGAGCCGCAGCAGGACCACGACCTCATCGAGCCGTTCAAACGCCTCGGCGAAGTCACGGCACGCACGCACGAGCACTCATTGCGCTGGAAGCGCCCGGCCTACTTCGAACGCACCATCTGGGATTTCGAGCACAGCCTCGGTGCTCAGCCGAATTGGGGCCCCTGGAGCGGGGGCCCCGACATGACTCCGGCGCGACGCCCGCTGTTGCAGCGTCTGGTGGATGCGATGGAGCGGCGCCTGACGCGCTTCGGCCAAGCGCCGGAACGCTACGGGCTCATTCATGCCGATTTCCGCCTCGCCAATCTGCTGATCCACCAGGGCGACATCCGCGTCATCGATTTCGACGATTGCGGTCTCGGCTGGTTCCTCTATGACGCCGGCACCGCGGTCAGCTTCTTCGAGCACAAGCCGGAAGTTCCGGCGCTGATCGATGCCTGGGCCGAGGGCTATCGCCGCGTGCGCCCGCTCTCGAAAGAGGACGAGGACGAGCTGCCGACCTTCGTCATGCTCCGCCGCATGATCCTCTTCGCCTGGATGGGCTCCCATTCCGAGACCGATCTCGCCAGGCAGGAAGGCCCCGCCTATGCCGAGGGCACCTGCGAGATGGCCGAGAAATATCTCTCGCGCTTCGCATGAGGTCGAACATGGAAGAACATGAGCAGTCGCCGGAGAAGCAGGAGTTCATCGAGAAATCGAAGGCGTTCTGGAATCCGAACAAGACCCAGTTCTGGCAGGACCAGGGCGTCGATCTCGTCATCGACCGCCGCGAAGGCTACCTGCTCTACGACATGGACGGCCGGCGGCTGATCGACGTGCACCTGAACGGCGGCACCTACAACATCGGCCACCGCCATCCGGAGCTGATCGAGGTGCTGCATCGCGGCACCACGCGCTTCGACATGGGCAACCACCACTTCCCGGCGCTGGGAAGGACTGCGCTCGCCGAAGAGCTGACCAAGGTCTGCGGCGGCGGCATGCAATACGCGATGTACACCGCGGGCGGCGCCGAGGCGATCGACCTCGCCATCAAATGCGCGCGCAATGCCACGAAGAAGCGCAAGATCGTCTCCATCATCAACGCCTATCACGGCCATACCGGCCTCGCGGTCGCAACCGGCGCCGACCGGTTCTCCAAGACCTTCCTCTCCGATCGGCCGGACGAGTTCGTCCACGTGCCGTTCAACAATCTCGATGCGATGGAGGATGCGCTCCGTGCCAAGGACTGTGCCGCCGTCATCATGGAGACGATCCCCGCCACCTACGGCTTCCCGATGCCGGTGGCGGGCTATCTGCCCGCGGTGAAGAAGCTCTGCGAGCGCTACGAGGCGCTCTACATCGCCGACGAGGTGCAGACCGGCCTGATGCGTTGCGGCGAGATGTGGGGCTATCAGCGCTACGGCATCGAGCCGGATCTCATGGTGACCGGCAAGGGCATCTCCGGCGGCATGTATCCGATCGCCTGCGTGGTGGCGAAGCCGGAAGCCGCGCAATGGCTGAAGCAGGACGGGTTCGCCCACATGTCCACCATGGGCGGCGCCGAGCTGGGTTGCCTGGTCGCGCTGAAGACGCTGGAGATCCTGCAACGGCCGCAGATCCGACCGATCGTCAACTACATCTCCGAGATGATGCGCTCGGGCCTCACCGAGATCATGAAGCTCTATGCCGACTTCTTCGTCGGCATCCGCCAGTGCGGCGTCGTGATGGGATTGGAGTTCGACTATCCCGAAGGCGCCAAGCCGGTGATGAAGCATCTCTACGAGCACGGCGTCTGGGCGATCTTTTCGACCCTCGATCCCCGCGTGCTCCAGTTCAAGCCCGGCGTGCTGATGCCGACGGCGCTCTGCGAGGAACTGCTGGAGCGCGTCGAGCGCGCGATCGGCCTCGCCCGCGCCGAGTGCAAGGGCACGCGCACGAAGACCTGGTCGCGGAACGCGGCGTGAGGAAAGCATGGCGCTGAACGCCATCGTCGAAGAGCTGCTGGCCGGCGAGAAACGCCAGACCGGGCAGGCCGACATGATGCTGGAGGCGGCCGGCTGGGCTGCCGCGTCGTTCGCGCAGTTCGACCACGCGCGCGTCGATGCGATCGTGCGCGCGGCGGCGGAGGCAGGCTTCGCCGTCGCCGGACCGCTGGCCGAGGCCGCGGTCAAGGAGACCGGCTTCGGCGTCGCCGCGCATAAGAAGATCAAGAACGAGCTGACCTCGCGCGGTCTCTACGAGACCTATCGCGGCGACGACTTCTGCTCGAAGCGCGTCCTCGCCGACAAGAGGATCGTCGAGCTGCCGCGCCCGGCCGGCGTGGTCTTCGCGCTGACGCCTTCGACCAACCCGGTCTGCACCGTCTTCTTCAAGATCATGCTCGCGCTGATGACCCGCAACGCCGTCGTGATCTCGCCACATCCGATGGCCAAGGCCTGCTCCGCCGATGCGGCGAAGGTGATGGCGAAGGCGGCGGAGAAGGCGGGGGCGCCCTCGGGCGTCATCCAGGTGGTCGAGCAGCCCTCGCTGCCGCTGATCGATCACATCATGAAATCGCCCAAGGTCAACGTGATCCTGGCAACCGGCGGCACGCCCATGGTGCGCGCCGCCTACAGCTCCGGAAATCCGGCGATCGGCGTCGGCCCCGGCAATGCGCCGGCTCTGGTCGATGCCACGGCGGACATCGAAGCCGCGGCGAAGCGCATCGTCGATTCGAAGAGCTTCGACAACTCGATCCTCTGCACCAACGAAAGCGTGGTGGTCGCCGAAGCTTCGATCGCGGACCGTCTCGTGGCGGCGCTGCGGCACAGCGGTGCCCATGTGGCGAAGCCTGAGGAAGTGGCGCAGCTCCGCGACCTCATCTACGGCAAGGGCTCGTTCAACGTCGAGGTCCTAGGCAAATCGGCGGCCGAGATCGGGCAGAAGGCCGGCATCCGCGTGCCCGCCAATGCGCGGATCATCCTCGCCGAGATCGACCGGGTCGGGATCGACGAGCCGCTCTCCAAGGAGAAGCTCTGTCCGGTGCTGGGCTTCATCCGCGCGCCCCATGTGGATGCGGCGATCACCATCTCCCGCGCCCTCATTCGCATGTCCGGCGCCGGCCACTCGGCGGCGATCCACAGCAAGAATCCGGCGACCGTCCTGAAATTCAGCGCCGCGGTCAAGGCGCTCAGGGTCGCGGTCAACGTGCCCTGCAGCCAGGGTGCCGCGGGCTTCGGCACGCATCTGGCGCCGTCCTTCACCATCGGCACCGGCTTCTTCGGCCGCTCCGCGATCGGCGAGAACATCGAGCCCAAACATCTCGTGAACTGGACCCGCATCGCCTACAGCGACGAGGCCGACGCCGGCTTCGGCGACTTCGGCGCGCTGGAGCCGACCCACGGCCTGCCCGAGCCGATTCTCGGCGCCACCGCGCCGATGTCCCTCGGTCGCCTGCAGGAGGGCGCTGCGGCGGCGCCGGCCTCCGCCACGAACGACGAGATCGCGCTGTTGCGCGAAGAGATCCGCCGCATCGTGCTCGACGAGCTCCGCCACGCCCTCAGGAAATAGCCATGGCGGAATTGCGCTCCTATATCTTCATCGACCAGATGCAGCCGCAGACGCTCTGCTATATGGCGAGCTGGATGCGCGGTCGGCTGCCGCGCACCAACATGGCGGCGCAGATCATCGAAGTGGCGCCCGGCCTCGACATCGAGCCCTTGACCGACGTCGCGCTGAAACACGCCGAGGTCGGCGGCGGGATCCTCGTGGTCGAGCGTCAGTTCGGCTATCTCGAAATTCATTCGCGCTCGACCTCGGCGGTCAAGGCCGCGGCCGAGGCCGCGCTGGAAGAGCTCGGCGCCAACGAGGCCGACGCCGTGCGGCCGCAAGTGCTGGCGGCGCAGATCATCACCCGGGTCGACCCGGTCCACGCCTTCCTCATCAACCGCAACAAGCTGGGGTCCATGATCCTGCCGGGAGAGTCGCTGTTTGTGCTGGAGATGCAACCCGCTTCCTATGCGATCCTCGCCGCCAACGAGGCCGAGAAGTCGGCGGAGATCAAGATTGTCGACTACCGGATGATCGGCGCCACGGGGCGGGTCTATCTCTCCGGGGAGGAGTCCGACGTGCGCATGGGTGCCGCGGCCGCGGAGCGCGCGATCCGCGTGCTGGAAGGGTGAGGCGCATGCTGGACGGGTTGGAGCTCCGCGTCCTCATCCGCGACGTGATCGCCACCGAGCTCGCCGCGGCGAAGGCGTCGCTCGGCGCTCCGGTGGCGGGACCGGCCGAGCAACGCGTGCGCATGGCGAGCGACGCCGATGTCGTGGCCTTCGCGAAACAGGTTCTGAGCCTCGCGGAGGACCCGAATATTCGGTCGGCGATCGCAAGCGGGCGATATCCATTCCGCCTGGAGCAAGGCAAGACGGTTGTCGCACCCGGCGCTGCGCAAGCGAGCAGCAGTCGCATCGCCGAAGGCGTCGTCACCGAATCCCTGCTGCTGAAGCTGCCGCGGGGCACCAAGACCTTGCAGGTCGCAACCCAGGTCAGCGTAACCCCATTGGCGCGCGACCGGGCGCGCAGTCTCGGCATCACCATCGAGAGGATGAAGCCATGATCCGTGGACATGTGGTCGGCCGCTATTGGGCGACCAAGCGCATCGAGCACATCCCGTCCGGCGCCTTCCTGGAAGTCGAGATCGCGACCGGCGGCCGCATCATGGCCTTCGACGTGCTCGGCTGCGGCGAAGGCGAGGAGGTGATGGTGGTCACCGGCTCGACCGCCGCGGCCTGGCTGGGCGGCGGCAAGATCCCGATCGACGCCCTCATCATCGGCTCGCTGGATCAGCAGGCGGGGGCGAAGCCGGCCGCCGCGCGCAAGTAGAAATCAACGACACTTCAAGCAACGGAGAGCATCATGTCGAACGCCATCGGAATGATCGAGACCAAGGGTTTCGTCGCGGCTTTGGCCGCGGCCGACGCCATGGTGAAGGCGGCCAACGTCACCATCCTCGGCCGCGAGGAGGTGGGTGACGGGCTGGTCGCCGTCATCATCAACGGCGATGTCGGCGCCGTGAAGGCCGCCACCGAGGCCGGTAGCGAGGCCGCCAGCAGCGTCGGCACCGTGGTCTCGGTCCACGTCATCCCGCGCCCGCACCCCGATCTCGCGAAGCATTTCCCGACGGCGTCTGGGAAGTGACGGTCAGGCGACGACCTGACCGTCATCCCGCGACTTGGTCGCGGGATCCACGCCTTTTCGGTGCGACTGATCAAGGCGTGGATGCCGGCACCAAGTGCCGGTATGACGGAGTGTAGGTTGCCGAGTTGCAGTCCATGACCGAGCTTCGCGTCTACCTGCTGATCGAATCCCTGGCCCGGCAGTTCGCGGCGTATATGTCGACGCCGATGCGGGCGCGCGGCTATCCGCCGCTGGAGGGCGAGCACAGCCTGATCGTGGAGGTGGCGCCGGCGCTGGCGATCCATCGCATCTGCGATCTCGCGCTGAAGCACGATCCGGAGCTCGAGCCCGGTCTGCTCTACGTGGAGCGGCAATACGGATTGCTGGAGCTGCATTCGCGCGATCTGGCGGCGCTGAAGCGGATGGGCGAGGGCGTGCTCGCGGGGATGGGTCACAAGCCCGGCGACCAGCTGAAGCCGCGCACCCATTTCGCCGACATCATCGAGGATGTCGCGGACCAGCACGCGATCATCCTGAACCGCACCCGCGAGGCCTCGATGCTGCTGCCGGGGAAGTCGCTGCTGCTCTACGAGCTCGAGCCGGCACTCTTCGCCGCCATCGCCGCCAACGAAGCCGAGAAGGCGGCGCCTGGGATCACGCTGGTCGATGTGCAGATGATCGGTGCCACCGGCCGGCTCTTTCTCTCAGGCTCGAAACGCGATTGCGAGACAGCGCGCAACCGCATCGACGCCGTGCTCGGTGCGATCGAGGGCCGATCGGCGTCGCGTTAGTCTCCCGCGACGCGACTGGAGCCGCCGAGAGCTGCGGCCACCCTGTCTGGCGGCAAAATCAGACGGCAGTCTTCCAGAGGTTGATTTCCGCTTGCCGGCGGTTCTTGAGGCCTTCGCTGACGACCAGATGTCCGTTGATGGTCGTCTTGTCATAGAGCGCGATGTGATCGGGAACGTCTTGAAGCTTGCCTTGATTGGCCAGCTGCAAGGCAGAGCTGGTGGCGAAGGCGTGCAAGCCGATGTTGAAGGCAAAGCAGACGAAAGCGGAGAACTGGTTGTCGTTCAGCTTGGCCTTGATGAGTGGTGTGATTTGATTCACGACGGCGTCGATGTCGTGTTTCAACCCTTCCTCCGCCTCTTGCTGCGTCCAGGTCAGACCCGGATGGACATCGCTTCCGGTGTGCCCGTAACCGATGGTCAGAGTGCCATGCACCACGTCGCCGGGGCTCACCGGGTGGTCGTTCGCATCGTCATACGCATGGAGAATGCAGCCTTCCCACTTGCGCAGCAGCGCGAAGCCCGCCTCATTCATGACGGCCATATGATTCCCTCCCCCTAAGCCGCGACGATCGTTCAGATGCCATCGCGACGAGGCGACTCTACCTAAGGTGATAGTCGTCGCAACTACAATTTATGCGGGGGCAATAGGACAGCGCAGTTGACGTAGTGAATACGCCAATAAAATAAGAGTGAGGTAACGGCATTCTTCGACTTCAGAACGCGTCCACCGGCAGCTTCAGGTAGCGGATACCATTCGCTTCCGCTTCCGGGAACCTCCCTGCCCGCATGTTGACCTGCACGGCGGGCAGGATCAGCTTCGGCATGGAGAGAGTCTTGTCGCGTTCGCGCCGCATGGCGACGAACGCTTCCTCCGAGATCCCGTCGTGGATGTGGACGTTCTTCGCGCGCTGCTCGGCGACGGTGGTCTGCCATTTGTATTCGTCGCGGCCGGGCGCCTTGTAGTCATGGCAGAGGAAGATCCGCGTCTCCGGCGGCAGCGCGAAGATGCGCTGAATCGAGCGATAGAGCTCCGCCGCGTCGCCGCCGGGAAAGTCGCAGCGCGCGGTGCCGTAATCCGGCATGAACAGCGTGTCGCCGACGAAGGCGGTGTCGCCGATGACATAGGTGACGCAGGCCGGCGTGTGACCGGGCGTCGCCAGCACGCGCGCCTCGACCTTGCCGATCTGGAACGGTTCGCCATCCTGGAACAGATGATCGAACTGCCGTCCGTCGGGCACGAAGCCGGAATCGAGATTGAAGAGCTTGGCGAAATTGTGCTGCACCCGATCGACCTGGGCGCCGATGCCGATCGGCGCGCCGAACCGGCTCTTCAGAAATTGCGCCGCGCTCAGATGATCGGCATGGACATGGGTCTCGAGGATCCAGTCGACTGCGAGCCCGTCGCCCTCGATCTTTGCGATCATGCGGTCGGCAGTGGCGTGGCGGGTGCGGCCGGAAGCGGCATCGAAATCGAGCACGCTGTCGATGACGGCGCAGCGCCGGGTCGCGGGATCGGCGACCAGGTAGCTGATGGTGAAGCTGTCCTGGTCGAAGAAGCCGGCGACCTCCGGCCGTATGCTTGGCATGCGCTCCACCCGCGTCCGGCCGGCACCAAATCCGCTCCGACTATATCGGGCGGCGGGGCAAGTTCAAGGAACCTCCAAACCGTGGAAAATGTGGCCGAATCGCGGGTGGCGGAACGAACACTCCGCACGCACCGTTCCAGCACCGGCGAGTCGGGCCTTTCCCGAGCCGAAGATGAGGTCTTATGCTGAACCTTGAGAATCGGAGTCGTAGGGAGACCGGATTGGACGAGCCGCACCTGATGGAGGCCTTTCCGGCCCCGAATGAGGGGCAGGTGACGCTCGCCAACTGGCGCCTGCCGCCGTTCAACCGGTGGGCCTTCCACCACGTGCGCGAGCTCGTGCCGAGTGCCGCGATCTATCGCAGCGAGCGCCTGGTGGATCGCATCCCGCTCACCTCCTCGCTCATCGAGCGCTTCGCCTTCGAAGGACCGGACGGACGGGAATGGACCGTCGGCGCCCTGCTGCCGGCGACCTGGACCGACGGGTTCATGGTGTTGCAGCGCGGTCGCGCGCTGATGGAATGGTACGACGGCAGCCTGCGGCCGGAGGAACCGCATATCGTCTTCTCGGTCAGCAAATCGATATCGGCGATCCTCGCCGGCATCGTGATCGGCGACGGCAGGCTCGATCCCGACGCACTGGTCACGCGCTACATCCCCGAGGTCGAGGGCTCGGCCTATGGCGGCGATTGCACCGTGCGGCACGTGCTCGACATGGCGGTCAGCATCAACTTCATCGAGGACTATCTCGATTCGCAGGGCGATTTCGCGCGCTATCGCGTCGCGACCGGATGGAATCCCGTGCCCGAGGGCATGAAGCCCGACGATCTCCGGCATTTCCTGACCACGCTCCGCCGCGGTCCCGGTCCGCACGGACAGATCTTCCACTATGTCTCGCCGAACTCCGATCTTCTGGGCTGGATCCTGGAACGCGCCACCGGGCATCCGTTCGCGGCCCTGCTCTCCGATGCGATCTGGAAGAAGCTCGGCACCGAGTTCGATGCCTACGTCACGGTCGATCGCATGGGCGCGCCGCGCACCGCCGGCGGCATCTGCACCAGCCTGCGCGATCTCGCGAGGTTCGGCGACATGGTGCGCAACCGGGGCCGGACCGACGGCCAGCAGATCGTGCCCGAATGGTGGATCGATGACATCCGCACCAAGGGCGATCCCGCGGCCTGGAAGGCGGGCGACCTCGCCAAGCTGATCCCGGGCGGGCGGTATCGCGGCAAGTGGTACAGCATCGGCAACGCGCGCGGCGCCTTCTGCGCCATCGGCATCCACGGGCAGTGGATCTATATCGACCCCGCCTCGGAGGTGACGATCGTCAAGCTCTCGTCGCAGCCGCTGCCGCTCGACGACGCCATGGACCGCCTCCTGCTCACCGCCTTCGACGCCATCGCGCGAAAGCTCGGCGGCTAGCTCAGGCCGCGTCCGCCTTGCTGCGGCGGGAGAACGAAAGCCCCTCCGCGTTGAAGAGGTGCAGGTGATCGACGCCGGTCGAGACCTGGATCTTGGAGCCGAGCTGCGCCTTGCTGTCGCCGGCCGAGCGCACGATCAGGATAGTCCCGTCGTCGCGGCGCATGTGCACGTAGCTCGCTTCGCCCAGCAGCTCGACGCCTTCGACCGTGCCCGTGAGCACCAGCTCGTAGCGCGGCCCTTCCGACATGTGCTCCGGGCGCATGCCGAGGGTCACCGTGTCGCCGACCCTGGCGGTGCTGCTGTCGATCGGCACCAGGGCCGGTTTCGGCTCGCCGAAATCGACCGTGGCGCCGCCGGCACCAATGGCCACCACCTTGGCGGGCACGAAGTTCATCTTCGGCGAGCCGATGAATCCGGCGACGAACTGGTTGTTCGGGTGGTGATAGAGCTCGAGCGGCGGCCCCACCTGCTCCACGCGGCCCTGGTTCATCACCACGATCTTGGTCGCCAGCGTCATCGCCTCGACCTGGTCGTGGGTGACGTAGATCGTCGTCGCCTTGAGGCTGCGGTGGAGCTTCGCGATCTCGATCCGAGTGTTGATGCGGAGCGCGGCGTCGAGGTTGGAGAGCGGCTCGTCGAACAGGAAGACCGAGGGCTCGCGCACGATGGCGCGGCCGATGGCGACGCGCTGGCGCTGACCGCCGGAGAGATCGCGGGGTTTGCGCTCCAGGTAGGGGGTCAGCTTCAGTATCTCCGCCGCCTCGCGCACGCGCCGGTCGGTCTCGTCCTTGTGGGTCTTTGCGAACTTCAATCCGAAGGCCATGTTCTTGTAGACCGTCATGTGCGGATAGAGCGCGTAGGACTGGAACACCATGGCGATGCCGCGATCGGCCGGCGGCACCTCGTTCATCAGCTTGCCGCCGATATAAAGCTCGCCCTTGGTGATCTCCTCCAGACCGGCGATGATCCGGAGCGCCGTGCTCTTGCCGCAGCCCG